>CAZAQI010000074.1:0-9763 GCA_964487465.1 uncultured Candidatus Bathyarchaeia archaeon
GTTTTCTTATCTTTACTATTGACGTAAAACGCTACAGGCTTACCAGATAATAATATGCCCGAAGAACTCGAAACGGACAACTTATCTATCGCCACCTGCGGAAAATATAGACTTATCTAATAATACGAAAAAAATACTCTGCCAAAAAGAAATTAGTATAAACAGCAAAGTCTTTTCAGTTTTATAATTATATACGCATAATTTACTAGATAATAGATCAAGGTGACCCTAAATTGGAGATTAACATCTACGACCATGTAGAAACAGACACCCTAAGACATAGGGAAACTGCTCAACAGCTACTCCAAACCATAAATAAAAGTCAAGAAGAAACAGTCACCCTAAACTTCAAAGGAATCACCTTCGCATCACGCAGTTTCCTCCATGAACTCCTCAGCAACCTAGAAGAAAAGAAACTCACATACAAAAACACGAACAAGGAGATCAAAAACATGATAAAACACTCCTTCACCAAACCAGTACTAAAACTCGAAACACCAGATAAAGTAAAAGAACTTTCACCCATCCAACACGCGTAAATATCCTTTCGTCTCTCTAAACACAAGATTAGGAATTAAGGCCCCGACAACATGACATCAGCTAGATAAAAGACGAATCCCTAGAAGAAACCGAAAACACGAAACAATGATTCTAAAAAAAATTCTGTTATTGGTAGTAACTACCAATAAGCGTAAAAAAATTATCTAAACTTCATCAAGAGACGCCAGCAGGGAAAATCAGTCAGAATTTTTTTTTCCGTAATAGTAAGCTACTTACTATTTGTCTCCCCGTTTCGGCGTTCCTAGAATGGGCTGCAAACATCACATATAGCAACTCCACATAGAATACCCTATGAACCTTGACACCCTCTCCTTCAAATCAGCCACAGAGGCAGCTGAAGCAATACAACTGGGAAACACCTCAAGCACCGAGTTAACCTCCCACATCCTGGAGAGAATCAAACACATCAATCCACGACTCAACAGCATCATCACTCCTCAACACGAACAGGCAATAAAACGAGCAGGGGAAGCAGACAAGGCCCTGCTACACGGAAAATACTGGGGCCCACTGCACGGCGTCCCAGTAACCGTCAAAGACCAGTACGAAATCAAAGGCGTACCCACCACCTGCGGCTCACCAATATACGCCAATCACATCCCCGAGAGAAACGCCGTCATCGTAAACCGATTACTGGACGCCGGAGCCATAATAATAGCCCACACCAACGTACCAGAACTCATAGCAGACTGGCAGACCTACAACAAACTCCACGGCACCACGGTTAACCCATGGAACCATGAGACCACCCCTGGAGGCTCATCAGGAGGCTGCGCCGCATCAGTAGCCACTGGCTTAACCTATCTCAGCATAGGCAGCGACTTCGCTGGCTCCATAAGAGTACCAGCCCACTTCACAGGAGTATACGGGCACCGACCAAGCATAGGCACCGTACCTCTAAGGGGAAGCGTACCCGACTCCATGAACAGCATCCACCGCCCACCATCAAGGATGTCCACACCCGGGCCACTAGCCCGAAGCCCAGCGGACCTACGGCTAGCCATGGAAGTCATAGGAGGCCCCGACCAGTACGAATCCACAGCATACACGTGGCAGATGCCCCCACCCCGACACAGATACCTGGAAGACTACAGGATCGGTTACATCATCGATGAACCACGATGCCCACTAAGCCAGGAGACCAGAAAACCAATCCAAGAGACAATAAACCAGCTCAAGGATAAGGTCCACAGCGCCCAAGAGGGCTGGCCAAACCCCGTAGACCCCGCCGAGCAGTTTCACCTCTTCAAGCTCCTGAGATACGCCGACAAAGCAGCCCAGCTAAAAGACAAGGACCTAGAAGAGACCAGAAGACTAGCAGAGCGCCCCAACGTGGACGACGAAGCCCTGAAAGCATGGGTATGGACCACAGAACACAGACACCACATAGGCTTTGAGGAGAAACGAATCGCCGTACGATGCCTCTGGAAGAAAATATTCAAAGACATCGACGTATTCCTGATGCCCGTAAACTATACCGCTGCTTTTCCCCACGACCACAGCGAACCCATGACCAAGCGCACCATAGAGACAGGTGAAGGCGAGAGACCCTACATGGATCAACTCTATTGGATGACCTATAGCTCCATAACCGGGCTACCCTGCACCGTCGCACCAGCAGGCTTCACCGACACCGGGCTGCCTGTAGGCATCCAGATACTCGGCCCCTACCTGGAAGACGACACCACCATCCACTTCGCTGAACTCCTAGAAAAAGTAACAGGCGGATACACTGAGCCCCCCGGTTACCGGATATAATCTAACTTTTTCTTATCTCCGCCAACAGCTCTTCCAGCAACATTATCGCTGCCTGCTTATCCAGGGGCTCATTATTATTACCACACTTGGATGAATAGATACAGGAAGGACAACCATCACTGCATTGGCAGTCCTGAATAAGATTCAAAGTGGTCTCCAGTAACTCTGGTAACAACTCGTAGAGCTTCTCCGATAACCCCACACCCCCCTTGTACCCGTCATAAACGAAGACCGACGGCATCCTGGTGTCCCCATGCTTAATCGTTGACACACCGCCCAGATCATTGGGGTCACACATGGCGTGCAGCGGCGAGACCGCGATAATCGCATGCTCCACCGCGTGCAGACCACCAGCCAGATTCAGATTCTTCGACCTGACACGAGAAGCAATATACTCAGGTATGGTGAACCAGAACCCCGTGGAGGGAAAATTCAGCGGAGGCAGATCCAGTACCCGTTGATCAATCTTCTTCTCATACTGCATCACCCGGTACTCGTTAAAATACTCCGTGACATTCACCTCACCGTACCCCGACTGGACCCCAAGATCATTACTGCTTAACGGTTTCCTGATTGAGATATCTATGGTCTTCAAGGCCTCAGTGTAGAGATTAGTCTTCCCCTCCACCACGTGTGCAACCAGGTTATCCAAATCAAGCTCCTTCACCCTGTAAGGTTCTCCACGGTGAAGCAGGATAGCGCCCTCATGAACCTCCCTGTACGCCTTGGTGAGATCCATGGTCTCCAAAACCTGGTTATAGTACATGACCTTCACTGTCTCATCGGAGATATTATTCAACTTCACACGAGTAGTAGGCCTCTCCGGCCCAGCGTACCTCCACCCCTCACCCCTCTTCTCCAGATAACCCTCAATGCTTAACTCGTTAACCGCGTCAACCAATCCCTTGGTGAAGTATACCCGGTCCTCTATTCTCAGGGGCAGCTCCTTAGATGCACACATAATATGCCCCGTGGTGATGTACGGGTTATCCAGGTTAATCACAGCGTTCTCCGGGTTTCTCTCAAAAAAGTTCAATGGGTGATTCATAAAATACTGATCTAGGGGATTCTGAAACGCTACTAGAAACACGTGTGAGTCATCAATCAACCGCCCAGCTCTACCAGCCTGCTGCCACGTGGATATCACCGTACCCGGGTAACCCGACATTATCACACAGTCAAGCGACCCGATATCTATACCCAGCTCAAGAGCATTAGTAGTAACAACGGCGTTAACCTCTCGGCGCTTCAAACCCCGTTCAATCTTCCGCCTCTCCTCCGGGAGATAACCAGCCCTGTAAGAGTGCACCGCCTCAGCGAGACCCGGATGAGTCTGATAGAGATCCTGCCTAACCCATACCGCCAGCAACTCCGCCATCTTCCGAGACTTTGTAAAACACAGTGTCTGCAGTCCCTCCTTAACACAGTAGGTTAACAGAGACCGGGTTTCCTGATGAGTGGATCTGCGTGTCTGCCCATCAGTGATAGGCGGGTTCCAGAAGATGAAGTATTTTCTACCCGACTCCGAGGTATCCTCATTGATTATCTCAAAATCCTGTCCAGTGAGCTTCCTCGAATGCTCCTCAGGGTTCGCTATGGTAGCCGAGGATAAAATATACTGGGGTCTGGACCCGTAGTAGCCGCAGATCCTGTTCAACCTCCTGAATAGGAGAGCTATATGCGACCCGAATACCCCGCGATAAGTATGCGACTCATCCACTATGATGTATCGGAGGTTTGAGAAAAATTTCCTCCAGAGATGATGCCACGGTAGATAATAATGAAGACCATACGGGTTCGTTAAGACTATACGGGAGTTCTCACGTATACTATACCTATCCTCCCGGGGAGTATCCCCGTCATAGATCCGGGGCCTTACCTTGATACCTGTCTCTTTCTCCATGATGGAGAGGACATTAAGCTGGTCATTCTCCAACGCCTTCATGGGGTATATGTAAAGCGCCCTGGCCTCCGGATCATTATGCATGGTCTCCATTACCGGGAGATTGAACGCCATAGTCTTACCTGACGCGGTTGGAGTAGCGATGACAACGTTCTCTCCAGCTCTCACAAGGTTAATGGCGTCCGTCTGATGCTTGTAGAGCCGTATCCTCCTGTTATCCAGATACTGTTGCAGCATCGGGGGAAGTGGATAATCTAGTCTGCCTGTCTGTTCTTTCTTACTTGGAAAATACTCAATGTGCTCAATCTGGTCCTTGTAACCTTCAAGCTCCTTCAACCCCTCTATAAATTCATCCAAGTAAACTATCCCCGAGCAGTACCATGAGATACCAAGTGATTCAAAAAGGGTTCCTAATGAACCATTACCTAGCTAGACTGAACTTTGATGCTATTAAATAAAGCTAAGCCACAGTTACCTCATCAACGCTGTGAATAGCAGCGCCCTTAACCGCCATATGTAATCGCAGTCCATCATAGTTAAGATCCCCATTGATTACCGCCTCAAGGGTCTCAGTGGTCTCATCCCGCTCAATCACGGTGATCTCTAATCTCTCAATCTCATCCAGTGAACACAAGTACTCGGCGAACTCCGTTAAATGCGGTTCATGGGGTTTTAAGATATCTAAAACAACGCGCGTTAATCTCTTCTCTTCCATTAAGTTTTGCCTCAATCTCTTATAGGTCGATCTCTGAGCTATGGTCTTTGAAGTATAAATACCTATTTTATTCAACCCTCTCCACAAACAACTGACAATAACCTTATCTCACACGTCTAACGCCCTTAAAGCCGCTTTATGTTTTGACTCGATGTACACAAAGTCCCATTCAGGAATATTCTCTTTACCTGATTTGTAGACCCGATCAGCCTGCTCCCTTAAAACATTGGATTGCTCCCAAGTCTTTGTCTGGGGTGCAAGCATCTCAATGGCCTCAAGTAGCTTAACCATAACCGAGACACTATCCGAGCCATTCCTCCGGATCTGGTTAAAGCTTGTCTCAATGATCTCCGTATAGGTCAGAGGTTTTGTTATGAGCCTCAAAGCGTCATCCTCATCATAATAGTACCCTGTGGGTATGCTTCGTTCCAGTAGCTGTGTGAGACTGGCGGCAATCTGGTCTATGCAGTTCAGAACCGTAAAGGGATCATTTATCCCTGAAGCCCTAACAGCGATCTCAATCAATTGGTTAAGATGATACTCCACATTCTGGATCCTGAGCCTCTGGTCTCCCAGTATGAATGCTTTCTCTATCTTTTCCTCGAGTTCCCTCACTCCTTCTCTCTTAGGCCAAACTGTTACCAGTGGGCTCTCATCGGCGGTGAATTCACCTGGACGCAGCTCGGTTCGCATCTTTAGGTCATGCTCTTGAGCTAACTTGATGAGCGTATCCCTGTCTAATGCTTGAAGATACCCGCTTCTCTTTGAGTTAATCACCAAGCTATCCTCGGTTGGAGTTGGAGTCTCCTCCGGTTCCTCTTGATTAACCGAGAATAAACTCATTTTATCGGGGAAAATCTTCTCGATGGCGATGGTTAACTCCTCCCCGATCTGTGTTATCACGTTATCCGCCTGAAGTGAAGCCGTTATATGGTGAAAGAAATAGACGAGGGCCCCTAGGCTGAGCAGCGTTAACACGATACTGGTTATAATACTCAGATTAGGTACAAAGAAACCTGTAGCAAAATTGTTAATGCTCTTCAACGTGAACAAACAATAAATATAAGTCGCCGTCAAGGTACCCAACACAAACTGGTTTCCCCGGTCCCTCAGGAAATTGTTCAGTATACGTGGCCCCAGTTGACTGGAGGCTTGTACCAGAGAAGCTATGGTGATGCTGAAGATTACCCCCGTTGTACCTATCATGGACCCCGCGACTACGCTGAGGAAGCTTCTAGCTCCATCCGGATCATCAACTCCCAGCCAACCCATCTCCTGGAGATAACTGGGTGAGGCTGTCTGATCAATATGGATGGTTACAAGGGATAATATTATGCTGAGCGTAACCATGATGGCTGGTATTATCCAGTACGTTGAAGCCAACTGTTCTCTCAGCGTCTCCAGTCTAGTTCTCAACACATATCCCCAATAACATTATTCAACTGGACGAATTAGAATCCTCCCCTACTCTACAGGGTATGTTTTTACATCCACACTCAGTTATTTAGATATGAAAGGAAAAGTAAACGAATCACTCCTAGCACATATTCTAGACTCTCTACTCATCGAGTTCAGCTTCATAGACTCAGAGGATACTGTCCAACTCTTCAATAAAAACGGAGACAGAATATTCCCAAGACCCGCCTCAGTAATAGGCCGCAAGGTCCAGGACTGTCACCCTGAGAAGATCCTAGGGAAAGTCGAGCAGATACTCAAAGAGATGAAAACCGGTAAACGAGACCGTGCAGAGTTCTGGATAAACCTTGGGGAGAAAAAAGTGCATATCAGATACTTTGTCGTACGAGACGATACTGAAACTTATCTTGGCTGCCTTGAGGCAAGTCAAGATGTAACAGATATCATGAAGCTAGAGGGCGAGAATAGACTACTCGACTAGTTCCCCTATTTTACAATACATGTAACCCCGTACTTCAATACGGTTTTTATTGTTCACTGTTTACCGAGTAGACGATCTAGGGCTCTTTGTGCCCTCTGGTTTTGGAATGATTCCTGTTTAAAGTCTTTGAAGGGATAAACCTCAGTCTTAGGGTTGGTGAATCTTACGTTCTCAGCGTAGAGCATTATGAATCCCAGTCTGATGGCTTCACGTATGGACCCTGTCTCAGTGTTCTTGAATGCGTTTACGGCTTGTTCTATCTGTTCTTCTTCCAAGTAGATGCTGATCCGTGTTCCCTCGTCTCCGTAGCTTAGTTTACTGAATGATCGGGTTATTCCGAATACTCCCTTGATTATTATGGGTGATTCCTGCTGGTACCCGGTGCCTAGGTCGATGAGGTCCCGGGTTATGTCGCTCAGGTTTCTCTGTGTCTTGTCAGCTATTTTCTGGATCTGTTTTTTCAGTATTTTCTCGATTCGTAGTGTTACACCCCTCATATGTTATATGACGCTTTGGCATATGTTTATATGTTTCTACACGTGATATGACAATAAGTCATATGTAAGGTGTGTATAAATGGACAAAATACTACTATCAAAACTAATCCTATGGATAGCCACAATAGGCATAACCACCTGGTTATTAACTCAACGAAAAATAAACAGAAAAAACAGACTAGGACTCCTCATAACCGGAACACTCGTCTTTGGGTTCATTTACGGCCAACTAAGTCCACTAAACCCGAACCCCATGACCATGCTAACTAACCTATTCCTCAACATCAAAGGACTACCCGTCCCCGTACCGTTACAGCTCTCAATAATAATGCTGGCTGGCATGCTCTTACTGGTGGTTGCCTCAAATCGCAGCATATGCGGATGGGGATGCCAACTAGGCTTACTCCAAGACGCACTACACCGAGTACCATCCAAGAAGATCAATGTCTCAAAGCAAACAACCTTATGGACACGTACAGCCTTTTTAATCGCCTTCGTAGGCCTCCTTTTCCTATCCGGCTTAAATCTTCTAGGCCTACTTGATCCCTTTGCCTTCTTCCAGCTAAACATAACCCTAGTCAGCGGACTGGTTTTCCTAAGTATAGGTGTAGCCAGTGTCTTCTTTTACAGGCCATGGTGCAGGTTCCTGTGTCCTTTTGGCTTAGTTGGACTAGTTGCTGAACAATTCAGCGTGTATCGACCAAGAATCAATGAAGAGGCGTGTGTTAACTGTATGCAATGCGTCGAAGCATGTCCAACAGCGGCTATGAAAGATTTCTATGAGAAAAACAAGTTCCACAATGACTGCTATGCCTGCGGTGCGTGTATTGAGGCATGTAACGTAAATGCACTGAACTGGTCCAGAAAAAACATGGAACAATAAACTTCTCTATCTTGATTTTTTTATATCTTATTCTAGAATGAATCAATGTAAATATGCTAAACAAATTCTCCTTAATTATCAGCGATGAGATACTTGATTTCCGGTTTATTCTCTACTCTAAATATTATTAATTGTAAATCGCTGTTTCTATTCTTAAATGATGCACAGGTGTCGCATGCTTTTATATTGTAAGAAATAAATGAATTAACGAGTATCTGTTGAGCGAAGAACTTGACAAAAACGATCTCCGGATATTATCCTTATTGCAGAAAAACTCTAAAATAGGGTACAAACGACTCTCAAAGATTCTTGATATGCCCACATCGACAATCCACAATCGAGTCCAGCGACTGGTTGAAAAAGGAGTAATCAAAAACTATATTGTAGTGCTAAATGAAGAAGCACTAGGTTACACCCATATAGCTATCATAGGTGTCGAAACCGGGCCACAGTTCTACAAAGCGGTTGCATCCTCCCTCTCAGAGATCCCAGAGGTAGTAGAGGTATACGGAACAACCGCACAGTATGACCTTATGATCAAGATAAAAACAAACAGTAGAAATCATCTAAGCGAAACAATTGATACGGTACGAAACATAAAGGGCGTAAACGACATAAACATAGCATCGGTCCTTGAAGTATTCAAAGAAAAATACACCTTACCCATAGAGTCTTAGTCTAAGTAAAACCCTACCACAATTATCGTTATTAATGAAACTGATATGTTTTTTACCCCAGATTTCTGTAATGATTCTAACTAACCTATTGTTTAATGAAAAAAAATCCGATTTCTTTAAATGTCTATGCTCGCTTATTCCTTCGTTAAATATGAGGAGGATTAATGATGTGGAAGAGCCTCCACAACGAATTGCCTCGATTGAGAGGCAGAATAGAGCCCCATCTAAGGGGACTTGTAGAGTCAACCTCAGCGCAAGCATTTAACCTCCTCGGAATAATAGCGGGCTCAATTATAGCCGGATCCTATGACGTTTTCAACAAATACCCTTGGGCTCTCCTGATCTTCCCCGGGCTTTTAAGCAACAGGGGGGCAATAGGTGGTCTATTTAGCGGTAGATTAAGCACAGGGCTTCACCTGGGTACGGTATTGCCCCAAATGAGAGATAACACAGAGGATGCTTATCAGCTATTTTCATCAGTAATCTCCTTGACTGCATTAAGCGCATTCCTTCTCTTTATCGGAGGAGGTGTTTTCTCAGTAATCAGTTATGGATCCGGGTTAAAGGAGCTATACTTGATTTTCAAAGTAGTGTTTTCGACTCTCGCATTATCCATACTAGTGATAACCCCAACCACGTTTCTAGTATCCATTCAAGCTTATACTCGTGGACTTGACCCAGATATGGTGGTCTACCCGATTACCTCAACCACCGCCGATGTCTCAATCAGTTTCATTTACGTGATTGTCCTTAGATTGTTTACCTTAAGACACTGGGCAGTTGATCTTGGGCTTCTTTTTGTGGTTTTCCTCTTTATTGCAGGGGCCTTGTGGATTCACATTAAAAATAGGGGCCGGCGTGAATATGATAAG
>CAZAQI010000075.1:0-9525 GCA_964487465.1 uncultured Candidatus Bathyarchaeia archaeon
AAGCAGACTCCACTTTGATCTCGTTATCATCGACATGAATCTCCCAGATACACTGGGCGATGAGCTCGCAGAGAGACTTAGCAACCTCAACGAAAAAATACGTGTAATGATGATCACCGGATACAGCAACTACAAGGAACGCCTTGAAAAGAACCTAGAAATCATAGATGTTCTCATGAAACCAGTAAACCCCGAGGAACTAATAGCAGCAACCAAGAAAACTTTACAAAAAAAATAGAGAAAAATTATTCTTCATTAACGCTATCAGCAAAGTAATCTGGATCATTTCCTAAGTAAATCGGATTTGGATCACCGCATTTTGGGCAAAAACGATCCTCATAACGCATATGTCCACCACAAGTATGTATAGCCCATAGTTGAGCGCCACAGTTAGGACAATACTTTGCTTTAGTTTTTGGATACGGACCCTGACATAAAACTTCCCGGATCTCCGTCTTACAGTTGGCACAATGACCTTTCTTAATTAGAGATTCCATATTTTTCTCATGGTTATACTGATATTAAAGCTTAAGACTTTGTTAATTCACAGGTCCGACATATATTCCCAGTCGTTGGGGCCCCACATATCTTGCACTTGTTTAATACTTTTTTCTCCGGTTCTCCTTTGATCTTTAACCCGGTCTGGTAGACGATGAATTTTGTACCCGGTCGCTTATACTCCATTTGGTTTAGGAATCGCCGAGCGTCAGATCTCATCGCTTCATCGGCATATGGACAGGGAAGACTCTGAAACTCCATGTTGTCTACATATGCGTAATACGTGGTTTCACGCTCAGGTACCTCACATAATGGTTTTACTCGTCGTATGTATTCCCCCAGTTGTTGTCCTCCTGGGTTAAATGATTGGATCCTTTGTACATCCCCTCTTAATACGTTGAGCAAAACGGATTGAGCCATATCATCCAAGTTATGCCCTGTTGCTAACCGATCTGCATCCACCTGTTTAGCTGCCTCGTTCAACGCCCTACGCCTTAGAACACCACAGTAACTACACGCACCTAACTCCCGTTCTTTCGCCGCTATCTCATCCATGGTTTCATCGAAAAGATCCCGAAAACTCAGAGTATGCATATCAATATCTAATGCTTTACAGTTTTTCTCAGCCAATCGTAGAGCCTCATCACGGTAACCAGATACCCCCTCATCAATACAAACAGCGACAAGTTCAGCGTTGGGTCTATCCCTTTCTATCTCATGCAATAGGTGAAGCAATACGAGGCTGTCCTTTCCCCCTGATACGCCTATAGCTATTCGGCTATCCCATTCAAACATCTTATACTTGTTAATGGTGCGTTTAACTCTGTCAACTATAGTCTCTTTGAAGCAATCTGGGCACAGTCGTTCCCCCGAGTATTCCCGGTGGAAGGTTGATGGCTTTGAATCGCATCTAGTGCAGGGGGTTGACATCGCAGTGGTGTTGTGGCGGGTAAGATAAAAATCTAGCCGCCGTGAACAACAGATAACAAGACTATTTCCTGATCTTGTCTAACGGGGGTGTCTTTTCCATGAAGGTTCTTTATTTCAACTCCATCCACCAAGATCAATGCGTTAGGACTAGGACTGTCCACTGAGGAATCCCATAAGACTGATGACAGTTTCTCGTTTTCACCGATTAACTCCCGTATAGCACTACCCACCGTTGAATCATCTGGTAGGTCAATGGTCTTTCTCTGTATGCCTCCTGCTTCTCTCAGGACCCCCATCATACGGATGTTGACGCGCATAACTTGTATTCAGCAACCCCCGCCTATATACCCTTCACCAGTTTCGCAACGAAAAACCCATTACATTCATGTTTATAGGGGTACAAACGTTGAGCCTCCTTCATACATCTAAGACCCGGTTCTCCGATACGGATAGATGGCTCCACTAGTCGGTAACTGGGATCCCGATCTAGTAGACTCTGTACAACTCCCTCGTTTTCCTCAACAGTGATACTGCACGTACTATAAACCAATGAGCCCCCATCTTTGAGGCGCTGAGCCGAATTCCATAGGATCTTTTTCTGTATCTCTGCCATGGTCTCGGTGCTTTGTTCTGTTAGACGCCATTTATTGCTTGGTGTCTTGTGGAATAACCCTGTGCTTGTGCATGGAGGATCAACTGTAACTAGGTCAGCTTCTATCTCGGGTAATTTATCGTTCTTTGTTGCATCCGCGTTGAGGGATTCAGCACATTCCACTCCAAGCTGATCCATAATTTTCCTCCAGCTCACCAACCTACGTTTATCATCATCAACGGAAATTATACGACCTTTATTCTCCATCATTTGAGCCATGTGGCTGGTCTTAATCCCTGGAGCAGCGCATACATCTAACACCAGATCACCCGGCTTTGGGGCGGCTACCTCTCCCACCAATATACTGGCTTTATCCTGTATGATGAAATCCCCGTTGTTATACCCTGCTGTACCTGTTAATCCGTCGCCATCCAGTATCCTATATGTATGTGATAGTTTAGGAACAGCTCTAAGCTGATATCCTTCATCGAATAAATGATCCAGAGAAGACGTTCCAGCTTTGAGGGTGTTTAATCGAAGATAATCAGGATATTCTGTGTACCTGATGAGATTCCTTGTTTTATTCTCACCAAACTCATTGAATAGATAAGACACATACCATGATGGATGAAAATATTTATACGCAAATCTTTGAACCGTAGACACCTCATCAAAGGGAATTGACAACAGTGGAATCATATCCGGCACATCTTTTACTTCCTCGAAATCGTTTTTCCCGAGTATCCCCCTAGTGTATGCAACAAGTTCATGAGCCCTAGACAATGAGACTCCTCCATAATGTACAAGATATGTATAGAATCGAAGGAAACTACGTAAACCAACCTTCAAATCCCCCATGTTCCGTGGAGATAGAGCCATATCTATCAGAAAATCCAACGCATTCAGACGCCTAACCGTCTCATAGATATAATGCCTCGCTTCCTCAAACTGTTCTCTATCATCAACCTTAAGCTGCTTAACGGTTTTTATTAATGCAGAATCCTCATTGAGTCCTCTTAACTCTATCCAACTCAATGACTCGATGACAATAGACCAGACAAGAGACAATGTAAAGGGTTCAATGAACCCGTCTTATAAAAAACTAGGCGCTAGTATCGATTCTCACTTCCCCATCAGGGCTAATAGTAGCTTTAGCGTGTCGGAGAGCCCAGCAACTGATAACTACACCAACAGGTAGACTAGCGGGGTGACGGGCAGCCATCTCCACATGCACATCCATTACACTAGGTCCCTCACCTAATCCCATTGCACCTATCTCAAGCTCATTCAGTTTACGATACAACTCCTCCTCGATGGCGGCTACTTCTTTTTTCTCGCTGCGAACCTTGAATGGTTTTAGTAATGCGTTTTTTGCTAGTTTCATGCACAGGTCTTCTCCGCCACCAACCCCAACACCGACAAAGTAGGGTGGACAACCGAGGCTTCCAGCCTTGGCGACTGCTTCAACAACGAATTGTTTTACACCTTTGATGCCTAACCCTGGTTTGAGCATTCTACTGGCTGCTACGTTTGTACTACCACCGCCCTTGGGCATTGCGATTATCTCTAGGTTGTCACCGGGGACTACATCCCAGTAAATTATGGGAACATACCCGTTTAGGCCAACATTATTCCCAGTGTTTCCCTTAAACATATCAACCGCGTTTGGTCGAAGGGGAACCTGCTCCGTGGCTATCTTTGTAGCCTCTACCAGTATCTTCTTGAGCTCGGATCTCAAAGGGAACTTATCTCCAAGTTTTACCATGAAGGCAACTATACCCGTATCCTGACACATGGGCATAGAGTTTTTCCTCGCAATATCCGCGTCCTCCAGTATATTCTTTAGTTGTGCCTTTCCTACGGCTCCACGGGTTTCCCCCATCAATGAATTCATTTCCTCAACATACTCGTCTGGTAACTCAGTAGCTGCTATTCGAAGCAGTTCGACTGCGGTCTCCTCAACTAGTTTCTCAAGATCACTCATGCTTCCATCTCCTCAATTAACCGATCCCTGTTCTTATTCACTTTCTCACCCACATCAGCTGTTAGGTTCGCTCCATGAGTGTCAATAGTAACGATCATAGGTCCAAAGTTTTCCACCTCATAAACCCATAGACACTCAGGCATACCCAACTCATCCAACCAGAAAACATCCTTAACCTTCTTTATCCCACGAGCCGCCAGTAAGGCTGCTCCCCCGGTGAAGGCACCGTAAACACACCCATACCTCTGGCATGCTTCACTCGTTCTCTGTCCCATTCCCCCTTTTCCTATAATAAGAGAGGGCTTGAAAGCTTCTATGAAGTCGTCCTGGAATATCTCCATACGGGCACTGGTGGTAGGTCCCGCAGCCACAACCTTCCATTCACCTTTATCATCTTTCTTCATAATAGGTCCACAGTGAAAAACACCTCTGCCCCTAAATCCTATAGGGGGCTCCTCTCCTTTTTCATGCAGCTCTAACGATTTAAGATGTGCTTCATCTCTGGCAGTGATTATTGTACCCGAGACATATACTATATCACCGGCTTTGAGTTCTCTAATTTTTTCCTCTTTAACCGGGGTTTTTAGATAATGCTTCAACTTGATCAAATAGATCAGGGTTCCAATGGTTTAGAGTTTTTCGATAACTAAGATGTATCAACTATGAAAATTATTAGTAAGGCATATTATTTCTACTGAGAATGAAAAGAAACAATATACACATGTAATTACTCAAAAACATTATTATTACCAATGCGAACAGTGTAAGGATGTCTTCATTCGGGTCCAAACATATTCTACGCTATATTCCCGGCGAGAACGAATTTAGAGACCGGGTTAATGAACTAAGCGGAGAAAACGTAGATCTCTGCTTCCAATGTGGAGCATGCAGCAGTGGCTGCCCAATGACTCAAGAAATGGACTATTTACCCTCAAAGATCATAAGGATGGTACAACTAGGATTAGAGGAAGCCCTTGAATCCAAGACCATCTGGACATGTATGACCTGCTTTAACTGCGAAGTCAGATGCCCAAGGGGAATAGACATAGCAAACGTCATGGAAGCGTTAAGGCAACTGGTACTTCGCCAGAAGTACAACCACGTTAGCCTAGACGACTTATCCACAGAGGAACTCAGAGAGCTACCTCAGATCGCAATTATCAGTAACCAGAGGAAGTTAACAGCATGACACGGTACACATACTACCCTGGATGCACTTTAAAAACAACCTCAAGAAACTTTGAGGAATCTACCTTGGCTTCGTCCAATGTTCTCGGTATCAAACTAGTCGAGCCGGAGAGGTGGAACTGCTGCGGAACAGTACACGCATTGGCAACTGACGATGTTATGCATCATCTTGCACCTATCCGTAACATGATTCGCGTCGAGGAGTTGAAAGCCGAAGATAAGGTGGATAATAAGAAGATGGTAACCCTCTGTGCCATGTGCTATAACACGCTAAAGAGAGCCAACAATGTCTTCAACTCAGATAGTGAACGAAAAGAAAAAATCCATGATATAATGTACAAAGAGGATATAAAGTACAGTGGAAACGTAGAGATAGTACATTTTCTGGAAATCCTCAGGGAAAAGGGCTGGGATAAAATAAAAAATCAGGTAAAAACCCCCCTCAAAGGACTCAGGGTAGCCCCGTACTATGGGTGCTTATTACTAAGACCAAGGGGAATAGGAATAGATGACACAGATAACCCCACCATATTCGAGGAACTGCTTGAGGCTCTAGGAGCAGAGGTTATTAATTTTAGCCACAAACAGAAATGTTGTGGAAGTTATCACACGGTTCACATGAAAGAAGCAGTAGCAGATCTTAGCCACAATATACTCAAACAGGCTGAAGACGCTGGAGCCAATATTCTCGCGACAGCGTGCCCACTCTGCGAATACAATCTTGGTCCACGACAGACCCAGATAAAGAAACAATACCCAAGTTTTGAATCAATACCAGTTGTCTACTTCACTCAACTCATGGCACTAGCCTTCGGGTTAGATGAAAAAGCAACTGCTTTCGAGGCTAACAAGCCAGACCCAACGCCCCTCATGATAGAGATGGGCTTTATGGAGGAATAATTATGGAAGTTACAAGTGATATGGTCACCATCTACGTGATGGGAAAGAAACACAGGGTACCAGGCGACCTTACTATTATGAAAGCCATGGAGTACGCCGGACACCAGTTCCGAAGAGGATCAGGTTGCCGAGGCGGTTACTGTGGAGCCTGCGCAACCCTATACAGGACGAAAGGAAGCTACAAACTGGAGGGTGCACTTGCGTGCCAAAAAATCGTTGAAGATGGTATGTATATCGCCCAGATACCCTTCCACCCAGCTGAGAAAAAAACATATGATATAGACGAGTTGAGACCCAACGCTAATGCGATACTGGAGTATTACCCAGAGCTGAGCAGATGTCTCGCATGCAACACATGCACCAAGGCTTGCCCACAGGACATAATGGTCATGGACTATGTACAGGCGGCTCTAAGAGGAGATATAACTAAAACAGCTGAGTTGAGTTTTGACTGTATTAGCTGCGGCCTCTGCGCAGTAAGATGCCCAGCAGAGATAGTACCATACAATGTAGGACAGCTAGCTAGAAGACTTCACGCGAAATATATTGATGGAGTCACCGAGCACGTTTTAGAACGTGTAAAGGAGATAAATGATGGATTCTACGATGCTGAGATAGCTGAACTCATGGAGGCAGATAAGGAAAAGCTTGCCAAGTTATACAATGATAGGGAGATTGATATCGATGAATGATTACGAAAGCGGGTACCCAGAATACATGAAAGAAACCCTAAAGAAAGTAGAGGAAACGAGAGCAGCCAGAATAGGTAAAAGATATCCGCCAATGACAGCAGATGAAAGGCAAAAGGTTCTTGAAGATTATCACCCTGACTGGAGAATGGATCAGAAACGCGAACTTAAAGTAGGTCACAATAAAGGGCTGCTGATGCCCCATGAGGTAGCTGACCAGTTAGAAGCTCACAGCATCGTAGACCCCTCAGAGATTAACCTGGATAATATAGACTATGATGTTGATGTACTCATAATAGGGGCAGGAGGAGCAGGGTTAAGCGCAGCCATCTTAGCGCATGATAGCGGTATCAACCCGGATAAGATACTTATAATCCAGAAACTCCGTCTCGGCGATGCTAACAGTAAAATGAGTCAAGGAGGAATCCAAGCAGCTGATAGCCCTAAGGATAGTCCAACCTTACACTACTTGGATATTATCGGCGGAGGCCACTACTATAATGACCCCGAGTTAGTCGAGGCCATGGTAAAAGATGGACCAGATGTAATCAAATGGCATGAAGAACTTGGAGTACTATATGACAAGAACCCAGATGGTACCATGCAGCTTGCCCCCGGCGGAGGAACAAGTCGAAGAAGAATGCACAGCTGTAAGGACTATACGGGTATGGAGATAACACGAGTATTAATGGATGAGGTTATCAATCGAGAAATTGAATACATTGAACTCACAGCAGCGGTAGAGTTCCTAAAAGACGATAAAGGACAGGTCGGCGGAGCACTACTATATGACCTAGATCATGACGAGTATAAGGTAGCTCGGGCAAAATCAACCATACTAGCTACAGGGGGATTCGGTAGACTGCACATACAGGGATTTGAGACAACAAACCACTATGGTGCAACAGGAGATGGCATAGTAATGGCGTATAGAGCAGGAGCAGATCTAGTTCATCTGGATAGCACCCAGTTCCACCCAACTGGCTCAGCCTACCCAGAACAGATAGTTGGCCAACTATGTACAGAGAAGCTAAGAGGAAGAGGTGCACAACCCGTAAACATTGACGGGGAGTTATTCGTCTATCCTCTTGAGACTAGGGATGTCGAGGCATCAGCACTAATCAGGGAATGCTATGGGGAGAATAAGGGAATAGAAACCCCTTCGGGCATGATAGGTGTATGGCTTGACACCCCGTTAATCGATATAATTAATGGTAAAGGCACTATTGAAAGAGAGTTCGCCGCCATGCTGAGAAACTATAACAAATTCGGGATAGATATCCGCAAAGAACCCATGCTGGTCTTCCCAACACTCCACTACCAGAACGGTGGAGTACACATCAAAGTGAACGGGGAAACCAACATACCAGGACTCTACGCAGCAGGAGAAGTATGTGGTGGAGTACATGGAAAAAACAGGCTAATGGGAAACAGCCAACTAGACCTCTATGTCTTCGGTAGAAGAGCTGGAAAAGCAGCAGCTGAGAGAGCCAAGACAGCTGAGATAGGGAAATTAAACATAGATCACGTAGCTGATTATGAGAAGCTTCTAGACGAGGCTGGCGTAGAGACTGATAGAAAAACACCCATGCTACTACCAGAGTACAGGGGCAAGAAAACACTAGAACACCAGCTTAAACTACTGTAGGATATAAAAATGTCAAAACCAAAAATAGGCGTATGGGTCTGCGAATGCGGAGGAAACATCGGAGACGTAGTAGACACAGAAAAGGTTGTTGAATCCATCGGCGACGATGTTGAACTCACAACAATAGAGAGATACCTCTGCAGCAAACCCAGTGTCGATAAAATAAGACAGACCGTGAATGAGAAAGGCCTAGACAGAGTTGTTCTAGCTTGCTGCACCCCAAAGATGCATCAGACCACATTTCTAGGAAATCTAGAGGAAGAAGGTCTAAACCAGGCCTTCTTGGAGATGGTTAATATCAGAGAGCAATGCAGCTGGGTCCACAAGGACGACCATGAGGGAGCTACAAAAAAAGCCACTGATCTGATTAAGGGAGCTATCAAACGCGCAGGTGAGTCCAGTGAGCTTGTCTCTAAGAAGATGGATGTAGTACCAGAAGCACTTGTTATCGGTGGTGGTGTCGCTGGAATTACATCGAGTCTAAGACTAGATGAGTATGGTATGAAAGTTCACCTCGTCGAGAAGAACCCCAGCATAGGTGGACACATGATCCAGTACCCCAAGGTCTTCCCAACACTAGACTGCAGCCAGTGTATCCTAACACCCAAAATGGCCCAGATAAGCCAAGGAAAAAACGTAGAACTCTACAGCTACAGCGAGGTAAAAGAGATAAGCGGAGTTCCAGGGGACTTTAATGTAAAAATATGGGTCAAACCCAGGGGTGTGGACCCGGATAAATGCATAGGCTGTGGTGCTTGTAGTAATGTGTGCCCAGCGAAAACATATGACGAATATAATGAAGGTTTACAGGAAAGAACAGCCCTCTATCGTCCATTCCCACAGGCAGTACCTAGTATTTACACCATAGACTTTGATGCATGCCTACAATGCGGAGCATGCGAGAGAGAATGCCCAGCCGAGGCCATTGATATAAGCGATCCAGGGAAAGAAATAGAAATTAAAGTAGGAGCAATCGTACTGGCAACCGGCTTTGAGCTATATGATCTAAGTGGTTTACCCCAGTATGGATACGGTATTTACCCCAATGTTGTTACCAGCCTAGAGATGGAGAGAATACTCGATGTTAATGGACCCA
>CAZAQI010000076.1:0-9514 GCA_964487465.1 uncultured Candidatus Bathyarchaeia archaeon
ATCTTTGCTGGAGTGGGATCAACGGTTTTGGTTGATGAACAAGTTAGGGTTCCAGCACATGACTTTGTCCAGTACACAGTGCGAGTTTATCCAGGGCAATCCATACAAGCAGCTGCCAGTGTGCACATGCCCGAACACCAAGAATATGAGAAAAACATGATAGAGCTACTAATCATGGATGATACAAATTATGAACTTTTTGCGTCCGAGAACTATGACGGGATATCCAATCGCTATAAGGAGCTTGTGGGAGCTAACTACTGGGAGTATCTTGAAGTAGATGCCCGATGGTTTGGTACTATTCATGTGATACTGAATAACAGAATTAGGGTATCAGACAGGGATATGGTTAAGGATGTGACGATTAGAATCACTCAGTTCAAGCCATTAGGTTATATTAGTACTCCAAGTCTTCTTGTGTTGATTTATGGAATAATCAAGTGGTACGAGGAGCATAATCAACTAAAAAAAGAAGACGAAATATCGCACTCTTCAATAAATAATAATCTTACTTTCTCTCGAATGAAGCAACGATTGAATCGAGAGAAGGTCTAATGATCAAAGAGATATTACATACGTAGGAAAAAGGCATAAATAAAGAATTTAAATCAATCAAACAGTTAACTGGTTCACTATGAATCGAAAAAAAAACCTGTTAATGGCATTATTTTTTCATCTTATTACTTAGGTTCCATACTGAGGCTCCAGGGTTAGATTGGGAACATAATATTGGTGATGATGGAAGAGATATCGAGTTTTCAATTGTTGAAAGACCTGAAGGAGGTTATGTATTAGCATGTTTGATGAAACCACAAAACGCAAACCGTGGAGACCTGTATCTAGTTGGTGGTTCCAGTGTCGCTACGGGTTCAGATCGAGATGTGGGAGCAATTAGAACAGACATATATGGCACCTTGTTATGAGAGGCTGATTATGGAGAGGTGCCCTTGATATCCGTTATTCAATCTTATTTGATGGCGGCAGTTATGTTATCTCGGGTGAGACAAGTTCTTTTGGTTCTTTTACCAGATTTATTTATTGAGATCTGAGGCTGATCCGGTTAACGGGTCCAGTAGTGGTGTACCCGGGTTTTCTATTGTATTGGGTTGCTTTTTGTTGGTCTTGTTAACCCGAAACAACGTAGTAAAGCTTTAATACTTTACGGGTTGTTTTAGTTTGAGATGCTTCCTAACGCTTACCTTACTGATCGGCAGATGGAGATATGGGGTCTACGGTTGCGTGGCATTAGTAAAGCCGAGATAGGGCGCATGCTTGGTATAACCCGTCAAGCTGTCTATGACGCAGAGAACGTGTTACTGGAGAAGGTGGAGCTGGCTTTAACCCATACCGCCGAGTCTAACATGATCGAGCCTCAGTACATCGATGCCCTCAACGGGATACTGCTTGGGTATAGTCCACAGACGGATCAAAGGGTTATCATTACATTCTCTGAGAGAAACGGTGTACAGACATGGCATTATCAGCAACCAGACTGCATGAAATGTAGGCTAGTCTCCAAATGTAGACACAGGCTCATATTGGAGGCAGAGGAACGAGGTATAGAACTCACAGATGAAGACAAACAACTACAGCCATCAAAAATGGCTCAGCGGATATTCGAAACACTCATACCGGGGCTAAGGAAATGAATCTCAAAACACTTCTACTAAAATATCTAAGATGGTGCCCAATGACGCCAGACGCAGGAGGAAATAAGATTTCATTAAAACGTTCAACAGATTTGAGAAATAATACGGTATCATCAAGCAGCAACCTCTACCAGATATGCCCATTCTGCAAGAAACTTGTCCCTGAAAATGATCTAATGTGTCCTTATTGTAATACTCATCTAAGCAGTGAATACAAAGAATGCCCATTCTGCAAATACCAGATAAGCGGCAGGGATACCGTTTGTCCCCACTGCGGTGAGTTGTTAATCTATGAGTACCCCAAACAGGTTACAGCCAAACGAAATGCGGTATTAATGCCACTAGGGTTACTGCTACTTTTCTCAATGATATTGTATTGGTATTTAATCTGGCAGAAAATCATATCACCTAACAATTTTTTCAGCACAAGTTTTGTAGTGATTTGGTTAATTGGGTTTGTATTATTTGGTGCGTACATCGGTAAAGGAGATAAAGATTTTTGGTGGGGTAAATGAATCTAAGATCATTGTTAAAGAAATATCTCGGATGGTGTCCGGGTGTGGAGAATGCATCCACGTTTATTGAGATGCCGTCAATGGCTGAAAAAATTTTAGGCGTTTTAGGTATCTTAGCGCTCCTAGTTATCCCGTTCCTGCCTCTAGATGGCATCTACCGTTTCATAATAATGGTGTTCTCCGCGTTTATCGGGGTTCCAATATGTTGGCGTTTAATCCGGGGAGATAAAGCAGGGCCCCGGGAAGGCACATATCCTGATAGATCCGAGAAACCATTACCCCATGAGGAATTCGGTGAGTTCAGCCTTGACGGCCCAAGCGCCGAAGCATCAGTACTCGGGCCATCAAGAAGCGATGGAAGCTACGATGCAGATATGATGATAAGCCGAGAATGGCTCCACCCAGACATCCTCTGGTACTATAAACGATACCTGAAAAAGAAAAAAGAACCAGATAAAAACTAGCCCAAATATACTTGTTACATGAGATTGTTTTGAGTTAGTTAGATGCTCATGCAGTATGTACACGTATGTATCTAAATGAAGCAAGAAGCAGAAACACAAATGGAATTAAAAATCTAAACTCACCATAACTTACATCCCCATACTGCTGAGCCAGTACAACGATAACTATCTCAAGAAATCCGCTTATAAAACCGCCAAAAAACGAAAAAGACGGCTTAAAATCATGAAAAAAGGTTGCTCCCGCTAACATTGCACAAAACAATTGGAA
The DNA here is from genome assembly GCA_964487465.1 of uncultured Candidatus Bathyarchaeia archaeon. Classification (GTDB taxonomy): domain Archaea; phylum Thermoproteota; class Bathyarchaeia; order TCS64; family TCS64; genus RBG-16-57-9. The sequence goes on from CAZAQI010000076.1 coordinate 2,897, forward strand.
TAGCGTGTAAACACTAGCGGCAGTTTGAAACCAAAAGGGAGCCAAGCCACCGACCAACGATGATAACATACCGGTATAAAACCAAATAATATTAGGATTCAAATCAGTGTTACGCTGAATAAGAAATCTATCAACAGATAACATCAAAATGGTTAAGAGAAGGAGTACAATGAAGACACCAGGCATATCATAAAACATGAAGTCAGCTTCTTTCATCAAGATCCCGCCATAGACATCTAATTGATTTCTCAACCAAGAAGCCGTAAATCTTGCTGTTATCACTACTAAAAGAGTAATCGAAAACATAATATATGATACGAGGAATTCAGCACCTTTTTTATTATTTATATAGTTTAGTAATTTGTATAATAGTATGTTAATGAATCCGATTAATAGTGATATAATTAGTATGTTTTGATAAGGATTGTTTCCTAGGATTTTATAAGAATAATACGATAAAGGATAAGCAAATACATAGAGTGAACTAAGCGTGTAGTTTTTTATTTTTGTTCTTTTTCTAGTTAATGTATAACAGTAACTCAATACACCAATAAAACAACCATAAACGAAACAAGCATAAATTACTCTATTCATTATTTAATATCCATTTTTATAAAATAAAAAATAAACTATTTTCCAATATTATCTATTCTAAGTTGGCATTTGTTATACTGTGGGAATTTCAACCTACCTGTTACATGAAATTTTTTTTCTGGTGATTTAAAAAAATCAAAGTTTTATCACGGGGGGAGAATAAAAAACAATCAAACCTAGCAACATAATAATCAAAATATACCCAACCCAAAGGACTTGCGATTTAATTATACCCCAAAGATAAACCACAACAATACCTGTTACCATTAATAATATGCCATATGAGACGGATTGAACTATCAAAGTCTCATGTTTATTTTTCTTATTTTCAATATCCATTCTCATTCGATATAGAAGAACTAATACAACACAGATTACAAAGATGCCAAGTATTATGAATAACCAACCAAGTGATCCTTCAACCATGCTTTTTCATTGATAAATGGTTATATCTTTCTAAATGTAAAATGTTTTTGATTCAGTTAAGGATTCACAAATTCCAACCTCTGATATATACTATGGAAAATTCAAACGCATTTTGATATGAGGCTCGATACTAGATAACTGGTTATTCTATCTGTGGATATTTGTAATCTGTTGCATAGATATACCAAACGATTTCCGTGGTCTCCCGATCAAACAACACGGGATCAACCTTCGCCGTGCATTTAATCTCGTAAACTGGAATAAGCCATTCACCATCCAAACTAGTGTAATAAATCAACTGAACACTGTTAACTGTAAGTAACCCACCGCGAGGAACCATTTGAAGCACCTCAAAACCAATACTAGGCGTAGCACTTTCCCCACGAAGCATCATCTGAACCGCCTCTATTGGAGACACGGTCACATTCGTATAACCTTCTATGTTAACTACGGGTCTTCTTATCTCACAGCTAGAAACATGGTCCCGACATACATGGATAGAAAAGTCTGCACCCGGACCACTCAAAGATATACCATCTAACATATTCTGGTAACGTACGCCTACCTCCCGGATGGTCTGTGTGAGGGGGGAGCTGGACGATATGTGGCTTGGACTTATCCCCGAATATGAATAGTTGATCGCAGTATCGTCAACCCAATATGGTTCAAGCTTAGCTAGGAAGTTCTCAGCAATTTCTATTACCTCTGTCTTGTTCCAGTTGTTGAATGATTCGGGGTACGCGCCATGGTACATTATGTCGTATCGGGTGCTGAACTCTAACCTTTTTTCATCTGATCTAAACGATGGGTTAACGTCGCCGTTTATCTTATATGGCTCAGTGAACCCGAAAATCTCTACGGCTATTTCTTCAGCTTCAGTTGAGTTGATGGGGACATTTATTCTTCTAGCTATGGGTATAACGTCTGGTACCTCCGGTAGCGTGCAGTTGATTGACTCTAGCCCGAATATGTGTGTGCTGTTAGAGTAATCAACAAGTTCCTCTATTATCGTGAAATGCGTCTCTACTTTGATTTTGGGTGAATTAGGGTGACTTACTTCTTTAACCAGTCGATAGGTTCCGGGGGATAGGTGAGTTAATGGTAGGTCATGGCTCCAACTTGAGCCGGGAAAAGTCAGAACTGACTCCAATGTAATTAGATACCCGTCTGGGTAGGATTGATCTTTGATCCATGTTCCATTTGATTTCTTATACATCCAGAGGGTTCGATCTGCTTTAAGCCAGTCCTCGGATAGATTACGTATTGTTACACGGGCTGTGTCATTTACGTGATAATAGTCTGAATCAGTGTATAGTTCTACCTGTGACGCTGTTAATGGCTTTGGGTCCGGTTTAACACTGTATATGTACTGGTTATCTACTCGTAGTGCAAGAAACCATGAACCATCCCAAGCTGAGCAATTGTATAAATCTCCTTCTACGCTGATTTCCTCTGATTCTATTACGTTGTTAAGTTCAAGCGCTATGGTGCTTGTCTTGAGGTCTAACGGATATGGGATAAATCGGTTTTCTGAGTCAAGGAGGAATACTTCATCGTATCCCTCGGGATATGCTGTGCCGGTTCTCTCTAAACAATAAACCATACCATATCCTACTATGCCTGGGTTTCCGTTTTGGACTACTTTTGCCTCAACTATCGATAGGCTACCAATTTGGGTTGTTTCATCTAAGAAAACGCCTAACTTAACGGGATTAAAAGGAGGCTCCATTGGGTCAAGTATATCTATACTATCTAAGGGATTGGATTTTTCTAAGTCGAGATACTGATACCCCATACATGCTATTACTATTATTAGAAGAATTATAGTAGCTTGATAGACTCTCTTAACACTCAATCCAATCACCCAATACTCTATCAATATCAGATTAGATATAATACTAGAGTTTAGAACACTTTATTTTCTTCGTCATAGTTTCTTGATGAATCAGATTTAAACTAAATCTCAAATATCTATGAGTCCTTTGTTATACTGTGGGAAAATAAACCTGCTTGTTACATGTAACTCCATTCATATACACATCCAAAATGGTAACATATTTCCTATTTCAAGAATATATAAAGAGTAAAAAAATACTCTCCTAAAGGTTATCGATAAATATCTTTATCATAACTACATTTCATAAAATATGAATACTCAAGAGGATAAACGCTACAAGGCCTTAGACCATCCTCTCAGAAAACAAATAATCCAACACATAGCCAAGAAACCATTAACGTACACTCAACTACTCCAGACACTTGAGATAGAATCAGGTCATCTTGCATACCATCTAAGAAACTTGGATGAATTAACCGAAAAAGATGAACAAGGGTGTTATCGCCTTAACAACCAAGGCGTTGAGGCATACAATTTCATCAATGGCGAACCACAGGTAGCACCTACTCAAAATAATAAAACAAAGATTGGTTTAATAGTCTCACTTATTTTTTTATCAATCATAGCTGGATTAATAATAATCTCAATAGAAGACAACTCAAACAATCAAATTTACGTGTTAAAAAATGAGACTGCCTCGAAGTCTCTACAGGCATTAAACATAGTATACGAAATCTTTGATGACTGGGCGATACCCAGAAGTCATTGGACTGATCTACTACTAAACATCGTAGAGATCAAGTCAAACCTTTATCAATTATACGGGGATACTCAAGACTTAACCTATCAGAAATATGCAGAGAGACTTGAATATTATGAGGATGAACTTTCAAACGTTATAATCTCTGGTGACTCTAATTATATGACTCTGACAATAGAGAAAAGGTATCTCATTAGAGAGTTACATTCTCTGCTATTGGAGATAGTTGACTCATTATGAGGCTTGTAAAGAAATTTTTTCAAATAATGTTAAAAGGTATATCATTTAGTTTTATACTGTGAAAAATAAGTACAGTATAGCATTTGGTCTTCTAATCATTCTACTATTCGTAACCATAAACTATTACCCACGAAACACCCAACCAAACAACCCAGAAAACAACCAACTCAAGGACGAGAACACGGTAAAGATTGCTGTAACATATATGAAGCTCTCAGAAAATGTAGGCAGATGGCCACATCCAGTTTCTGAGGAAAAAATCAAGGCACTGGTCACAATGGCTGAGGATGACATTAACCAATATTGCATAGATAATCAAATAGAAACCCGTTTCAACTATATCCCCAATCCAGTAATTCATAAAGGAGGAACACCACAGGGAGAAAACCCTCCCGGATTAGATGAAATGATACAACTGAACCAATCCGGGGTAAACCTGATAGTTGGACATGATTACAGCCTAGCCAATCGTTACAGCCTAGACTACGCTAATGAGCATAAAATGCTCTTACTAAGCCCATCTGGAGTAGGTCTAGGACTCTCCAAACCCGAAGACTATCTGTATAAATTATCGCCAAATGATTATGAGGACCCTGAAGTATATGAGAAAGTCTATGCACAAATGATCAAAGAACTAGAATACAAGGCATTTATCACAATAAACACAGGTAGAAGAAGCTTTTACCCTAACGTAATTGAAGAAACAGCTAAGGCTCTAAACTATTCATATAGAACCACTCTAGTCGAGTATGACATTAATTCTGATGCCTTTGAGCCCTATCTGGAAAAAGCTGCTGATTACATGAATGATACTATTATGGTCTATGGTATTGAGAATGTTTGTATTCTTGTTGAGCCTTTATGGATTGATGATGTTTTTCTGGATGTAGCTGATAGGTACCCTATTCTTTCTAATGTTACTTGGTTTGATTATGTGGGTCTACCTGAGGAAGTGGTAACTGAGAATGACCTTGAACAGCGATTAGCTAAATATGGTTTCACTAGGTTAATCATGTATCCTGCGGATACAGCCAGGGCTGACGTGTTCTATCAACGATATGTCAAGGATGTGGGGGAGCTCCCGACTCCGAGTCGAGTGTATGATGAGGCTGCCCGGTATGATGCTTGTTGGTTGATGGCTTTATCGGTCTTACAGGCTAACTCATCAGATCCAATAGAGGTTAAAGCGGTCTTACCCAGTGTCTGTGAATCATATAAAGGGATACTTGGGAACTGTACACTGAATGAATACGGGGACCGTGTATCAACCGATTACAATGTTTTTACATGGAAAATAGATGGAGAAGAGGCATATTTCAAAGAATCAGGTTATTATAACTCGACAAATGACTCTTTCATCTTCTACCCTTAAGAAATATAGCTTAATTTTATGAATTGGTAATCCTTTGTTATACGTGGGAAATTCAACTACCTGTTACATGAAACTTGGGGAAATGAATTTCTTTGTTCACCCAAATCTTAATTTTTAGTTTTATATATTTTATTTGATGGATAGAGATACAGGTTTTATCTTCGGTATAATCCTTCTAATCGTAATTCTAGCTGTATTTATCGCCCCTAAACCAACAACGATAGAACCTGATGAACACACGTTATCAGGGGAAATCGAGATCGGTGTAATCAGCCCAACCACAGATGACCAAGCAAAATATGAATATTTATCTGGATTAGCGGAGACGCGGTTAAATAACATCTGTAACGAATCCGGGTTAAACGCCTCATTCATATTAACGGTGGTTAGCGGTGAAGGCTCAGCTGCAAAAGCACTTGAACATACTCAGGGATTCCACGAGAGAGGCGTTGATTTACTTGTTGGGGGAGGCTGGTCATCTCAGTTATGGTCTATGAAGTCTTACGTTGAGACTCGTGGAATGCTGGTAGTTAGTCCCAGTTCGACCAATCCTCAGGAACCAATGATTCAAGATGATTCCATATTCAGGCTCACACCACATGATTACATGATAGGGAAAATCATGGCACACGTTGCATATGATTATGGTGTCGAGAACATGATTATCCTTGAGAGGGATGATTCTTGGGCGGTTGGAGTTGGTGATTGGTTTGTTGAGGAATATGAGTCTCTTGGTGGAGATGTGTTTGAAAGGGTCAAGTATCCACCTGCTACCGCTTCAGAGTTCTCAGAATATCTGAATAAGGTTGAGAACAGTTTAGAGGAAAAATCAATCTTTGATGAGGATACGGGGGTGTTTCTTCTTAGCTTCGGCGAGACAAGCGTTATCCTTCATGAATTAGTGGGGTATCCGAGTCTGGTTAATGTTACTTGGTTTAGCACAGATGCAGTAGCAAACCAATTAGATGTAAACTCAGTGCCAGAGAAAATATCCGCTGACATCAAGTTAATATCACCTCACCATTTACCCGTATGGAGTAATTACTCCTCTTCAATAGCCCAGGAATATCATAGCCTTTTCGACGATAACCTTGGCTTCTATGAGGCAAATATACATGATTCATATATGATACTAGGACTCTCAGTGCTCAAAGCAGATTCTATGAACACGAGTAATGTTAAAGAGGCTCTCCCAGAGGTTGCAGAAGATTTTATTGGTTTAACTGGTTCATGTGGCCTTGACAAGCACGGAGACAGACTAGATTATAGAACCGGTTTGTATGCTCTTGGTTATCTTGAAACAAGTTTCAGATGGCTATATATTGGAGAATATCATTCACCCAGTAATGAGATCATCTGGGAGAACACTAACTGACCCAATAAAACACT
>CAZAQI010000077.1:0-3456 GCA_964487465.1 uncultured Candidatus Bathyarchaeia archaeon
AGGAACAAGGAAAACTAGATATTATCTAGTTTCAATGAATTTCCGAATATCTTCAAGGATCTCTGAGATGGGTCCTGGGTCAGTAGAAATTAGTATGATTTTTTCGTTTTTTCTAAAAAAGAAGAAATTTACTTTTTCCATACAGGCTCCAGACATGATTAGTTCCCCAAACTTTTCATTATATTTCTGAAACATAGTTATCATTGCAGTTGCAGTTATGTTGAGGAAATTCCAGTCATCAGCTAGTTCAATAGAATCCAGATCTTCTCTTGAAACTCTCTCGCTTTCACCCATAGGTGCGTTTAGAGAAACAACCATTCTTATCCTTTCATTAGAGTTAAGAATTTCTTTAAGCAGATCAACCATAAAGAAGAATACGCTTCTAAGAATTTAAAGATAAACTATCCCAATTTCAAATGATTTAACCTCATGTTAACCTCTTTTCTTCAATATTTTGATGCCTAATCCTAAATATTGATCTGACTAAGTACGAAAGAGCTTGCAGTTACTAAAATGATACAGAACTATCAGAGCAGTTATTATTCCAAGGAGAACCATATATGTAGGAATAATAGGTATCAAAAACGGGATAAACTCTTAATGGACTCAAATTCACATTACAAGAGGGTCCAACCTCAATGATCAAAGAATATTCGGAGACGCTCTACAAGATCTTCTTCCAACACATAAGAGAAGCCATTCTATTTCTCAACAAGACCACCATAATCAACGCAAACCAAGCAGCGCTTGATCTCTTCCAACTCCCAGAGAAAGAACTCATCGGTAGAGAGATATATGAATTCACAGAAAACCCGGAGGAAGATATCCAACGAACCCAGAAAACATTACTAGGAATTCCAGATAATCACACTACAACTATCCAGACCCCTAGTGGAGAAAGAGAGGTAGAGGTAATATCTACGCCAGTCGACATTAAAGAACTTACCAGCTATGCCCTATTAAGAGATGTAACCACGAGAAACAGACTGCAACGTGGATACAAAGCCATATTCGAAAAAAGCCCGGACTTGATCCTCGTAACCAACCAAGGAGGAATAGTGTTCATCAACCCTAAAGGGGTAGAATTCCTAGGGTTATCCAGCTCAGAGGAAGCAATCGGCAAATCCACATTAAACTTCATTCACCCCGATTACCAAGAGCTTGCAAATCTGTACGCGGCGGAGAGACGAGCAGGCGGTAACCCCCCAAACCAATACAGGTGTAAGATGTTACGAAAAAATGGAAAAGTATTGGACGTGGAGTTTCACGCCTCAAGAATAATCTGGGATGACGTACCCTCCAGTCTCACCATCGCTCGTGACATCAGTGAACAAGTACGACTGGAGGAAGAACTCAGAAAAAGCAATGAGTTATTAAAAGGCTTCATAGAATCCGCCACAGATGCTTTCTCCATCCTCGACGGGGACATGTACTACGTAATGGTAAACAACACTGAACTTGAATACACAGGGCGAAAAAGAGAAGAATATATAGGAAAACATATTCTTGATGTATTCCCTGATCTTACTGATTCAGAACGATATGAGGGATACAAACGAGTATTAGAAACCGGTGAACCAATCGAATACCTTGATGCACGAGATATACCCGAACGCGGTTTAAAACTGAACTTTAAGGCCTTTAAGGTAGGTGATTATCTCGGCATAGTTGGACGTGATGTCTCTGAACAGAAAAAACAGGAAGAATTACTAAGACGAAGTCGAGAACAGCTACGAGCCTTCATGGAGTCCGCCACAGACGGATTCCTTCTACTAGATAGCGACCTAAGAGTGAAAGAGGCCAGTCAAACATGGTTAACTCAGGCGGGTTTAACAAGAGAAGAAATAATTGGAAAAACCTTAATGGAGATGAATCCCGGGAATGGTGTCAAGACTCGTTTAAAGGAGTATAAAAAAGTAGCATCAACCGGTATCCCCATAGAGTTTAAACAGGTGCCCTCCCCCAGAGGAGACGACCGAATCTTTAACCTCAAAGCTTTCAAGGCAGGGTCAGGCATCGGGTTGATCTCCCGTGATATAACGGAGGAAGTTAGATACAATAAGAGGCTAGAGCAATTACACAGACTCTCAGATAGGCTATCAGCTGCAAACAGTAGACAAGAGATAGCTGATACCACAGTATCTGCAGTGTCTCAAATCCTCGGCTGTAAACGGGTGTCATTCTCAACCATAGAAGAAGGCAAAATAGTCTTTCATTCTGCGTATCCGGATCGAGTAATAGCAGAACTTTCCTTGGATAGGCCTAGTGTAATTACGCGTGCCGTCAACAAAGGCGCGCCTCAACTTGTACAAGATACATCTCTTGATCCAGACTATGTCGAGGGCACAAGGAAAAATGAACCGCCTTCATTATCTGAATACGCATATCCAATAAAGCTACACGGTAGACCCGTAGCAGTATTAAACATTGAGGAACCTACAAGAAAAGCTTTCACTGATCAAAAAATCAATCTAGTTTCTATCTTGTGTGACCATGTCTCAGCCGCTCTCCATACCCAGAGCTATAGGGATAAACTTGAGAACATGCACAAGGGAGCAATACAACTATCCACGGCTGAGACCCTTGAAGAAGTCTACGATATAACCCAAAATATTCTCATAGAGATTTTGAAATATCCTTGGGCTGGAATCGGAGAAGTAAAAGAAAACAAGATATACTACACGCGTTTCACAGGCGCAACACCCACCGGAGAACCTATACTATCTCTAAACGAGAAAGGAGTAACCGTAAGAGCTGTAAAGACAGAATCAACCCAGCTCGTAAAAGACACCCGACTTGACCCTGACTACGTGAAACTAGAGGGTGTCGAGGAGTATAATCTTTCAGAGCTTGTAGTACCAGTAATCATCAACAATCAAGTTAAACTCATTATCAACCTTGAGAGTAGACAAGTAGATGACTTCGATGAGAATGATGTAAAACTGGTTGAACTCCTCGCAAACTATGTTGCATCAGCTATTCATGGCATCACAGCCATTAATGAGAGAAAAGAATACGAGGAACGGTTGAGATCTCTGAACCAGTTTGGAGCAGAGGTAGATATATGTACCTCAATAGAAGAGATCGCAGAACTCACCATGAAATCTGTGCGCAGAATACTCCATCACAGCACCGGAGCCTTCGGCGTAGTAAAGAAAAACATGATACAATTCATAGAACTAATGGGCCCCACAACCACCCCCACCATACCACTCAACAAAGCCGGTATAACTACCCGCGCCGTAAACACAGGACTCACCCAACTAGTACCCGATGTAAGAGCGGACCCGAATTATATTAATGGACGGGTAGAGAACGAAGAAACACTTTCAGAACTTGACGTTCCCATCATTGTGGATGGTGATTCAAAGGGAGTAATAAACCTAGAGAGCAGTAAACTAAACGGTTTTACAACCATAGATGCAAACCTCGTAGAGATAATGGCTGAACACGTGG
>CAZAQI010000077.1:3466-9451 GCA_964487465.1 uncultured Candidatus Bathyarchaeia archaeon
AACAGAGGAGAAGCGTCGCTATAGAGAGCAGTTGGAGACGCTTCACAGACATTCAACTAAGTTGGTTGAAGCTGAAAACATTGATCAGGTTGCAGATATATCATTAAAAGCCTTAAGAAACGTCTCTGGTTTTTCCTATGCTTCTTTCGGTATAGTAAAAGGAGGTAACCTAGAGTTCATTAAAGCAACTGGAGCAGAGGAATATACCTGTAACACACTTAGTCTAGATGGGCCTGGGGTAACGGTTAGGGCAGTGAAGACGGGAAAAACCCAGTACGTAGAAGACACGCGACTCGATCAAGATTATCTTTCAGGATACATCAGTGGAGAAAAGGTTCATTTTTCAGACTTGGCTGTTCCCATAAAAGTAGACAACAAGGTAGTTGCCATACTAAACATAGAAGACAAAGAACTTCAAGCCTTCAGTCAAGAAGACATAAGACTTGTCGAGCTTCTCGCTAATCACATCGCATCAGCGTTACAGAGACTACGTGGATATGAGAAGAACCTAAGATACATCCGAAGCCTTGAGGCATTACACAATCATGCACACAAACTAGCAGTAGCCACAAGCTATGAGGAGATCGGTGAATCAACTTTCAGTATTCTAGGGAATATTCTGGGCTTTAAACAAGGTTCATTCGATATAATACAAGACGACTGCGTAAAAGCAGTATACGCCAAAGGTATTGACATCGAAGAGGTAACAACCCTGCCTCTAGACGGATCCGGAGTAGTCGTAAGAGCTGTAAAAACAGGGAAGTCTCAACTTGTCTGTGATACACGACTAGACCCTAATTATATAGAGGCTTATGTTGATGGTATTCAGACATTATCCGAGTTAGCAGTACCCGTAAAAGCAGATGGAAAAGTAGTAGCTGTAATCAATCTAGAGGACGTGTCAACCAATAGCTTCACAGATGGAGATAAAGTACTGGTAGAGGTCATGGCCCAACACGTAGCATCAAACCTTGAACGTATGATGCGTGAAGAGGCCACTAGAGAAGCCGAGCGACAGATAATAATCGAACGAGAGAGAGCCGAGCAAGCCAAACGATTAGAGGAGATGAAGACCAACTTCATCCGGACCGCCACTCATGAGATTAGAACCCCATTAACCAGTATCAAAGGATACACCGAGTTAGCGAGCGCAAAGATAAACCCTGAAACCGATCCCAGGCTTGCTAAATACTTCTACGTTATCCAACGCAACACCGAGAGACTAGAAAACTTAACCCGGGATCTGCTTGACATTCAAAGAATAGAGTCAGGACGCATAGAACTTAACTTAAGAAAACTTCAACTTCAGGGCCTCATTCAAAGGGCATGCACGGAGCTAAGACCCATTCTAGAGTCCAAGGAACAAAGACTGGAAATACATGTGGAGGATGCTACAATCGCGGTCGATCCTACTCGTTTAATGCAGGTCTTGGTTAATCTCATTGATAACGCCTCAAAGTATAGCCCAAAAAGATCCAGAATAAAGGTAAAAGCTGAGACTGTGAATGATGAGATAAAATTCTCTATTATGGACGAGGGCATTGGCCTCACCGAGGAGGACATTCCTAAACTGTTTAAACCATTCCCTGACATCGAACGTCCTGTGGTTACTGAGAGGAGTGTAGGGTTAGGTTTAAGCATCTGTAAGGGCATAGTTGAGCTCCACGGAGGAGAGATCTGGGCAGAGTCAGATGGCATGAACAAGGGATCAAAGTTCATCTTTACCATACCAACACATCCATAACTCAATTAGTGAATAAGCTTAGACATAAAATCAAAAACATCCAAAGGGATATACCAGAAAATTGCAGTCTAATTCCATCTCGAAATGGGGTATAAACCTGTCTGTAACCCAGCAAGAATCATTAAAAGAATAGTTCTATTCTTTGTTGATCGATACAATTCTTGTATGGTTTCTGTTACAAAGTTTTCAAGAAGGAAACACGATTTTATTTAATAAATATGGCAACAATAAACTGTATTGACGAAATCTAACCAATCCCTTGTATCCTCACACCGAACAGAAATAACGCGAATATTAGAGTCAATACCAGATTGAATGTTTGACCAAACAAGTATAGTTTTAGTGGGGCTCTGCCTTCAATCTTATTTCCCAGCTCCTTGAAACCGGTTTCCAAGCCAATACACACGAAAGCCATGCTGAAGAAATATGCCCGTAAACCACCTGTCACACCAACTAGACTCATATACGTGTGCTCTCCCATCACTGGGTTAAGAATAAACGAGGCAACCAGAGATAAAGCTATGAAACCCAAGATAAATTTGGGGAACCGATACCAGATATCCAGTATACTCGGCCTAGAGCTATTCGGAGCATTCTCGACATTTACTACCCATATCACCGCCACCACAAAGGCAAGGATACCTATCATCATGTTCTGGATCATTTTGATGACAATAGCAACCTCCAAAGCCTCTTGTCCAAGCAGTTCACCTGCAGCAACTACTGCACCACTAGAGTCAATAGTACCACCGATCCAAGCACCACCCACAACAGAGCTTAATCCCAAGACTTTAACCAATCCAGGCATTCCCACCAACATAAACGCAGTAAAAATCAAAGACATAGAAATTGTCAAAGTCAGATGTTCTTTCTTGGCCTTTGAGGCAGCAGCCATAGCGATAGCTGCCGAGACTCCACACACAGACGTAGCTGCGGCTATGAGAAGAGCTAATGATTTCTCCATCTTCCACCTTACTGCACCTAGCCGATAAGTCGAATATAATACCAAGGGGGTTACCCCCCAAGCTAATACAAGACCATACAGACCAAGATTTAGAATCACATTAAACAATATCTCTGCACCAAGAAGCACAAGACCAGTCTTAATGAGTAACTCCGTCTTAACAGAGTGCTCCAGCCAGTCAGGCAAACCTATGAGATTACGTATCAATATCCCCATGAGAAGAGACCAGAACACGTACTCAAACCCGTACGCTTTGAGAGATTTCTGACTCCCGATTATCTGTGCAACCAAACCAAGCAGAAAGATCACTCCAAAAGCAGTAGCATACTTCACCGGATCTCCCCTCATAGCCTTAATGCCTATGGCGGTTAAAACCATGAGTCCAAAAAATAATCCCACTAATTGAAGAACATGCTCACCCGAAAGCGAAAGAAAAGGGTTACTACTCCATATCTGTGGTCTAGGAACCGAATAGATGATCCCAGAAAAGGCTAATAAAAAAAGAGTGAAACCAAACCAGTTAGCCCACCAATCCTCATTTCTCCACAAAGACCACCACCCCTCATTATCCCCCATCCCTAATCACCTTACCCAAGACACACATATCAAAATAATTTAGATAACTTGACTGAGTTGCGGCGAATTATATAGTTAACTTACCTGAGTAACCAATAAAGGGACTAATCATTAAATAAATAACCCGAAAAACCCTATGAACATGAATAAAATCCAAAACTAGAATGCAAAAATGGCTAAACTCATAAATATGATCGATAAAAAATAAGATGCGTTGACTCAACCACAAAACAGAAGATGAACAAAGATGGAAGTCTCAGAGATCTCGCCAGAAATAATAGACATACTTCCAATTTCAATAAGCATCCATCAAGAAGGAAAGCTAGTATATGCCAACAAAAAATGCTGCGAGATAGTAGGATATCCATCACCACGACATCTCATAGGAAAAAACTTTGAAGCCTACATACATCCTGAGGACAGAGAAAAAAACCCCCAAAAGAGAGACAAAATTCGAATAATAAACAAACAAGGAGAAACAAGATATCTGGAAATAAGCCGTATGAAAGCAAAATGGCATGGAACCCCAGCGATAATCCAGTTCAGCCACGATGTAACATCACAAACAAAGACACAGCAAGCCCTAGAAGAAACGACAAATCAACTTATAGCCCTCCACAAACACATCACTAAAACTAGAAACAATTACACAATCCAAGAAATAGCTGAGAAAACCCTGGAAACCCTACGAAAAATACTCAACATACAGATATGCAGCATAGCCTTAATCGAAGAAAACCAACTAGTTTTCAAATACCAGAACACCACCAGCCAGATTACAAAGATTAGCCTAGATGAAGCAAGCATAACGACCCGTGCAGTCAAGACAGGAAACACCCAAAATATACCTAACATAAACAAAGATCCAGACTATGTAGACTGGTCAGAAAATGAAATGAGATCAGAGCTAGTCGTACCCATAAAAATAGAAGAAGAGATCATAGGCGTGATCAACTGTGAGAGCCCAAAAATAAACGCATTCACAGTGGAGGACCAAAAACTAGTCGAGATAATAGCGAGACAATTTGCATCTGATTATAATGTAATTAGATACATCGATGAAATCCAACAGCTGGAAAGAAACCGCACCAAAGAACTGTTAGCTGGAACCAGCCAGGTAACCAAAATGGTTAAACACGATCTGAAAGGACCACTACAAATCATAAAGAACACAGCATACCTATTAAAAACAAATAACCAAGAATATGCAAACATCATATCCGAGAACGTAAAAAGAGTCAACGAGATAATTGAAGACCTCGGCAACCTAACACTCACAACAGATATAACCCTCATGCCAACAGACATCATCTCACTCATAAAAGACACGGTAAAACACATTATAGCCCCAGAAAACATACAAATTAGCATAGACTCCAGCCAAGAAGTATATTATATGAACATAGATAGAGCAAAATTCAGACGTGCAATACGTAATCTAATCACTAACGCCATTGAAGCCTCGCCCAAAGAAGGTACAATAAAAACCACTATTAAAACAAAAGATAACAATACAATAATCACCATACAGGATACTGGAGATGGAATTCCCCCTGAAACCCAGCACAAAATATTCACACCACTATACACGACCAAGAAAAAGGGTCGAGGCCTAGGCCTAATTATCGTAAAACAGATAATAGAAGCACATAATGGGAAGATATCATTCAGATCAACAGAGGGAAAAGGCACGACATTTAAAATAGCTCTACCAATAACAACTGCATCATAACTCAAACATAAAGCAAAGGAAACAACACAAAAGCCCCATATAAACAGAACATGTTAGCCAATTTATTGATTGATTTATCAAAAAACAAGTAAGTAAAAATTCATTCACCTTATACTGATCGACCCTAGTTTCTCTAAGATTTCTAACCCAAGACCAGTTATAATATACTCTCCCTTCCTCCCCCTCTGAGACACCAGACTCGAATCAACAAGTTGCTCAAGATGAAACAACAGGTGGCCTCCACGCATATCAGTGATCTCAGACAATTCAGAGAAGCCTGCACTACCCTGCCCTAAAGCCGCTAGTATCTTGAGTCTCGCTTGATGAGACAACGGTTTGAGAACTCTATCAATTAGTAAATCAATTTGTAATTTGGTAGAATCACCAGTATCTGGTTCTTTTCCGATTATCTGCTTTAAGTTTCTCTCCTGTTCAATAAGCAAGTCCTTAAGATTCGAGTAACATGTCCTACAAGGTTCAGATTCAGCCTCATTTATCACTGATTGAATTCTAGTTAATCTTCTCTGAATCCTTTTAAAAACATCCTCTATACTCGGGCTCTTAACGTAACCCATGACCGCGTCAACCTCTTCTTGAAACGTTTCAAGGCATTCCTGATTTCTACTGCATCCCCTATTAACACATTTTTGGACAGAGTCTCTGAGATGGCTGGATATTTGTCCTACGTAGACCCTCATATGTTTCGAAGCCATTGCCCTCTCGACGCTACCTAGTCGTTGCTTCACTATGGTCTCTGATATCCTGTTTATGTCAGCTCGTAACTGGGTTATCTCGGTTTTAAGTTCCTTTAAGATTATTTCACCCAACACAATCAAGTATAGTTTTCTTACCTAAATCTATATTAAACTTCCCTACTAGGTGATATCTTGATAATTATGTCTAGAAAAAACATACTATACTTTACCCAAACCGGTGAAGCCAACAGGGAAGAGACTCTAAAAATCGCAA
>CAZAQI010000078.1:0-9338 GCA_964487465.1 uncultured Candidatus Bathyarchaeia archaeon
AGTTAATTCATCGAGAATCAGGTGTTAAGTGGCGTGAAATGTACGAGGACTTTAACATGGGTGTGGGATTCGAGTTTATTGTAGCCCCTAGTGTGGCTGATGACGTATTATCCTTGGTTGAAGGCTATGGTGTAGGTGCTTATAATATTGGGCACTGCGAGAAATCCAGCGAAGGAACCACATTAACCTTGAGCTCAGAAAAGGGTAAATTCAAGTACAATTAAACACGTATTCATAAAAAATTTTTTGTAATAAAAGTGGCCTCAGTGTAACTCTGATTCATCACGCGGATCAATCTAATGCCTTTACATCATCGGCCATAATGGTATCAGAGCCCCACATGTTAAAGGTTACTTATTCGATGTCGATAGGTGTGCCCTGATCCCTTTCACCCTTCTTTTTGAAGTTGACCTCCAGCACACCGTTTCTGTAACTACTCTTGGCTGAACTCCTATCGATCTCGGCGTCGAATTCCAGTTCTTTAAAGTACTCACGATCAGTGTCCTCCACACTAATGGTCAACCCATCACTGGTGGCGTAGAGTTTGATATCCTTTTTCTCCACACCGGGGAGTTCAGCCAGTACCTTGATGGCTTCCTCGTCCTCGATGACATCCACAAGGGGCTCACGTTTACCCTGAAGACTCACGGGGGACTTACCGCCTAGACCCGGCTTCATGTTACCAAACTCCCTGATGACGGGTTTTCCGTCGGGTCCAAGCTTTACGCTGTAGCCGTAAACGAAGGGTCCATATTCACGTCTCGTGGATCCGTCTGGTGTGCGTATCTCTCGTCGCATCTTATCAGGCATGTCTCCCTCCATCTGTTTGATGATATCAGCCATCTCTTTCTCCATCTCCCGCATCATGCGGTCAAATTCTCCGAAGAAGTTGCTTCGTCTCCCAAATCTCTTAAACCATTCGTCCCAGAAACTATCGCCGCTCATATTCTATTTCTCCTTCTCGGTATGATTTTATACTGTTTTATCCTTTGAGGAGGTGTAATAAAAAAATAAGGGTCTATCGGTGTATGGGTTTTAATTCTTTTTATTATAATAGCGCTGTTATTTTTCTAAAAACACATTTATAGTGAATATTACGAATACATATAAACGTAATACTATGGTGGTGGATAAAGGTTGAACTTTGTAGAAAACCCGAAACAGAGAAACTATACACGAGAACTGGAGGCGACAGCCATCCAGTTTCATGGACACGGAGGACCCTTCTTGGTAATAGGACTCAAAATGGGACTACACGCCCTAAAGACCCTGGACGCTAAGGGATGGTTTAACTTAACATGTATTGTTTACCTTAACTGGGCTCCACCTGATAGTTGTGTGATAGATGGTATTCAATCTAGCACCGGATGCACCATGGGGAAACATAACATCACAGTAGAAGACGGGGAAGGCATAGCAGCAGAATTCACGGACAGAAATAAATCAGTAAAAATCAAACTGAGAGATGATGTTCTAGCTGAGATCCGAGCGACGCTGGGCTCCGAGGAAAAATATAATTCGTTAATGGAGTCCTTGGTGGATGCAGATTCCATGGAGCTATTTCAAGTAGAAAGTTATGGATTCTAGCCTTTGTTTATCCTCATAATGTAACGTTTATTCATGTACTCGTTACTCTTTGTACCTATGGAAAAACAGGGCAGTATACGGGATTCTCTTATCATATATTTCCTTTTAGCCTATCTTTTAACGTGGATGTTTTTAGCACCTCTGATTCTAGGATGGATCCCATCAAATACCAAATTGCTCTCCGCCTTTCTATAAAGTTTAGGCGCCTTCACGCCAACCATCGCAGCTATAGTGGCCAGTTATAGGGAAAACGGGTTGAGGGAGGTGAGACATCTAATCTATAAAACCCGGATCATACCGGATAGGAAATGGTTTCTTGTCCTGTTAATTCCCGTCTTATTAAAAATAGTCTCATTTATACTGGTTTTTATCTGGGTTGGAGAAACACCTGTATTCAGTCATCTGAAAAATTATTCCCTTACTGTTATCTTCATTATTGTTGTTATCAGCGGGTTATTCCCAGGGGCGCTGGGAGAGGAGCTGGGGTGGAGAGGATATGCATTACCTCGGCTGCAAGCAAAGTTTTCTGCTCTTGTTTCCAGTCTTATTCTTGGGGTTATCTGGGCGTTGTGGCATATACCTACTTTTTACATTGAGTTTGTAGCGCAATCAAGTATACCTGTGTTCTGGTTCTTCGTAGAGGTTACAGCTATTTCCATATTATTCACTTGGATATACAATAACACTGATGGAAGCGTCTTGATGGCCATACTTTTCCATGCCTCAAATAACTCGGTTACCCCGGTACTATACCCGGCAGTAGCGTCTGTAGGGTATACGAATTTATTCAGTAAGATTAACGCGTTACTGATATTGGCAGCAGCGCTAGCTGTATTGATAATCTATGGTGGGGAACAGTTGAGTAACTGGTAAAAGTAGCCAAGTCTCCTATCTCATATCTTGACCATACTAGTAAGCTACAGTGAAATTGCCCTAAAATCCAGATACGTAAGAAGCCAATTAGAAAGAAAACTAGCACACGACATAACCACCCAGTTGAAAAAACACGGGTACAATGATGCATCAACTAGACGAGTATTTGGTAGAATCTATGTGGATAATGTCCCTAGTGAGGCGGCAACAATAGTGGCCAACGTCTTCGGTGTAGCCAAAGCCATGCCCAGTACACCTGTGGAGATAGGGTTCGAGTCAATAATAGAGGGAATAGTAGCTGAAGCAGAGAAGACACTGAGTAGGGGGGAGGGATTTGCTGTAAGACCCAACGTTGTGGGGGATTATGAGTATGGTAGCCGTGATATCGCCATTGAAGGAGGCAGCCGAGTCCTTGAGGCCCTGGAGAATCGTGATATACACGTTAACTTGGATGACCCTAATGTAACCCTTTACGCTGAGGTGCGGGACAATGAAGCCTTTATTTACAGTGAGATAATACCCGGGGTACTTGGATTACCTTATGGTACTCAGGGAAAAGCCACATCCTTATTCAGTGGCGGCATAGATAGTCCAGTAGCAACGTGGTTATTGATGAAACGTGGGGTAAACGTGCTCCCATTATTCATGGATCAACGCCCTTTCGTAGGTGACAGCTACGTTGATAGAGCGATTGAAGGATTTCAACAGATCGCACCTTATGTACCTGATTCCTCGTATCAGCTGTACTCTGCCCCCATGGGAGATATTATGCAGAGGATAACTGAGACCCATGAACCAAAATACACGTGTATCATGTGCAAACGCAGCATGTACCGGATAGCACAAGCTTTCTCATACAAACACAAGGCGAGAGCTATAATCACGGGGGAGAGCCTTGGACAGGTAGCTAGTCAGACTCTGATAAACATGTATGTATTGAGTTCAGCCATCTCCATGCCGGTGTTACGTCCCATCGTGGGATTTGATAAGGTGGAGATAGAGGATATAGCCAGAAAAATAGGGTCATACAGGATAACATCCACAACAACGGATGGATGCACTGCAGTGCCCCAGGGTCCAGCCACTCGTAGTAAGATTCATATCCTTGAGGAACTGGAAGCCGAGTTGGATCTGGATAAGTTATGCCGTGATGCAGCTGAGAATATATCTGTGATAGCTGAAACATAGGTTACCCTATTTTTTATTAATTAATAAAATAATAAACTATTTTGGCGTCTTTCTCAATTCGCCAGATTTCTATTCGTATTGAACTCGTATGGGGAAATCCCCAACTTTGTCAAAATATAGTAGCTTAAGCTTCTTACTCTACTATCTTGACATTCACGGCTCTAGGACCTTTGGGTGAGTCTTCTACCTCGAATTCTACCTTCTGTCCTTCACGTAGCTCAAAGGCTCCCTGTATTGATGAGTTATGAACAAAGATATCATCTTCTTCGCCTTCAACTTCAATAAAGCCGTAGCCTCTGTCAAGCCATCTCTTGACTATACCTTCCAACTGTTTCACCTCTTTACTTTAACGGTATGAATGCATTACTTGGATAGAATATAAACCCATTGGGTTGTACCCTTTTTTAATGGTTATAATTAGGGTTTAATGGTAACTAATGTTTAAGTATTGAATTTTATCGTGAGGGTCCTTCATGGTTCTAGGAGATGAAGTTTGGTTGTGTAGATTCTTTTACGCTCTTTGATAGTTCAATCTTACCAAATCTTTTCTCATAGTGTTGAACCGTCTTCATCATCCACTGAGCCATCTGCTTGAATTGGACGGGAGTCATGTATACAGATGCCTGTATCTCTCTGTTAACCTCGTCTATCTTAACCTTATTTCGTGCCCCATCTGGAATGGTTAGGACGGGTTTATCATCATAGAATGTAATCGTGCATTTATTGGGGTTCATGCCACCCAGCGCCCCGGTGGCGAAGAATTCACGGTAATACTCGGCGGTATTTAATGAAAATCTAGGTACCTTTGTTTTAGATGCCATGCTTATTCTTGTTATGTTATGTTTTATATCAGTTAGGTAAGAGATATAGGCGGATATTCTACTGGTATATTGGACTCTTCTGAGATCTTAAGTGAAATAAATTGAAGTTAAACCTCAAAACTCATACACCGGATATCGAGACAATGATTGCCACAAGCATGCTAACCACTACCAGCGGGGCTATGCCCAGTACTCTGTACCGTCGTTTACTGGAGAACCCGGATAAGGTTAAGGGTATAGTTGGGCGTGTTGAGGTTCAGCACGGGAACATACTGGAGCATAATAGACTTGTATGGAGGATGGACGCTGAGAAGGGCGAGGTTTTACCTCTCTTACTCAATTCAAGGTTCTTCAACATAACACCGGTGGATGATCACTGGATAATAAGCAGTAATCTGAGGACATTAGTTGAGTATCATCAAACCATTGGTGATGAGTTCAGTGAACAAATGGTGGAATCCATAAAAGAGGTATCGCCTAGAATATACCGTTTCATCAGGAGGAAATCTGATTGAAGGCAGAACTATTAATCTATACCCCGTTAGAGGATGTCAAGAAGAATTTTCCCGGTTTGCCTTGGAAGGATTATCTTCCTCATCTGAGCTATACTTTTGCGGTTGAAAAGATTAGCAGGGCCTGCAGTCATCAACTGGTAAGACACAGGGTAGCTAGCTTCAGTCAGCAGAGCCAGCGATACATCACTGTTAAGAATCTGGGTAAAAAAGTCGTGAAACCGCCAACCATAGGAGAGAATAAGGATTTCAATAACCTGATAGAACAGGCCAGTGATGCCTATCAGAGACTGGTTGATCAGGGAGTGCCAAAGGAGGATGCCCGTTTTGTGCTCCCAAACGCTGCTGAGACCAGTTTACTGATGACTATGGACGGATCCTCTTTGATGCATTTTTTGGGACTACGGACATGTAACAGGGCTCAGTGGGAGATAAGAAGCTTGGCTGATAGCATGCTAGAGCAGTTACGCGAGGTTGAGCCCAGAGTATTCAACAATGCTGGACCGTACTGTTACCAGTTGAATTATTGCCCTGAGGGTAGATTTACCTGTGGTAAAATGGATGAAGCAGTAGAGAGGTACAGTGTATGAAATTATTGCTTGATGAGATGTACAGTGGATTAAAAGAATACTTTGAGGTCTTGGGGTGCGATGTTAAGACAGTTCCCGAACTGGAGTTATCCGGAAAAGCTGATCGTGAGATATCTGAGTACGCTAAGGAGAATGACTTGATCTTGATTACTGAGGATCGGAAACCAGCTGAGTTATCTGAGCTAATGGGGGGTAAATTCTTCTACGTGGATAGTAAGACTAAGGCACAGATGATCTATAAGCATATCAGGGAAAAGTATGGTGAGTAGCTATCCATCCCAATAATGATGTATTATGCTCTCTTCAAGCCACCCCTCTAGCCCGTATTCTTTTATTTCCCTAAAGCTTTGAATACATACCCATAGGTGAAATTTTTCAAGCGTTTTCTCCAGTTTATCCCAGGTCTAGAATAATATGCACTCGTAACAGGCATAGTGGCCTTTTTTATGCAGCATTCACGAATAAAACAATCGGCTTTTCATTTCTCTGCAGCTCATATGATTGGTTTAACGATGTATAATGTGGGCTCGTGCAAAAAGGGTGGAGCTTAGTAGCTCTTGGGCTCAGGGTCTCGATCCAGTGTACCGCAGAGACAGTGTATACTTCCGCTGTTTCTCGGCCTGACTAGGCTACTGATCTCAACCTCAACCACTTCGATGCCGATTGATTCGAACCATTTTGTGGCTTTGGGGTACTGGTTGCTTGTTATGATCTTACCCGGCTCAAGGACAACTCCACAGTCTGGTCCCTTGGCGAATCCCCGTGTGTCTATGCTTACCAAGTCGTCCGGTGGCTTGATAAACTCCCAGTCCATCTCAGCCTCCATCCAGTCAGTCAGGTATTTATCATAATATTTTGCCTCTCCTACACTGGTGTGCCTATCCACCATGCTGTAGTGGATGGTTCCTTTTCTTGTCCCATACCCAGGTCCCATTCTGATGTCTACCTCCGGGTCTTGGGCTTTGATGATGTTAGCGTATTGCTGTTGACCCCACTCGTTACCTCGCATTACGCCTGGTTCTTTGGTGTTTCCCCTGGGATAGTGGACCTCTATGATAGCGTGTTTTTCATCCAGCCAGCCACATGGACCGCCCTCCACCATGCCGTCTCCAAAGATCATCCCTACCACCGGGATACCGTGCTCCGCAAGGGTCTGGAATGTTGGAAGCTCCTCTCCTTTCCTGATATAGTCATACATTCGTAGTATGACGTGGCCATATACCGCTGCGTGTGCTACGTCGTCGCAGTAGATGGATTTCACCGTGTAAGGTGGATCCCATGGGTCGGGTTTTCTGATGATTACCTCGATGCCCTCTGCCTTGAAAGCATCCACTAGGTTTTGGTGATGCTCCACCAGTTCATCTATATCTGGTTTCTCGGTCATTCTCCAAGCTGCTAGGCTGTCCTCGTATGGGGGCCATGGTGTGGGTTTTCCTACGTTGAGGAACTCTTCTCCGGGTCTGTGGAGGAGCACTGTATTGAGTTTGCCCACTGTTGTGTTGGCTTTCCATTTTCTATCCCAGTATTTGGGCATCTCGTCCTCGAATTGGCTTAGGACTTGGGGGTGTAGTCTATTGTATGTGTCGTGCAGTTCTTCTGCTGACTGTTTATATTCTTCGGTCTTCTTCTCTACGTCACTCAAATCTATTCACCACTATTCCGCATTAATGACATAAAACATAATCGAGTCAAGGGTTAGTGGTATTGATTGTAATAGGGATCCTGCTGGAAATGGGTTTTCCATGTTGATTCCTCGTTTTTTACCACTTGTCTACCACGGGCGAATACCTGTTCAACTCTCAGGTTCTCAATGCAATCAGCTATTACCAGATCCGCATCATATCCCTCTGTTATCCTCCCCTTCTCGATTCCTAATGCCCGTGCTGGGTTGGCTGTCATGATCTTTAGGGCATCACTGAAGCTACACACTTGGTTGTTGGTCATATCCCGTATTTCCCGTCTGTTGAGATCCAGTGGAGCTATGTATCTTCCAGTCTGGTTCCTCTTCTCATCTCTTATGGGTTGGGGTACGTTTCCGTCGCTACTCATTGTCATGTTCTCTAACTTGGCTCCTTCCTCCAGCATCCTTTTTACTGCTAGATGGGGTTTAAGACCCGTCATAGTTCCCTCTTCTCGTCTCATTAGGCTGCTGAGGTCTACTATTCCACCCATCTTTGTGTATTCGATAGCTTGCTCCATGACGTCTGGTTTTCTGCGGTTGATATGAGTGGGGATAACTCTGGCGGGGTCTATTCCCATGTTATCTATTAACTCGAATATTCGATCCATTCTTGTGTCCTGTCGCCCCACGTGGACGTGTATTACTGCGTGTTTGTCTGCGATGCTTGAGCCGTAGAGTACCTCGGATGCTATGTCTGCGAGGTCTCTCCACGTATGATGATTGGTAGTGGGGTCACTGATTGCTGTCTTTAACCCGATGACCTTTGGGACCAGGTATACGTCTTTTCTTATCTCCCCTGTGAGTGTTGGTGGAGGTATTACAAAACTCCCAGTATACATGTAGGTGCCGAGCCCCATCATCTCCAGCTCCAAGGTCTTGATATAGAGCCTATCCAGGGTTCTCACGAATCTACTACTCCCCAGGCACCCAACTACCGTGGTGGTGCCTGATTCAACGATGTCTTTCCAAGCTATGTCACTGGTCCTACCCACTGGACCCTGTCCATCGTCTGCTCCTATGAGATGGACGTGGCCGTCAACGAAGCCGGGGTAGATTATTTTGTCTGATGCGTCAATGGTTTCACAATTGTACCCGGTTGGTGGATTGATCTCTTCTTTTATCTTGAGGATCTTTTCACCGAGGATTAGAATATCTTTTACACCGATATCCTCTGGGCTGTAGATGTGTCCATCCTTGATTAGCTTAAACATATATGAAAGAATGGGGCTCTAAATTTAAAACACCATAGTTTTGATGATCTTGTTGTATCTTTTTTATTTAAGTTGATTATGTTACTGGAGACTTTTCAACTCATCTCGGGTCAGAAAGGCTCCATAAGGGATAATCGATTTGATAACTCGTATATTCCTTCAAGTTGGCCACAGCGTGGAACCAGAGGACCTATGCACCATAGTAGCATGGCTTTTCCAGTTACTGGAGAAACGAATCACCAGTCTACGAATAATCGAGATGGTCAGATACCTCAGCAGCGCTAATCCCAGCGAGAAACTAATCACAGGTCATAATCACTGAGGCCACAGAAGCCATTAAAAACGCTCAGAAAAGGCACTGACACCAAAGGCACCTAAACCACTAGAACGGATCTCCTAAAGAAAACCCTTGGGATAGCAAGGGAAAACTAGAAGAAAGCGTTTATCTAGTCATCTCATTGAACCCGAGTTGAGGTATTTGATCTCCATTTTATCGGGGGAACGGTAAATGAAACCATCATGCACTAGCTCCAGCAACACATAATCCGGATGATCAACACGATCAAAGTAACCTCTTGCCCAGTCAATAGCATCATAGACCCGTTTTTTGATTGTTTTATCATCTACTTCATGTGCGTCTCCTGCTCCCCTGATGAACCCATTTACATTCTCTCCATCAAGCGTCATATAGTACTCGAATCTCGGGTTAACTTTTAGTTGCTGTAGTTTCTTGGCGTCTTTGCCGCCTCTTGCGCCTGTGATCATGTAGAAGTGGTTATCCATGTGGATGAGGCTCATGGGTCGTACTCTTGGCTGTTCGCCGTCTGATGTGGCGAACTGGACAACCTGTTGCTCTTTAAACCTGTTCATTATCT
>CAZAQI010000079.1:0-7148 GCA_964487465.1 uncultured Candidatus Bathyarchaeia archaeon
GTTCTCGCATTGATAATAGTAGTATCTGGATTACCTAGGAGTGGTACTAGCATGATGATGAGGATGCTTAACTCAACAAACATACCAGTGCTCACTGACGAGAAAAGAACACCAGATCAAGACAACCTAAAAGGATACTACGAGGATGAAAGAGCCAAGACACTCCACCGAGATAATTCATGGATAGCTGAGGCGGAAGACAAGGCAGTTAAGGTAATCAGCTACCAGCTACCCCACCTACCACCGGGCCACAGTTACAAGATCATATTCATGCAACGTAAAATCGAGGAAATACTCGCCAGTCAACACAAGATGATGCAGAGAAGAGGTGAACCTCAGGATGAAGTACCTGATGAAGTGATGGCTGAAATTTTCAATAAACACCTAGGAGAAATAAAAGAGTGGCTAGAGGAACAAGACAACATCGAGACCAAATTCATCAGCTATAATAAGACCATTGACGACCCCGAGACCACAGCCGAACAAATAGCAGAATTTCTAGACAAAGACCTAGACATAGAAAAAATGATGCACGTAGTAGACCCCAAACTATACCGGCAACGGAAATAACACTAACAACCCATTATGAGAGGAGAGTTAATGCAAAGCGCAAGGAATAACCCATTTCAGCTAAAGAATACTCCCAATCACACTATAATCACCATATAAATGTGGTATAGTGACCTTAAAACCACAAAGTAACAACGACTCACTTCTACATGAGAAACCCCTTAACTTTCATGTCATCCGTTACCCTCACACAATAATTTATCACCTCAAGAAACAATAAACAACCATGAACCTCCTACAAAACATATCCCAACTTAAAAACCACAAACGAAAAAGAATAAGCAGCCATGACCACACCGGTGGAAACCAAGATCACATCACAATACCGCCAGGAAAAACCCGCACACTAGCAGAAATCAACGGACCAGGCTGCATCAAACATATCTGGGTAACCATCCGAACAGAAGAAAAATGGTATCTGAGAAAAATCGTCATCAGGATACAATGGGACCAAGAAGAAACCCCAAGCGTCGAAGTACCCATAGGAGACTTTTTCGGAATAGGTCATGGAATAACAAAAAACTACATCTCAGCTCCACTCCAAATGAGCCCAGAAGATGGAAAAGGCTTCAACTCATGGTGGCCAATGCCCTACAGCGACGGAGCGAAGATCACTATAGAAAACCAGGGCGAACAAGAAGTAACCGCCTTCTATTACTACATCGACTATGAGGAATGGCAGAAACCTGACAAAACTAGGGGACGATTCCACGCCTACTGGAACCGACAAAACCCAACAGACGGCACACCCGATAAAGGCATCAAAAACCGTGAATGGATGTTCCAGGGAAAAAACCCCGACGGCCAAGGCAACTACCTCATAATGGAAGCAAAAGGGAGAGGTCACTACGTCGGCTGTAACGTAAACATAGTAAACCTACGGAAAACAGACAAATTCAACTGGTACGGTGAAGGCGATGACATGATCTATATAGACGGCGAAGAAAAACCCAGCATCATAGGCACAGGAACCGAAGACTACTACGGCATGTCATGGTGTCCCACTCAGGAATACTGTGCACCCTACCACGGATTGCCCCTCCCTGGAGGCAAAAACTGGGCAGGAAGAATTACATGGTACAGATACCACATACCCGACCCCATATACTTCCAGAAAAGCATACGAGTAACCATCGAACACGGCCACGCAAATCATCGATCAGACGACTACAGTAGCACAGCCTATTGGTACCAATCCGAGCCCCATAAACCCATGAAAAAACTACCCCCAGTAGAAAAAAGAATCCCACGGAAGTAACACCTATGACATACTTAATTGGAACAGACATCGGAACCATGGGAACAAAAACCGTGCTAGTAGACACCGAAGGCAAAGTACACGCACAGGCATTCAAAGAATACGGGGTAATCACCCCACGACAAGGATGGGCAGAACAATGGCCCACCCCATGGCGAGAAGCCACATATAATACAATTAAACAAGTAATAACAAAATCAGGTATCAACCCCAAAGACATAGCCGGTGCCTCCATAAGTGCCCTATACGGAGGAAGCGGCATACCCGTGGACAAAAACTATGAACCCATTAGACCCTGCCTCATATGGGCCGACAGACGAGCTACAAAAGAATGCCAAAACCTGAGAGAAACCATTGGTCAGAAAAAACTCTACGAGATAACCGGCAATATAATCGACCCCTATTATGGATACACAAAGATACTCTGGATAAAAAATAATGAACCACAAAACTGGGAAAGAATACACAGACTCGAAACACCCAACGCACACATAATCAGAACCCTAACCGAAACAGAGAGCATCGATTATAGTAGCGCTGGAAACATAGGCGGCATATTCAACCTAGAGAAACGAGACTGGAGCAACGAACTTATGGAGATACTAGAAATACCCCGAAACTTCTTTCCCGAGAAAATACGCAGCAGCGAGGAAATAGTAGGCGAGACCACCTCGGAGGCTGCTAAAAAAACCGGGTTACCCAAGGGAACCCCCATCTGCGCCGGAGGAATAGATGCCCCGGTAAGCGCCCTAGCAGGAGGCGCAACCCGAATAGGAGACCTATCCAGTATGCTAGGCACAAGCATGTGCAACGGACACATCAACCAATTAAAACACATCTCACCAAAGATGATCAACTATCCATACGTCGTCAAAGGCCACGAGACAATCTACAGCTTCACAGGGATAAGCACAGCCGGATACTGTGTAAGATGGTTCAGAGACCAGTATGGCCAACAAGAACTAACAAAACAAAAAGAAACAGGCATAGACGCATACAAACAACTAGACAAACTAGCCCAGGAAATCCCCGCTGGAAGCGATGACCTCATCTTCCTACCCCACATGATGATAGGAGAAAGAGCTCCTTACTGGGATGAAAACATCAGAGGAGCATATCTAGGCTTAACAGTCTACCACACGAGATCCCACATGTTTAGAGCAATACTTGAAGGCGTAGCATACGCCATGCGCTACAGTATCGACACTGCACGAGAAACAGGCACAAAGATCAAAAATGCCACACTGGTGGATGGAGGCGCAAGCAGCCCCCTATGGAGACAGATAATCTCCGATGTAACAGAGATAACATATCAATACATACCTGACTCACAGGGCGCCCCAATGGGAGACACAATCCTAGCCGGACTAGGAACAGGGGAAATAAACGACTACAAGATAATCGAAAAATGGATAGGTGATAAAATACCCACTGAACCCATCCCGGAGAACACCATGAAATACAGGGAGAAATACCGGATATACAAAAAAGCAGTTAAAAAAATCTCACCCCTTTTTACAGATCTTTAGTGATAAATATATGGAATCCTTATCTCTAAGTCATGAGAAAGACCCTAGCCTATCTATTATCTTTACTAACATTATTCACAATAGGACTTGCAATCCTTCACCCGAGCTACAAAATATTAGCTGACTGGCTCGGACCCCTACTTGGAAGCCATATATACACTATGTTCACCTTCATCTACTTGATACTTGCAAATCCATTTCGCTACACAACTGTAGCCATAACATGGATAATAGTAGGTTTGTTGATCGGTATTATCAGCGGAAAAAAACTAGGTGCCTCAATAACCGCTTTATTCACGTGGCTCACCACACTTCCCTTATTGGCTGCATCAATAGCGGGGATTTACCTAAACCTAGAGTCCATAGGGATCTCAAATAGAGAAATAACCGAAATAATATCCATCATACCCACAACACCCTCACAGTTAACATTCAACAAACTATTCCAGATACCAATATTCAGCGATATATTCTTCCAGCTTATCGAGACAATCCCCAGAATAGAGGAAACTACGGATCCAAGTGCAATCCTTATGGAACTAGCTTCCCCCCACCTAGTGTCCATAGCAGCAAAACCAGTCTTAATCATAATAAGTGCCATACTAGGCGCCGCTGTCAGCTCTACTCTGATAAAAACCATAAGGAACACCATCCCTGATAGAAAAAACGCCATGGGTGCATTAATCATACTCATAATCGCCTTATCCTTAGTGCCCTTTTCAACATGTCTTAACCTAGAAGACGGAGTATACACCGAGGTAATAGGCGGATACACCGATGAAAGAGGAAGAGCCATTATCAGCCAACTCTTAGTGGGGAATCAATTAGAAATCATACCTATGGACACAGACGAGACACAAGGCCTTGTCGCCTCCATGGTGCTCACACAGAAAATATATGACCCATCAATACTCTACAGCTTACCCATAGAAAACATAACAAACTATGTTCACCTCAGAAATCTCATCCCAAACACATTCGCAGTCAATTTATACCTGGGGGAGGACATAGATTCAATACAGGAGAAATCAAATCAGGTAATCAACTATATCGAACAAGACCTAGACCTCCAGTTCAAGGAAGTAATAGCACTGCCACTCAGAAACGATGGAGAACTCAACACAGCACTACCCACCATTACCGCTGTTTTCTACTATAGCCAGAACAATATAGAAGAGGCTAGTGAAAACTTATTGAAGGGCTTCACAGAAAACGGTGGCTTCACACGGTTTATCGAGGAGACAATCAATCCTGAATCTCACCTTGACATTGAAGTATACGCGAGAGGGTTCATCCACGCCGAACCATTCGAAGGAATAGTACCCGTTACCGATATCCCTCAAAATTATACCGATGAATACAATACACTAATAGAAAGCAGATACAGTTTCCTCGCAGGTGTACAGATAACCGAGAACGCTCTAGAACCACAGGGAAGCAGCTATTTATTCGACATAAGCAGTACACTGGGAGTTGAAGCCACACCAAACTATTCACCAAACTCCGATGGAAGCTTCATAATCACGGCAAGGTCAAACAAGACAGGAATAACCGAACCACTCGAACCAACGACACACATCAAGACCTCCCTACCAGAAAATAGCATGGAATTAATGATCCTATCAACCCTGATTCAAGAACTAGGTGCAGTTGAAATAGAGACAGGAACCCCACAACCTCTTGACACTCAGATAACTGTACCAGAAGCAAAAATACCAGAAGTAACCACAACGAAGACAAGCCAACGAGATAATGACGAAACCACAGTAACAATTACCGTGACAAATAATCACTATGATACAATTAAAAACTTGAAACTAATCGACTCCTTCCCAAAAAAATACAGAATCTTAACCTCAGGAACAAACACAGTCACAGAGACTACTCTAGCACCGGAGGAGACACTTATACACAGTTACACAATAAAACCCACAAAACCGGGAAAATACACAGACACACCAGCCGTATTAAGTTATGAACTTGATGAAGAAACCATATTGACATATTCAAACACGCTAGAAAGCATAGAAAACAACCCCAACCCAATAACAATGCTAGCCGACAACTACAGAGCATCAACTTCAATACTAAACACGGTGACCAACGGAAATGGAGTAATCCTAACCTATGCAATAGTGGCCTTCATAACCCTAGTGGCAATAATTGATATCTACAAATATGTGCGAAAAAGATCTAATGACGAGCCTGAAGAGGTAAAGGGTCCTCCTTCTTTAAAACCCGAAGGTAATCCTGAAGACCTTCAGTAAATAATATTCCCCCCGCGAAAAACCATGTCAACGTATCACCGATATACATTATGCCAAAGCTAGCAGCCTGATAAACACAGTAAGCGTAAGCATACTCTACAGCCAATATTAAGCATATTACCCCCACCAGTATCTTGAAAAGTGGATAAATGACATCACGTCCATCCTGCATACGTTTCCCATAAATCTATAGGAATAGAACAAATTATTAGAAGTGTCACAAAAAACATAAAAGAAAGGTAAAAAGGGGTTTACATAATGATTCTAGCATCTACTATCCGAGCGCCATCAGGATAAGCTAGGATCGGGTTCATATCCAGTTCCTTGATCTCCGGACAATCCATCAACATCTCACTCGTCTTGTATAATATATCGGCTAGAGTAGGCTTATGACATGGGGGCATACCACGGGCACCTTCAAGAATCTTAACTGCTTTGATCTCCTCGATCATCTCAGCCGCATCCCTCTCCGTTATGGGTGCAACCCTAAAGCTAACGTCCTTGAGT
Organism: uncultured Candidatus Bathyarchaeia archaeon; assembly: GCA_964487465.1. Classification (GTDB taxonomy): domain Archaea; phylum Thermoproteota; class Bathyarchaeia; order TCS64; family TCS64; genus RBG-16-57-9. The sequence continues at coordinate 6,132 of CAZAQI010000079.1, forward strand.
ATCTCTACGAATATACCCCCCAGACCGAACATCAGTGTAGGACCAAACGTTGGATCAGTGGTGCTACCAACAATAATCTCAGTTCCCTTGGGGGCCATCTCCTGAACAAGGATACCAGTGATCTCCGCATCAGCCTTATACGCCTTCGCGTTTTCAATAATCTTGTTATATCCATCCCTAATCCCCTGCTCATCTTCGACACCGACAATAACACCGCCAGCATCACTCTTGTGCAGGATCTGGGGGCTAACTATCTTCAGAACAATTGGATAACCAATTTTTTCAGCCGCCTCAACTGCCTCATCCTCTGTCTCCGCTACATGGATCTGGGTAACCGGCATATAATACAGAGCAAAAAGCTTCTTTGCCTCATGCTCATAAAGGAAATCTCTCTCCTCGTCTTTGGCCACATTAAAAATCTCATCAATCTTGGGGTCTCTCATTGAGTTTACCTCTATATTCTTCATGTATGGCTGTCTTCACACTTTTAAAAATATGGCTATTCGTGCAAAGCTTCTTAACTATAAACGATGCCGAAATAAGTATCTCCGGTATCCACTATGTTGAACCCAATACAGATAGTCTTAATCAACATCGCCATATTCTTTGGGCACTACGTAATAATAGCTGCTGCCTTAAACTTCCAGTTCGGAAACGCTGGTATCCCAAATATGAGTAGCAATGTGAGTGTGGCCATAGGCAGCTTTACCGTAAGCTCCATAGTAATCCGGTTAAGCATGTACGTAGCCGGAAAGGCTGGAATTATATTCAAATCAAACTGGGTCTACGATAACCCTTATAATGTAAGTCAATTAAACCAATATTTTATCCAGAAACCAATACTTAGTGTATCATTATTTCTATTCAGTCTTGCAGCTGCTTTAATATTGGGAAGCTTGGCTGGATTAGTGCTTGGAAAACTTAGTGGCCGTCTTAGGGCCACACGATTAATGATCTTCCTCATAATAATCAGCGACGCAACCTCAATCATAGCCGCAAACAATCAGGGAATAGCTG
>CAZAQI010000079.1:7158-9273 GCA_964487465.1 uncultured Candidatus Bathyarchaeia archaeon
GGGAGCTTTTATTCCAAATTTCTTCGCGTGGTATCAAGGAGAGCAGATGGTGATTATTGCCTTAGTAATAATACTGGTAGGCATGGTTTCCTATATCATTATCAATACCATGGTAAACAGTCCATTTGGAAGACTCATTAGAAGTGTCCGCGATAATGAGGTATCCCTAAGAAGCACAGGAAAAAACGTGGCCCGGATAAGAAGCCAGGTGATGATGTTTGGTAGTGGAGTAATGTCTCTAAGCGGTGTTCTTCTAGCTTACTACTATAGCTTCGTACAGTATAACATGTATAGTAGAATAAACTACACCTTCTGGCCATGGCTAATGATAACCGTAGGAGGCCTTGGAAGTAACGGTGGTAGCTACATTGGAGCACTAACTTGTGTATCAATAATAAAAGGACTCAACCTATCAAAACAGAGTATTGGTCCCCTTCTAATAGGAACAAAATGGATCAAAGTCATAAACTATTTTGAAGACATGCTACTTGGAATACTATTACTCTTATTCCTCATCTTCAAACCGAGAGGAATATTACCCGAGAAAAACTTAGTGATAAAAGGAGTAGACTATATCAAGATAATAACTGGACACGAATCTAAGAAAAATGAGAAATAGATTCACGATTAGCCTTAATCCATTTAGCAGCCCGTTTGAGCAGCGGATTAGGCGTAGCTACTACTGGAATATCTCTTGGACCGATCTTCAACTTGGGGACATAATCAGGCATAAGAGCAAATATTACACTAGCCCAGTAAATTCTACCATTTTTACGCTCTTTAAGCAACTCTTTAGTATTGAATGGAAGAGGATTATGATGGAACACTATCCCATCTGCCCAGTTCAGAATGATGGGTCTACCTATCTCCTGAATCAATGCAGTTGTCTGGGTTATCTCCTCTAATGTATACTCAACCATCTCTAAGATAATCAGTTCTTTTGCCGGCATATACGTAAACTTCAATTCAGCAATACAATACATAATACCCTGAAAAACCTAACCCACCGTATAAACTAATATTAACCAAACAGTAACCTTCAAGCGTAAAAATAACTTAAGTATCTTTCATTGTTCCTAGATTTGAAGACAATGACCGAAAACATCTACATTGGATCAAAACCAGTCATAAACTATGTCACAGCATTAGTAACCGCACTCCAGCGAAACCCTACCGTAAACGTAATGGCTCGCGGAAGAGCCATCACACACGCTGTTGATGTCGTAGAAGTCTGTAAACGTAGTTTCCTCAACGATATTGAGATAAAAAACATCCTAATAGGAACAGAAAAAATGGGAGAAGGAGACGACCTGAGAAACGTATCAACAATAAAAATAGTGTTAAATAAAAACGATTAAAAATCATCTAACTGAGACACAAGGTCCTCAGCAATAAAAGCTCCACTAAATAAGTCTGCTCTTGCAGCAATCGCTATTTTTGCGGCCAAACTACGAGCTCTGTTTCCTCTTCTACCTCTTGGAGCATTATTAACATACGGGTGTTGGTAAAGAAGACCATATTTAGGGGGTTTGGCGTTACTAGTGATAGCTCTAAACATTGCTTTCTCTGCTCCCAATACCTGAATCGTACTTGATGGCATCATCCCTATCTTTTTGAGCCCCCCAGCTTTCTCAATGAGCTTAGCGCCAAGTACAGGCCCTGCTATAAAGGCTAGATTTGGGGCCACCTCCTCTGTTAACATGGAAACGTACTCTATCAAATCGTCTCTAAACCGGTAAAGGTCAAGGGTTTTTTCAGCGAATTTCTGGACAATATTCATATCTACCTCATGGAAAGATGCACCAATCGATGTTTGACTGGCTTCCTCTATGCGTAAAGCATCTTTCTTCTTCAAAGTCATCTCCATGAGATGCTTTGTTGTGATATTCTCTCTATCTCCTATCTGCGTGATTATTTTAGCATAATCAATGTGTTCATTAACCCTTCTCCCCATTTCCGGGAAATGAACTCCATACCACTCCCTCATCCTACTTGAAAGACTATTCAAAACTGTGTCTAATTCTCCAAGAAGCTGGACTGCTGGAATAAGCAAAGCCTCACGATCAGAGAGCTTATCATGGACCTTCATGCGCGTTACTTCATTCATGATTCTAT
>CAZAQI010000080.1:0-8975 GCA_964487465.1 uncultured Candidatus Bathyarchaeia archaeon
AAAGTGTATACCCGGGATTATTCATACTTCGTTTGGATGGAAACAGAAGAGGGATATGTTTTCGGACCCGGAGTATATAACCTACTTAAAGCCATCAAAAAAAAGGGAACTCTAAAAGAAGCTAGCCAATCCCTTGATATGAGTTATCGCTATTCTTGGGGGTTAATCAAAAAGGCTGAGGAAAAACTAGGGTCCTCTTTGATTGAAGCCTCCAAAGGAGGCAGACAAGGTGGTGGAAGTTCTCGTATAACAGCCCTTGGGGAACAGTTCATCACAGAGTTTGAGAACATACAGGAAGTATGGAAGGAATTCAAAGAAAAATACGATGACTCTATATTGGTTGATGCTCAGGTTGTCAATGTTAATGGGTGTCTAGCGGTAGAGCTAATTGAACCCGTATATATTGACCCTGAGTCACAGCTCAGAGAAGGCGAGAGTGTGAAGCTTAGAATATTATTAGTTTAGGTTTTTGTTTTCGAGGACATTTAAGAATGGTCTGTATTTTTCTTCGATGTTTATACCTGCTTGGGTTATCTTATAGCATTGCTTTATTTCGTCGTCATCCTGTGAACATTTTTTAATGTAGCCGAGACCGCATAGATCATTTAAGTGGTGATACACGTTTCTGATATCGTTATCATTCATATATGTGTAAAAATACTCTTTCAGGCACTGCCATATATTGTAGCCGTAGGATTCCATATCGCGTTGTTCATGATTGTATATAACTGCTAGTATTTTCATTTTGGTGGCCCCGCATGTACCCTTGGGCTTTGGCATAATGTCTTTCCTCAGAATCCTTAGATAAAAACTACGGCATATATAATTTACGTATTGGTAAATTACCTCTAATTATGGTTACGAAGTAAGTAGGTGAACCTATATAAGGAAGAATCTACAAATTGTTCACTACGTTCTAAAACGTAGTTCTATGTGTAGAAAATAGAAATGACAAAATAATTTTTAATATTGCATTGATGCATGACCTTAATGATTTGTTTTTATAATAGTATATAATAATCACGGACTAGGGTAAAGAACCTTCAGATATCTTTCGACTATTTGAAACCTATTTATCCGGTTACTTAAAGATCGGTTACCTATTTACTGTGTGTGATCATCTTAATATTAGATGAAATCTGTAAATAAAAAATATTATATATTAATGCAAAACTTTGAAAACTTTTAATAGATTAACACCTTTCTTAAACCCCATATTACTGGGAAACCAAAAACCTCGTGATAAAGATGAAGTTCAAAGCGTTTGTATATGTAACATTAAAAAAAGGATACAGTGATCCTGAAGGAGAAGCAACAGCCAACGCATTACAGGGACTAGGATATCCTGTTGATAAGGTTAGATCAAGCAAAGCATATGAGGTTTATTTTGAAGCGGATGATGAATCAAATGCAGATGAGCTTGTAGATGAGATGTGTAGAAGACTGCTCACCAATCCCACTAAAGATGATTACCGTTATGAGATAAGTGAGGAATAATGAACCGGGTAAAGGAAACTGATCTGCCCTTCAGTCATCATACTATCGACTTCATGAACGCCACAGAGGAGGATCTCTATGATATCCAGGAACAACTAGGATTAGGCTTGACCCTTGATGAACTAAAGTATATCCGTGATCACTATATTCTCCGTGAACGCAAGGCGACTGATATCGAACTCCAGACATTTGACCAGACCATGAGCGAACACTGTAGCCACAAAACCTTCGCAGGTATCATTGAGACTCGTGAGGGTAAAGTGGATGGATTGTTGAAGACCTATTTCAAGAGCCTCATTGATGAACTTGAACCTGAGTGGTGTTTCAGTGTATTCGAGGATAACGCCGGTATGGTGGATCTAACCGATGAAGTAACTATAGCGATTAAAGTAGAGACCCATAACCATCCCAGCGCCATTGAGCCATTTGGTGGAGCAGCTACGGGATTGGGTGGAGTAATCAGGGACATCATGGGGGTGTGGGCTAACCCGATAGCAAACACTGATGTACTCTGCTTCGGTCCACTGGACTATCCCTATGAGAAACTACCGGATGGTGTAAAGCACCCTACATTTCTATTCAACGGCGTGGTTGATGGTATAGGAAGTTACGGAAACAGCATTGGGATACCAACCGTAAACGGGGCAACGGTCTTTGATGAAGATTATACGGGCAACGTATTGGTCTACGCTGGCTGCATCGGAGTACTACCCAAAGACCAGTACAAAACAGAGGTTAAATCCGGAGACTATGTGGTCCTAGCAGGTGGTAAGACTGGGCGTGACGGTATCCACGGAGTAACCTTTGCATCAGTGGAGCTATCAGAAGAATCTGAGGAGATCAGCAGATCAGCTGTACAGATAGCCAACCCTATTGAAGAGGAGAAAGTAAAACGAGCCATCAAACAGATAAGCGATAGAAAACTAGGCTCAGGCATAACCGACATTGGAGGTGGAGGCATTAGCTGTGGTGTATGTGAGACGGCTGACAGGTATGGATTGGGTGTTGAGGTGTACCTCGACCGTATTCCATTAAAGGCATCTGATATGGCGCCTTGGGAGATATGGATAAGTGAGAGTCAGGAACGAATGTTGCTTGCAGTGTCCCCGGATAACCTTGAAGAGGTTTTACAGGTCTTTAGTGATGAACAGGTGGAGGCAACGGTATTGGGAAAATACAATGAAACACGTCACGCTGACCTATTCTATAATGGTGAAAACGTAGGAAGGCTGGTGCTTGAGTCATTATTCAATCCACCAAGACTCCAACGTAGTATATCATGGAAACCAGAGCCCAGAAGCGACCCCGAGATACCGATACCCAGAAATCTAGGCGAGGTATTACTCAAATTATTATCCAGCTACAATATCTGTAGCAAGGAAAAAGTCGTAAGAAGATACGATCAGGAAGTAAAAGGACAGACTGTGATAAAACCCCTTCAGGGCTGGAATGCTGGCCCCAGTGATGCGAGCGTCCTGAAGCCTCTTGATGATAACTGGAAGGGCGTAAGCGTATCCAGTGGAGTCAACAGTCGATACGGGAAAATAGATCCCTACTGGATGGCTGCGAGTGTCATAGATGAAGCTGTCAGAAACAACGTGTGTGTGGGTGGACGGAGATGGGCGCTCCTTGATAACTTCACCTGGGGTAACCCGGAGTATGAAGACAGGTTAGGTGGCTTGGTTTACGCTTGTCGTGGCTGCTATGATACGGCCAAGGTGTATGAGGCTCCATTTGTCTCAGGCAAAGACAGCCTATACAATGAGAGCCCACTGGGTCCAGTAGCACCCACATTACTAGTAACCAGCCTAGGTATCGTACCGGACATAAGGAAAGCCATAACCATGGAACTCAAAGACCCCGGTAATGCGTTATACCTTGTAGGTGTAACAAAGCCCGAGATAGGTGGAAGCGAGTACCTGAGACTTCACGGGAAGTTAGGTGGCTCGGTACCACAACTAGATCCAGAGGTGAATATCACTGCTTATAGAAGAGTACTTGACGCAATGGACTCAGGACTTGTCCGTGCCTGTCACGACTGCAGTGAAGGAGGTTTGGCTGTAGCCCTGAGTGAGATGGCGTTTACAGGGGATTTGGGGCTCGATGTTGACATAGGTAAGGTTCTAGTCTCAGAGGAGATGAGGGATGATGTCCTGCTATATAGTGAGAGCAATGGACGACTACTAGTAGAGGTACCATGTGAAAAGACAGCCATATTTGAGAAGATCATGAAAGACACGCCGGTAAGCTGCATAGGCGCAGTGAAGAAAGAGTCCACCCTAACAATAACCAAGGATGGAGAACCCCTCATAGACCATAAGTTATCCACATTGATTGAGGCGTGGAAAACCCCGCTGGAGGTCGAGCGATGAAACCAGAGGAAATGCAGATCCTGATCCTCAGAGCCCCAGGGACCAACTGTGACCTAGAGACCGTTAGAGCATTCAACGATCTGAAGACAAACGTAAACCTAATTCACACGCAGAAGATCTTCAAAGAGAAGAATTTGGAAGAATATGATGTATTGGTATTCCCCGGAGGCTTTAGCTACGGTGACTATGTTAGAAGCGGAGCCATATGGGCCAAGGAATGCGAGTACAGGATCGGTAAAGAGTTGGTGGAATTCGTGAACTCCGGTAAACCTGTGATAGGTATATGTAACGGCTTCCAGCAACTAGTGGAGCTGGGATTCCTTCCTGGATGGGAGGGAAAGAGCCGTTATCCGGAAGCAGCTCTGGGGAACAGTACCCATGGATACCAGAATAGATGGATTCGTATGAGCTATGAGGGTAACGGAAACTGTGGCATGATGAGCGGCCTAGATGAAGGCTACGTTCTCCGCTGCCCGGTGGCTCACGGTGAGGGCCGTTTTATCCTACCGCCAGATGAAAAAGAGAAACTCTTGGACAAGCTCTATGAACAGGATATGATAGTCTGGCGATACGTGAAGCAGGATGGTTCTTACGCTAACTATGATTGGCCGGCTAACCCCAATGGGGCTTATCATGATATCGCGGGTATATGTAACCCAGAAGGAACCGTAATGGGGTTGATGCCTCACCCCGAGAGAGCATATTATGGGTACCTGATGCCGGAGTGGACTAAATACGGGATGCCAGATAAATACGGTGATGGTCATCCCTTCTTCAAATCCATCGTGGATTACGTGACGAAAAAGTTCTAACCTTTATTCATCCAAACATGTAATATTACATGCATGATGCAGTAAAACAGGCGATGGGTTTTAATTATTAACTGTTTTATTGTGACGTTATGCATGGCGTTGTCGGAGTCTATAGCCACAAGGATGCCTCAACCAAGAGCCAGTACATATTATACGGTGTACAGCATAGAGGTCAGGAGAGTAGCGGAGTAACTGCTGCCAGTAACCACAGTCTACGCACATGGAAGGGAAAAGGTTTGATAAGCAACGTCTTAAACGAGAAATACGTTGCCTTCAACCACCCTGATGACTACGTAATCATAGGTGCTGCCAGCGGCGAAAACACGGATGATGGGTATACCCCCATAGAGTCTAGGGATCATCCAAGATATCACTTCAGCCTAGCGCTGGACGGGTTTTTCCCAAATAAACAGGGACTCAACGAGGATGTCTTCAAGGAGACTATATTGCAGGGTTTGGAGAAAGGGTTGGGCTTTATCGATGCCTTCAAGGAGACAATGCGTTGTCATAGAGATTCCTATTACTCTTTGGTGATGGCTGTATGGGATCGGGAGATTGAGAAAAGCATACTATTGGCCGCTCGAGATGAGAGGGGAGTAAGACCCCTGTATATGGCTGAGAGTACGCACAGTTACTATATCGCATCAGAGTCTGCTCCTATAGATGTACTGGAGAACATGGGTGAGGAATTTACCAATAGATGCGATGTAGTTCCTGGTAGCCTTGTTATAGTAATGGATGATGAATTAACAGTAGAGCAAGTCTTGGAGCCTAACAGGTCTCATTGTGTCTTTGAGTGGGTATATTTCGGTAGGCCCGACAGTGTAATTGAAGGTAAGACGGTTCATATTGCACGTAAACGTTTGGGGCACGGCCTCGTGGATATACATGGATTGGATGATGAGTATGATATTCACAAAGATAACGGGTTAGTGGTCATACCTGTTCCTGATAGTGGGCGTAGCGTCGCCACTGGTGTAGCAGAGCGTCTCGGGGTTACAGCGGATGAAGGCGTGATAAAGAACGCGTATATGGGTCGAACCTATATCATAGATGACCCCAAATACCGAAAGATCGCCAGCGACCTTAAACACAACATAATCAAGAAGACAGTTGAAGGCAAAAAAGTTGTTATAACCGATGACAGCATCGTAAGGGGAACCGTAAGCGAATCCATAGCCAAGAATCTAAGGCAAGCGGGTGCGACAGACGTGGATTTCCTTGTGAGTTATGCACCCATATTTTTCCCTTGTTTCAGTGATCCAGCGGATAAGCCATTAGCGGCTGCAGGGTTTGAGGGCAAATCCCTTGAAGAGATAGGTAAATTGGTGGCCCAGAACTTACCCAGCATCGACAAAGTGCATTATAACAGTAGGGATAAGATCTTATGGGCGGTGGATCTGCCGCCGGAGCATATCTGCACTTACTGTATTAGTGGCTATGATCCATTCAAGTAATGATTTGTTCAATTGCTCAGATTTTTTTCTGTTCTTTATACACATAGGGAGGAATAATCGATAAATTCAAATAAACAGCTAAAATATTGGTATTTGATGGGTTTGATCAGACCCTTTCCCTCTGTTACGGCCCAATAGGGCCTACTCCCATCTTAATTCATAGTCTCCTCTGATAACCTGTTAATAGCATTTGTTGTGCGAGACACTGTGTTTGATTGGATCTGGGTCTGCCCCTTTTTATCGTTTTTTACCCTTCAAATGGACTTGGGGTAGGAGGCCCAACGGTTTTTTTAATCTTTTAAACGCTGTAACCCACTCCTCAATTATGGAGTCGAAGCTTATGTATTTCATCTATACGCCCTATACAAGTTACTCTAGTTTTTATCGCTGAAATGTTTCAACTGAGTTCCTATTTGGGAGAACTCTTAAATAATATGCGACATGTTGCGTTGGGTGTCGGAGTGAAAACAGATGGGTGAATGTTTTAATAAATTCCATGACTTCACTTCTGAGATCCAATAGTTTTATCACCGATCCAAAGGGGAGGAGCATTTTCGATGGCTGAGACAGTCATAAGTATTGAGTTAATAGAGGAACTAGCAAAAGCTGCACGCATTAATCTAACAAAGGAAGAGAAAGAAAGGTACACTCAGCAATTAGCCGTCATACTGGACGCCTTCAAGGAGCTTGATGAGGTAGCCACAGTGGGGGTTAAGCCCAGTTATCACCCAATCGAGATAGCTGGTGCACTACGAGACGATTCCTCGCGGAAGTGGGTATGGGACCCACTGAAGAACGTGGATGACGAGGAAGAAGGCTACATTAGGGGGCCTAGGATAAAATGAATCATCTGGAGAAAGCCAGACAACTGGATAAAAAGTATCATTTTATGAACACTTTCAACAATGATTTGGTTGATGGCGAGGGTCTGCTCAAGAATTATAGTATATCTGTCAAGGACAATATCTGCGTTAAAGGCATCATGTCTACAGCTGGTAGCAAGATACTGGAAGGTTATGTTCCCCCATTCAACGCCACAGTAATCAAGAAATGTCTAGATGAAGGTGCGAATATCCTTGGTAAGACCACCCAGGATGAGTTCGGGTTCGGCACGTTTAACGTGAACACCCCCTACAAGACGCCATTGAACCCACATGATCCTGAGAGGAGCACCGGGGGGAGCAGCGGAGGAGCTGCTTGTCTAACAGCCGTCGCTGATTTTCCTCATATTGCTCTTGCTGAGAGCACTGGTGGTAGTATTAGCTGCCCTGCTTCATGGTGCGGTGTTGTGGGTGTTACCCCCACGTATGGTAGGGTTAGTCGCTGGGGTTTGATTGATTACGCCAATAGCTTGGATAAGATCGGTGTAATGGCCAAGACCGTTGATGAAGCCTCCTTACTCTTGGGGATTATCAGCGGACCAGATAAGTATGATAGCATCGTAGTCAAGGAACCCGTACCAAATTACACTGAACTAGGTCACTTCACTGATTTGAAGGTTGGAGTACCAGAAGAGTACTGCGGAGAAGGCGTAGACTCAGATGTAGAGAAAATTGTCTGGAATACATTGAAGAAACTGGAGTCAAATGGAGCCACACTAGAAGAAGTAAGTCTACCCCACACAACATACAGTCTAAGCAGTTACTACATAATCGCCATGGCAGAGGCGTCAACCAACTTAGCCAAGTTTAGTGGACTCAGATACGGTTTGCAGAAAGAAATGGACGGAGACTTCAATGAGTACTTCAGCCGGGTAAGAACCGCTGGCTTTGGTGAGGAAGCTAAACGCAGGATAATACTGGGTACCTTCACACGGATGGCTGGTTACCGTGACGCCTATTACTTAAAGGCATTGAAAGTCAGAACCCGTGTTATAAATGATTTTAAGAAATGCTTCAAGAAAGTCGATGTCTTGGCGGCTCCAACCATGCCTGTAGTGGCTCCTAGATTCGATGAGATAGAACAGCTTGAACCTATTCAACACTATATGATGGACATACTCACAGTGGCGCCCAACCTAGCGGGGGTTCCCATGGTCTCGGTTCCCTGTGGTGAAATAGGTGGCTTGCCCGTTGGACTGCATCTTATGGCTGATCATCTTGAGGAACATCAACTCCTCAAAGCAGCATGGGAGGTTGAGCAGTTATGAAGGCCAAGATAGGATTGGAGATACACGTACAGCTTAACACGCGGAGCAAGCTATTCTGTAGCTGTCCAACGGATATTGATGAGGTAGGACCCAACACGGTAGTCTGCCCAATATGTCTCGGCTACCCAGGGAGTAAACCCGTGCTGAATAGGAGAGCCCTAGAATATGGAGTAACTATAGCAAAGGCATTGGAGAGCAATATCCAACCTTTTATCCGGTTCAGCAGAAAGAACTATTTCTATCCAGATATGGCTAAGAACTTTCAGATAACCCAATACGAGATACCCTTAGCACAAGAGGGTTACCTCCAGGTTGGAGACAACCGGATAGGTATAACCCGTATTCACTTGGAGGAGGACCCAGCCAAACTGATGCATGTTGGTGGTAGTATAACCAGTGCACGTGAAACCCTGATAGATTATAATAGGGCAGGTGTGCCACTTGTGGAGATCGTCACGGAGCCGGATATAGGTTCCACTGAAGAAGCTCGGGATTTCCTGAAAAAGCTCTCACTTATCTTGGAGCATTTGGGGGTCTATGATCCTAGTGGAGAGGGCTCCTTAAGAATTGACGCTAACGTGAGTGTTGAGGGCGGTAACCGTGTGGAGGTCAAGAACATCACGGGTTTCAGAAACGTTGAGAAAGCATTGAACTATGAGGTTGTCCGGCAGCGGAGCGCCGTGAACAT
>CAZAQI010000081.1:0-6140 GCA_964487465.1 uncultured Candidatus Bathyarchaeia archaeon
CAACGTGTACAATCTGGTATGGGTTCAGCGCAGCTTTATGGACGAGACGGAAAGATGGAGATAATAAACATATCCTTGAGCACACATACAGTGCACGGATTCAGCGGTCACAGCGACCGAAGACAATTAATGAATTATTTTAAAAGACTGCGACCCAACCCGAGAAACGTCTACGTGGTACACGGCGAGGAGAGTAAATGTAATCATCTGGCTAGAAGTATCTCTCGTCTACGTAGAATACGTGGACATAGTCCTAGGTTACTGGATACAGTGGCTCTTGTCTAGTCTCTGTTACGCCAGATCTGGATATTCTTGGGGGTTATTATTACCCTCTCTTCACCGAGTCTAGCGATGTCGCCTTCTATCAAGTTAGCGTACTCATTTAACTCGTTTATACCCCTTTTGACATCCTCAATGTTGGTCTTGGCGAGGGGCGCCACATTACATATGACAATGTTTCCTGCACGAACCTCGGCTTTGATGATGTCGATATCCTCGTAAGCCCTGAGTGGGATAGCCTTGATGTATTGGACTTCTTGGGTTTTTTTCTCTTCCCCGTTTTTTCCTACAAGTCGGTCTAGCAATCCACTCATTGTTCATCCCTCGTCTTCTTATTTATAATTGATGGATGTTGTATAGATGTTTCATGTTTTAGGCTTATATTATTATCCTATATTATGTGAAATAATTATGTTCTTAACAGGTTTTTTATTCCCGTAGAGTGTTCTTGAATCTGAATTAGTATGCTTTTCCTCAGTGATGCTGATATTGAAAAAACCATCGATATGAAGGAGACCATCGATACAGTTGAAGAAGCCTTCAGGGAGTACGCCAAGGGGAACGTGGTGTTACCAACACGAAGCACCATAATGGTGCCACGGTATAACGGATCTATTAGCTTCATGCCCAGCTACCTAACCGAGTTGGAGGCACAGGCAACCAAGATTATCAGTATTTACCCGGATAACAGGGAGAAAGGGTTACCCACCACTGCTGCGTGGATCATAATTAATGATCCTGAAACTGGGATGGTTCAGGCATTCATGGATGCAACGTATCTAACAGCCATGCGCACAGGAGCCATAACCGGTGTGGCAGCCAGATACCTTGCGCCAGAGGACGCAAGTACCGTAGCTATATTTGGGGCAGGGGTTCAGGGAAGAACCCAGACATGGGCAGCATGCACTGTCCGGGATATAGAAACCGTGTATGTCTATGATCTATATGAGGAGGCACGTGAACGCTTCGCTGAGGAAATGACCCTGAAACTGGGTATAGACGTGATACCAGCCCAGTCAGGTGAGGTAGCCTGCATTGACGCGGATATTGTTTTAACCGCCACCACAAGCCCTAGACCCGTATTGAAAAGGGAGTGGCTCAAGGAGAAGGTCCATGTTAGTGCTATAGGCGCCTTCTACCCGGACTGGAGGGAACTGGATACCGCCACTATCGCAGAGTCCAAGCTGGTTATCGATGACAGGGAAGGCATAGAGCATGAAGCCGGAGACGTCTTGATACCTATTAAGGAGGGTGCCATAACGTGGGATCATGTACATGCAGAGCTAAAGGAGCTAGTCTCCGGAGAGAAGGAGGGTAGAACCCCTGAAGACACACTTACCGTATTCAAGTCAGTGGGAATAGCCATACAGGATAGTAGCGTAGCTAACCTAGTGCTAAGAAAAATGGGTTACTAGAAAAATCTTGTTACTTTGTTTTTTTGGTTTTGTTTACAGTAATTCTGGGGGGTGGTATTTGACGCCCTCTCTATGGGAATCCCAGTAGTTTTATCCCAGAAGCCCTATTGATCACAGATTAATCGTTTCGAGGTGTATGGAAACGGCAAAAAAGTTCAGAGTGACCATAGAAGACGAGCAATGTAAAGGATGTTTACTATGTGTTCATGTATGTAATACCCGTGGAGGGAAGATATTGAAGGAGTCAGAGAATAAGACAGCGCTGGGTGGTACCAAGCCGGAGGTAGTGGGCGAGTGCATTGGGTGCAGATGGTGTGAAAGGTATTGCCCGGACTTTGCTATCAATGTGGAGGAGATCAAGGATGCTTAAACCCGGTAAACACTTGGTATTGGGTAATATTGCATGCGCCGAGGGAGCCATCAGGGCTGGGTGCAGGTTCTTCGCCGGATATCCAATTACCCCGGCTAGCGAGATCAGTCACCACATCTCAGGGGAACTACCTAAGGTTGGAGGTGTCTTCATGCAAATGGAGGATGAGATAGCCAGCATAGCCAGTGTTATAGGGGCATCTTGGGCAGGAGCAAAAACCATGACAGCCACAAGTGGCCCAGGATACGATTTAATGCAGGAAAATATCGGCTACGCGCATATGACTGAGACTCCAATGGTGCTTGTAAATGTTCAGAGAAGCGGTCCAAGCACCGGACAGAGTACAGATCCAAGCCAGCAAGATATATACCAAGCAAAATACGGTGCCCACGGAGACTATGAGGTAATAGCATTATCTCCTTGGAGCGTGCAGGAGATGTTTGATCTAACCGTGAGGGCCTTCAACCTAGCTGAGACCTATAGAACTCCAGTTATGTTGATGAGTGATGGATTAATTGGACACATCGAAGAGAAACTAATAGTGCCCGATGAGGTTGATGTAGTTAATCGCAGAAAACCCACTAGTAAAGAAGTTACCCCTTGGGGAACCGATGACCCCAGCGGCGTACCTGCGATGCCAGCCTTCGGAGATGGCTATGAGTTACTGGTAACTGGGTCAACTCACAAACCTAATGGTGTCCGTAACTTTGAGGCAGAATATCACCAGAAAATAATCTATCGAATAAGAGACAAGATACTGAACGCCGAGTCCGATATCAGGGATATTCACGTGGAGCAACTGGATGATGCTAAGATAGCTGTGTTGAGCTTTGGTGCATCGGCCAGACCTAGCATGGAGGCGGTGGTTAAAGCTCGGGATGAAGGAATAAAAGCCGGTTTATTGCGTTTGAAGACTATTTGGCCCTTCCCAGAGACAGTTATCCGTGAAGTAGCTGATAACTTGGATGCCATAATTGTGGTTGAGATGAATTTCGGTAAACTGGTTAAAGAGGTTGAAAGAGTGGTCTGCGGAAAATGCGAGGTTATATCACTTGCAAAAGTAGGCGGGGTCTTACCCTTCTCACGTGAGATACTGGAGACAATACGGAGGCTACGATAATGAAGAACCTATTCCACTATAGAGATAAATATGTCAGGAGTCAGCCTTCTGCTTTTTGTCCTGGATGTGGTGGAGGGATCATCCTTAACTGTTTCCTACGAGCCATAGACGACCTTGGCTTGGATAAAGACAAGATATTGGCTGTTTCCGGCATAGGCTGCGCCGCGTGGATACCCAGCCCTAACTTTAAGGGAGACACCTTACACACCACGCATGGAAGAGCCATCGCGTTTGCAACTGGCGCTAAGGCATATAACCCTGATCTAACCACTGTAGTTTTCGTGGGTGACGGTGACGGAGCCGGAATCGGTGGAAACCATCTTATCCACGCTGCTCGCAGAAACATAGACCTCAAGGTTATACTCGTGAATAACATGAGCTATGCCATGACAGGTGGACAAATCGCTCCTACCACTATGCATGGGGAGACAACTGTTACCAGTCCATATGGAAACCCAGAATTCCCCTTTGACATAACTCAACTGGTTAAAGCGGCTGGCGCAAGCTACGTGGCCAAATGGAGCACATACCATGTGCTTGAGTTAACAAACGCCATCAAGGAAGCCATCCAGCACAAGGGCTTCAGCTTCATCGAGGTGCTAAGTCAGTGCCCCACTCAGCAGAGACGAATATTTAACCTCAGAGGCTCACTGGATACTCTACCACCACGTATACTAGAGATGTTCGGTGAGAGCACCATTATCCGGGATAGACCTGAGAAGCTTGAATACGTCTACGCGGTGCCCAAGAATAATTTAAGAGAGACATTAAACGCTGTTAATAAGTTAGGCGAAGCCAAGATCGTAGACCATATGGGCTATGGTCAGGTAGTTAAAGTACTGGGTGAACCTGAATCCCTAATATCTAAAATGAATAATCTTGACGCGGTCAAATATGTGGTAAACAAGACTGAGAAAAAAATTGAGCTAGGTTTATTCGAGAAGAGATCCCGACCTGAACTCACAGAGAGCCTGCGGGATATTATCCGCCGCGCACAGGAGGACACGCAATGAAACAGAACATAATGATAAGCGGCACAGGTGGACAGGGTATAGTAGCATCAGGCTCTTTCCTCAGTAACGCCCTTTTCATGAAGGACTATGAGGTGATGTTCAGCAGGAGCTACGGTGCTGAAGCACGTGGAGGAAGCTGCAGATCAGAGATAATGGTCTCAGATATGCAGATAAATGATCTCCAGTTCGAAAAGACCGATGTATTATTATGTCTGAGTTTGCCAGCTTTCAAGAAATACCTACCACTGGCTAAAAAAGACTCACTGGTCGTAGTGGACAGTCACGTCATTGAACGGGTTGAAAAACCGAGGACGGATGTGGAGATCATTCAGGTTCCAGCTAGAAAGATAGCTGTTGGTCTTGGAAACCAGATAGTAGCTAACATGGTGATGCTCGGTGCATTAGCTAGGAAAAGTGAGATGGTTAGACTGGACCTGCTTAAGGACGCTGTGAACGCCCATATGAAGGAGTCTATGAGGGAGATTAACCTTAGAGCCCTCCAGATGGGGTATGACTCAGTCTGAGGAAGTGTCTTGAGTCGCGAGTATCCCTCTTATCCCATTCCTGGTGTAGCTGGGATGGTGTTGCACGATGATCGTGTTTTGTTAACTATTAGAGGTAAGGCACCTAATGAGAGTATGTGGGGTCTTCCGGGTGGCGTGGTTGAGGTGGGTGAGACTCTGGTAGAAGCTGTTAAAAGAGAGGTGTTTGAGGAGACTGGAGTCATGGTTGAACCCGTGGAGTTGATCACTGTGTTTGATTCGATTCACAGGGATGATCAGGGTCGTATTCGTTTTCATTATGTCTTGTTTGAGTATCTCTGTGAGTATGTCTCAGGTGATGTATGCGCTGGAGATGATGCTCCTGACGCCCAGTGGGTTCGGGTTGATGATCTGGGTTCTGTGCCTATTATGCCTAGTACCTGCAGGTTTATTGAGAAAACTCTCCGAGAAAGAGATCTTCTACCAAATGGTTAAATATCTTAATATTATTTACCATTTGGATTAATATGGTTGATGTAGATGTAGAGATTGACGCAAAAGGCATGTACTGCCCCATGCCCATAGTCAAGTTAAAAAAGGCAACAAAAAACATGGTAAAAGGGCAGATATTACGACTATTATCCACCGACCCTGGCAGTAAAAGAGATGTGCCTGCGTGGGCAAACAAGACTGGTGCAAAGATACTGGAGATCAGTGAAGAAGATGATGTATTCAAATACATAATCAAGGTGGGCTAAATGAGCGAAGCAAAGAAAATGGCTATAGTTGTCCACAGCGGCACCTTAGATAAACTCTACCCTGTTCTCATGTTGTCCAGCACAGGGGGCGCGATGGATGCAGAGGTTCATTTGTTCTTCACTTTCTGGGGGTTGGATGCATTGAAGAAAGGTGGGCTTGAGAAAGCGAAGCTACCTGGAATAATGGCTCTGGGCACAGGGATGATGAAGGGTAAGATAAAGAATGCAGGTGTGCCCACGTTAACAGAGTTACTGGCGTTATGCAGGGACACCGAGAATGTAACTATCTATGCCTGCAGCACCACCATGAAGATGATGAACGTCACAAGAGATGAACTCATCCCAGAGGTTGATGAGATCGTGGGAGCTGCAACATTTCTAGACATCGCCATGGACTCTGATGTTCAGCTATTTATCTAGGTGCTGATATGGGGAGAATGCTGATACTATTATGCCAATCACCTTTCCAGAATGATGGTGTAAACCAGGCTCTTGAGATAAGTGAGATCGCTCTCAGGAAGGGTCATAATGTTGACATCTACCTGATGATGGACGGTGTTTACAACCCAGTAACCAGTCAGAGCGGTGAACCCTTCCACATAGAAAGTATAAGCGAACGATTCAAGGATCTAGTTGAAATGGGCGCATCCGTTAGCGGTTGCAGAGTATGCATGGAGCTACGAGGTGTAACAGTTGAAATGTT
>CAZAQI010000081.1:6150-8936 GCA_964487465.1 uncultured Candidatus Bathyarchaeia archaeon
GAAATGTTACCCAGTGGAGTGGATATAGGTGGAGTATTTGATCTCGGGGAGATGATCTCCGAGGCGGATGTTGTACTCAGTATGACGGGGGCGGTCTAATGGAGAAAAACATACTAGTTATTATAAAGTCATCACCTGTCACGAATCTAAACTATTATGAGGCCCTCAGGACAGCAGCCGGGTTATGGGATCACGTGGTAACCGTTCTCTGGATCGGTAAAGGTGTCTATGGTGCAGTGGATAACGTTGACAAGAGTATTACAGATAGATTCCTCACAGATCTTCCTGAACTGGATATAGACCTCTTTGTTGAGACTAAGTCCCTATGTTCATCTGGGTTCAGTGAAGAAGACCTAATTGAATTCGTGGAGTTAGCTGACTCCGATAAGGTTCTGGAATTAATTGGTGAAGCGGAGATTACTCTGGTTTATTAGGTGATATGATGTCAAAATTAGTAATATTGAATACACATGACAGGGATTTACTTGATAAAGCACTGAATTTGGGAGCTGAACTTGTATTAATACAAGACGCTGTATATTTCGCGAACAATAGAGTAGAAGCAAACCTTGATCTGGCTAGTAACGTAGTATATGGACTGGAACCCGACGTAATGAAACGTGGGCTAAAGGATCGTCTAATAGCAAACATAAAACTACTTGATACAGGTTCTTTTGTAGATCTATTATTCAGCGGAAAGACCGTTATTAACCTGTGATATCCATGGCTGATAAAAACAATATAGAGAAAAAACTTATCCGGCTGCTACAACAGGATAGCCGTCAAAGTTACAGGGATCTAGCCAAGCAACTGGGCATTAGCCATGTAAGTGTCTCCTCAAAAGTGAACACTCTGGAGGATGATGGTGTTATCCGGGGCTACACCACCATTGTTGATCCGGATAAGCTGAACCATTACTTGTTATGTATGATGATCTCAGCGGATGCTGGAGCCGATCTGAGTCAGATCGGGAACAAAATCGCTGACATCAAGGAAATCAATGTGGTTATGCGTGTCTCCGGTGCCTGCGAGTTACTGGTTCTTGCTGTTTGTGATAACCGTAAATCCGCTCTAGAACTACTGGATACTATATCCGCTATCAAGGGCATCGGGAAAGTTGAGAGCCACATTGTGCTTGAAGCTATCAAGCTTGGTGGAGTCAAGGTCAGAGACTAGTTCTTTCACATATTTTATCCGTTCATTCACCCCTTTACTTAGAGTGAATGCTTTGTACAGGGTTAGCGTTGATGTGGGCGGCACTTTCACAGACTTGGTTGCATTTGATTTTATCTCCGGGGAGATTATCAATATAAAGACTCCAAGCGTACCTCGGAATCCTGAAAGGGGTGTGGTTAACGCCTTTAACACTTTTCTTGAAGACTATGAAGCAGCATCAGTGACCATGATAGGGCACGCTACAACCATCGCCACCAACGCCTTGTTCGGTCAAGTGGACATTGATCTACCTCGAACTGGTTTAATCACCACATCTGGCTTCAAAGACGTGATAGAGATAGGGAGACAACGGAGAACCGAGTTATATAATCTCTTTTTTGAACGACCACCTATGCTGGTGGAGCGTAGGTTTCGTTACGAGTTATCTGAGAGAGTCACTTCTAGCGGGGAAATAGTGTATGGTCTTGATCCTGGCGAGTTGGAGTCGGTGATACATAGAATTAAGGAGGATGGTGTGGAGTCAGTTGCCATTGGCTTCATCAACAGCTACGCTAATTCGGTGCACGAGAGGATGTGTAAACAGATAATACAGGATAGACTTGACCTCTATGTTACAGCGAGTCACGAGATTAGTAACGAATACCGTGAATTTGAACGCTTCAGCACGGCGGTTGTTAACACTGTTTTAATGCCTGTTATCCATAAGTATTTACACAGACTGGAGTCAGACTTGGAATCCAAAGGGTTAAACACCCAATTATATGTGATGCAGAGCAATGGAGGCTTAGCCAAGAGTAATACAGTTAGCATGAAACCAGCCACCATCGTAGAGTCAGGTCCAGCTGCAGGAGTGATAGCCTCCGCCTGGCTGGGGGAACAAACAGGTATGGGGGATATCATCAGCTTTGATATGGGTGGAACCACGGCTAAGGCGGGAACCGTAAGGAGTAGAACTCCTGAAGTTGTAGCGGAATATGAGGTGGCAGGGAAGATCCATATGGGGCGGCTTGTTAAGGGGTCAGGATATCCTGTGCGTTTTCCATTTATCGATTTGGCTGAGTGCAGCGCTGGTGGCGGGACTATTGCCAAAGTGGTTAACGGTTATTTGAGGGTAGGTCCTATGAGCGCTGGAGCTGTTCCCGGTCCAGCTTGTTATGGTCGGGGAGGAGTCGAGGCAACTATCACCGACGCTAATCTGCTTTTGGGGCGTTTAAACCCGGATAATCTACTTGAGGGGGAGATGCGGATATATCCCGGGAATTCACTGGAAGCATACGAGAAGCTGGGCGCGTATATGGGGATGGATGCTGTTGAAGCCGCGATGAGTGTTATCAGTATATCTAATAGTATGATGGGTAAGATACTGCGTATTGTATCTGTTGAACGGGGGTATGATCCCCGTAACTTCGTCTTGGTGGCTTTCGGTGGGGCGGGTCCCATGCATGTATGTGCCTTGGCGGAGGAACTGGAGATAAAGCGGGTGGTGGTTCCCCCTAACCCGGGGATGTTCAGTGCCCTAGGTTTATTGACGGCTGATCTCTTTCACGACTATTCCATGCCCATATTATCGGATATAAAAGAAGTGAACCCAGAGAAGGTTGAGTCGTTAT
>CAZAQI010000082.1:0-8922 GCA_964487465.1 uncultured Candidatus Bathyarchaeia archaeon
AGCAGATCCAAAGTATGGGGGGTTCTATGCCCGGTATCTTGAGCTGGAATCAGAGTTCGCGGCCACACCCGAGTTACCCTGCCACGGTAATTATTATTCACCCCTCTCAGCTAGGCTAGGGGAGAATACGGTTATAGCTGTGGTGGCTACGGATGTGATACTGGATAAGACTGAGTGTACTAAGGTGGCCCAGATGGCTCAGGATGGATTAGCTAGAGCTATACAGCCGAGCCACACCTTGTTCGATGGTGACACAGTGTTTAGTTTATCAACGGGGGAGAAACAGGTTGATAATAAACGTGGTTCACTGGTATCTCTGGTGGGTTCAAGTGCATCTGATGTATTATCAAGGGCGATAATACACGCTGTGTTAGCCGCAGAAAGCACAAAAGATATGAATTGTTACCGGGAGATGCTCAAAGCTTTCTGAAACCCCAGAGTATATGATCCTTGAAAAAGACTCGGTTCCGTCTTCTAATTCACTCTATCTCTTTACTCAACATTTTTTCACAGAAACAATCAATAAACGCCAAGATTGTCTCATCAACTAGACTATAGTAACGTTTTCTGCCGTCTCTGCGTGCATTAAGTATCCCCATGTCATGGAGTTGGAGAAGATGAATACTCACTGTTGGTTGAAGTATATCGAAGAAGGGAAGTAACTCGGATACACATTTCTCCCCATCCAGTAAAAGATATAATAATTTAAGCAGGTTCGGGTCCCCCAATGCCTTGAATAGTTTGCTTCTTCGAGCTAGGTATTCATCCGATACATGCACTCCATGCTCGTACTCATATATTTCTAACGACTCACCGACATACAAATTTACTCACTTTTCAACATCAAGACAGGAAGCAGTCAAAACAGTATGTATGTATCCCTAACCTACACCTCCACTCCTAGGGATATTAAAGAAAAAAGGATGAGCTATACCTTGACTATTGATATTTTTCTGGGATCTTTATCCTAAATCTACAGCGATCTGAACCATTGAATACACTTTCCAGAACCTCTACCTCTGTCTCCTCCCCGAAAGCTATATCATATCTAAGCTTCCCATACCCGGCGCTACAGTAGCACCAATCCATGGGTATCTCATGTTCACCTGTTAGGACAGCTGATCTAGCCAATGGACAATGACACATATAGTAACGTTTCATAACAGAATCATCCGCATCAAGATAATCCTGAGGTGCGTAGGGAAACTTCATATTATAGATCCATTCACCTCGCCTGACACCGGACAATAACTCTGGATTAGATCTCACATAGTCTACTATATCTTGGGTGATTACCTGTTCAAACCAGACCTTGTCTTCCCGGAGATGCTCCTCTAGATCAGCTACTGCTGCTTTATGCATCTTATCTAACCAAGCATCGATATCACCATCTAGTTCCATTAACCATTGTTTCTGCTTGTTGAACCACTCTAAAGGTATCCTGTGGTGGTTCCCTGCTAGAACACGTCTATATTGTTCTGGATGTAACTGTTTTCTAAGCTGTTCCATGAGTTGTTTGGTAGCTGCCGGGTATTCGTCTGGATCTGAGCCTAGGGATGGTATATCTACTGAGTTGAATACTGTGTCACAGACTTCTTCGCCTTCAAGTTCTGATAGACGTTCTTTTATGCTGGGGTATATGGAGGCTCCACCCAGTATGGAAGCATAATATATCCAAGGTTCTTTCATATTCATCATGTAAACGTAGCGACCTAGAGGCATCAAGTCATCATAATCATTCTCTCCCAGTTGCATTTGATGAGAGACATATTCCCTGAAATCCTCAACACTTCCCTCAGTGATATCCTTACCCTGACTTTCAAAGTATTGTACGGCGTCAGATACTTTAGAAACATATAACTCAATTTTCTCTGGACTCATATCGTTGTTAGCCAGAAAACTTCGATACTTCTCTTCATTAAACATACAATCAGATAATCTGGGTATAGACGTTTATCTTTTTCATGATTGATTGCGAAAAATAGGGTTGAATCGGGGTTATAGCTTCTTCTTCAGGATATTAATCTGCCCGGCGTGGTACAGGTTATGGTGAACCATTCCGTGAAGCATCTGCTTGAAGGTGAAATCTCTGCCTGGGACTTTCTCATAAAGGTCCTCATCATCCCAATCAACCATTGCGTCTAGGGTCATGTTAACCGCAGCTTCTAATCTTTCAACGGATTGCTGCCACTCATCCTGGGTTGCCCCCATCTCCGCCCAATCCTTCTTCTTATCTGGGTTCAGCATCTTATGGTCTCGTACACTCTTCCAGACCTCCTCCATCCAGAAACTAATATGGTCTGTTAACTCCCAGATAGTGTGTCTCTCATCCATGGGTCGCTCCATCGCCTGTTTATAGTCAATACCTTCAAGGGTTTTCACCAGATTTGGTCCATGCCAACTGTCCCCTTTGAATGTGGTCTCGATCTGATCTCTAAGAAATTTGACTTCAGTGTTCATAAAATATATTAAAAGATCATTGAATAAAAATAGATTATGAACGAATACGATTCATAATCATTAATGCAGCTAACCCCAGTATCAGTGCCCCAACGGGATAACCGGGTATACCAGTCCGTTCCTTGATCTCATCCTCGATGCCTGTCAGGTCATCGGGTATGGCGTCCTTCAACTGGCTAACATAGTCTCCTATCTGGTTCTGAATTTCATCAAAGTCGATGTCTGTAGGTAGTCCTAGGTCCTCTATACTGGGTATCTTGATCCCGTTATCGGTATTTTCGTCTTCCAGATGGAATGGTACCAGTCCAGCTTCCTCACTGTAAGTGATCTCATCTCCACTCACATAGTAGGCTACAGCATAGTAGACGATCCCGGGGGCATCAGCTATGAAATCGATGTCATAGGTCTTGATGCCTAATCCGTTTACTCTGTCTTCGACTGAGCCGACGAAGGTCTGGCTATTGTTATTCCAGATGCTGGGGGCGATATCTGTGGGAGAGCTGAAGTTGTATCCAACCTGTACACTGACACTAACATTATCACCCTCATTGAAGGAATCAGGGGGATCCACGTTCAATATCCCAATAATGTTTGTGGGAATGTTTTCCCTATCAGGTAGGTAGGAATTGTCCTCGTTGACTAGTTCAAAGACAACGTGACCCCACCATGTTCCATTATTATAGATGTTTATTGCCCACTCTCCAGGCATATTCTCGGCCTCCTCACCCATAATCTCGATCTCTGTGAACCTACTATAACTCGGTACACCCTCAGTCCAGTATGGTGCTCTCCACTCCTGCTCATCATAGAGATCTCCAGCAGGTGGCCACCATTCAAAGACCAGTGTATCATTGGTGTGAATATCCGTCATATTTACCCATACCAGTACGGCGTCGGTACTAGTAGGGAATACATTCTGAGGTATCGGGCGCCCCGAGGCATCAAAATCGTGGCAGACAACAACCTCTTCGATAACTATTCCCTGGACTAGACCAATGGATCCTATCAAAGAGAATCCTAGTATGAACACAAAAAGTATCTTGGATCTCATGAATGATTGATCTACACCAGGGTTAAATGTTTTACCGCGGGTAGTATTTATTGAATATTTAAAACAGCTTACGTCCACTGAGTATGTAGTGTAGTGTTTTGATACCTAAGAAAAGACTTGGAAGAATAGAACAAGAAGTATCTGTTATTAGCCTGGGTGGATGCGGAGTAGGAAGAATAAGTCAGGAAGAAGCTGATAAAGTGATCAAATCCTGTTTCGATCATGGAGTGAATATGATAGATATAGCCCCTACATATGGGGAGAGCGAGCTTAGACTGGCACCATGGATGAAGACCCACCGAGATAAGGTTTTCCTTGCCGAGAAAACCACCAAAAGAACCAAACGTGATGCTGAGAGAGAGCTACATCAGAGCCTTGAGAGACTAGGAGTAGACAAGTTTGATCTCTACCAACTTCACGGCATAGGTACTCTGGAAGAAGTTGATCAGGTGCTGGAACCAGGCGGCGCTATGGAGGCATTCAAAGAAGCGCAGGAAATCAGCTTAGTAGACTACCTAGGTATCACCGGGCACCAGGATATGAGAGTCCATCTAGAGATCATTAAAAGATTCGACTTCGACCTTGTACTGCTGCCTGTTAGTCTGTGCAGTGCAGCTGATTTCCATCCCATGAATGATTACAGACCGGTGCTTAAGTATGCTGAGGAGATGGATATGGGCGTCACAGCCATCAAGGCAATCTGTAAAGGGAGATGGAAGAGCGAGCAGAGATACCGGACATGGTATGAACCCAGCGATAATATGAAAGATATCCAGTTGGGAGTGGATTTCACTCTGAGTCAGAATCCAGTAGCCAACTTCCCAACGCCATGCGACCACAGGCTCTGGGAGATGGTACTGGAGGCCGGGGAGAACCATGAACCAATGGACGAGGAAGAGCAGGAGAAGGCAATAGAATACGCCAAAGAGCAGGGATTCAGCCCTCTCTTCCCTGAGTAAGACCCTAATAACTGAACCATATTTATCCCATTTATGAGGTTCTTCACTGATACTCATGGAATAAGAGATAGAGCAGAAAGACCCCATGGAAGACTACCGTCAAAAAACAAGCTCAATGAAATGATTGAAAACACGGAAGAATATGTTGAGAAGCTGAGAGATCACTCAGGTGTGCTCGGAATCACACTCACGGGCGGACTCAGCAGGGGGTACGGAGATGAATTATCCGAGATAGACCTCAACATCTACCTGACACCTAAGGCATGTGTTGAATGGAGTAAAGGACGGGGGCCCCTTCCCCAGGGAGACCATCAAGGCATAGAATACCATATGGATGTTAGCTTCCTCGACTTGGAGAAGGAAAAAGAAGCAGAATGGGGGTTACTGAAGAAATGGGATGCATCCTACACGGAGATATTATACGATCCAAGAGGTGAGATCAAGAACCTCTTAGATAAGAAAGACGTATTCACAGCAGATGAGAAATACAGCCTGGCTCTACGTAATTATCTGGACTGCACCTATTTCGCAGATATAGTAGTAAGACAATGGACCCTACGTGAAGACCCAATGGTAGCAAATCAGATGATAAACAAAGCAATACCTTCACTATGCAACCTGTTATTTCTGGCAAACGATGAGTACCCTCCCTTTGAGAAATGGCTGGTAAACTACAGTCACAGTTTAGAATGGAAACCAGATAATTGGGAGAAGAGGCTAAAACAGATCACAATAGTGGAGGAAATAACAATAGAGGAAGCCCAGCGACGTAGCGACATGTTGATGCAGCTCTACAGGGAGGTTTGGGGTAAGGTTGTGGGAGAGGAATACTGTGAGAATGGTTTATTGGAACTGGATGCCCTTGAGACGCTGGAGTATGTAATCAAGAAAGAGCCATCAATAGAGGAATTCACGGAGAAATACAATATCAAACAACTCGGATACGAGGTGCTCTACAAACTAGCAGATATTCGGGAGAAAGATGGAAAAGAAGTCATAGTCTTCGATAAGAAGAAATATCTAGAGGAAAAAGAACAAGGTTTCCCCAGTTTCTTAGACTGGAATATTGAGGTGCTGCGCCACATCAAGCTCTCTCAATAGTAATCTCCTGGGCACCCTCCCAGAGAACCTTCTGACCCATCTTACCTAGTTCTTCAACGCCTTCAGTGATGGTGGCGAAGTGGTTACCAGGCAGTAAACCGACTTTGCTTGCGAATATCGATGATCCATACGGGATTAGTATCTCTTTCTCGCTTACTCCACCGGGGTAATAAAGTAACTGTGCTGGACCCGGATAACTGGTGGCGTTCTCCTGAGGCGTCTCTATACCATACGGATCCATCTGTAGCCATGCTGCTTCCCCGCTCCATCGTGCTTGGATGGCTTTACCTGTTATCGGCATTTCGTTTAGTAGTAATCTGCATGTCTCTGGTGCTTTATCTTCATGTAGTTTTGCTTTGAAGCAATGTTTCCCAATAGTTATTTTGAGCTTCATATAGAAAATAAGTGGGGTTATGGTTTTAATGGTATCTAAAAAAGGAGATTAGTCTCCGATTACCTTGTGCTTCAGGACACCTATGGGCTGGATCTCGCACTCCACCACATCTCCTATATTCAGGAAGCCTTCAGGTCCCCAACTATGAGCTACACCTGCGACAGTACCGGTGGCGATAACATCACCCGGCTTCAAGGTGGTGCCATTGCTAAGATACTCTATAATTCTTGGTATCTGGATTATCATATGTTCGACTGTATTGTTCTGGCGTTCCTCGCCGTTCACTCTAGTTTTGAGTCGTAGCGGGGGATTGTATGGATCTTTTATCTTGTCAGTGGTGACTATGCATGGACCCATGGGGGCTCCATTATCCATTCCTTTACCCTTGGTCCAGTTGATGTCTCCCTTGAATATCCTGAAATCAATGTCCTGAGGGAAGCCTTGGTCACGTGCGCTCACGTCAATAACAATCGTGTATCCCCCGATGTATTCGTACGCTTTCTCCTTGGGGATATATTTTCCCTCCTTACCTATAACGACTGCTAACTCACACTCATAGTCCATTTTCTCAGTTGCCTTTACCCTGATCAATGGATCCCGTGGACCAACCACTAGGCTGGGTGGCTTCTGGAAAACATCTGGTACATCCAATTCAAGGCTCTTGAGTCGTTTAATCTCTTTTTGTCGCTCCTCTGGGTCTTTGATGCGTTCGGTTGCGTGGTCATAATAGTTTACTGCTACGCAGTAGAGTTTACCGGGTCTAGGTACAGGTGCCTGTAATTTAGCTGTCTCGTGGTCCAATACTATTTTTTCTTCATCCAGTCCAACTGCGTCAAGGTTTTCTTTGGCGTAGTTAATCGCTTCCTCTGCGGCTTTGCGGGATTCCTCTCCGCCCTCTAGGAACCCGATCATGCATCCGGGGATAAGAGCATCTGCCTTTCTCCTAGGAGCCAGGACTCCTTTTTCTTTGAGTTTGAGGGCGTATGCTGAGTTCAGGTCGATTACCTTTTCATCGTATAGTGCTCCGATACGTTCCTCAGTGTGAACCTTGAATGTTACTAATTTCAATATGATCCCGTGAATAAAACCCATCAAAGGTTAAAAGACTTCACAATATACAATGGTCAAGTTTTTTAACATGACTTGTTTTGTATCCAAGAGCTTTCAAGAATAATAATAAATGGTTCAGTGAGACACTTCAAAACTATAGGCGGTTATTGATAACTTTGCAGCAACCAATATCGAGAGACTGGTATATCGTGAGACTATGAGTTGCTTACGTAACGGTTCTTAAAATAGATAGAAAGAAATTATTTTTCCTCAATTAAAGGCAGTGTAATGTTGACGGTGGTTCCGTTACCAAGAGTACTCTCAACAGTTATATCCCCTTTGTGGGCTTCTATGACTTGTTTGGCGTAGATTAAGCCCAAACCCATAGCGTTATCCTTAGTGGTATAGAAGGGCTCAAAGAGCATATCCATTTCATCCTCCGGTATCCCAATGCCATCATCAGAAAGTGAAATAGTCGCAACCTTCTTTTCTTTACCCACAGTGATATTAACAGTTCCACTGCCTTCTATAGCCTCAACAGAGTTTCTAACTAGGTTCTCAATGGCACGAGTCATCTTGATGGCGTCCAAGTTTATGGCTAGGAAATCCTCATTTGGGTCAAAAACTATGTTTACCCCGACTTTGGGGCTCACATTCGTGATGGCTGCCTCAATTACTTCGTTTAGGTCAGTTATGGTTCTATTAGGTTCCCCAAGATTGGATAAGCTAGCTAGTTCAATCAATGTTTTCTCGCTATGCTTGATACTGTTTTCCAGTATCTCGGCTAGCTCTACGTTATCCTCTTCTCTCAGATGATATGCTACCTGTTTCATACTCCTTAGGGGTCTCTCAAGCTCAGTGTTTACTAGGTATGAGACCTTTTTGGCTGCCTCAAATATCTCTTTGGTGCTCTCTTCCCTGAGTTTCTCCATCTCTTTCTGTTGCTTCTGTTCAATGTCACGTGAGTCTTGGAGTCTTTGAAGCATCTCGTTTACTCTTCTTGTGAGTACTCCTAGTTCATCACTGGATTCAGATTCCTCCACTCTAGCGGATAGATCATCCATCTCCGCGATAGCCGTGACATCATCACTCAGTTTGACGACTTTACCAAGAATCGTTCTATCCACATACACTATAACAAAAATTACTAGGAGAACGCCTAAACCCATTATTACGGATAAGAATTCGCGTCGTACATCCTGCCCTGTCTGATATATGGTTCTGGGTTGGGATACTTTTACAATTAGCGCCGGGTCATGAAATAGGTCTTCAATTAAGTAGTAACCGATGATGGTATCTTTGGATATCGTGTATTGGAATGGTTTTTCTGGAGATATATTTGATTTTATGCCTGATGGAATATAATAGCTATCTAGAGGATAGTACTCTATGGGGAGACCCGTGTATTCCTGTACAAGGGCAATATCTTGTTTGGTAAAGTCGAAGCCGATTACTAGGGTTCCTCTGCTTGGGGCTATCTCACTGGTGTCTGTTATAGGTCGACTGGAGAGAATAATGGGTTGATTCCTGTTCATCACTACGCCTATTGTGCTACCCGTTTCAGGGCTGTAATCTTGTAGAGCTGATATACTTGACTCTTCTCTGAACAACGGGGGTAGTTCCATGGTTTTATTTGACAAGTAGTCATAATATTTCCAGTAGATTATTTCACCAGACTTTGAGTAAATAATCACTAGGTTGAACTCGTTACGCTCCAGCACGCTATCACTGAATAAATCATCTACAAATCCCTGATCACGATGCTCAAGATATTCATAGAGATCGTCCCAAGCTGCGAGGGGCGTTACCGCAGAGTCCATTATTACCGCAAGATCATATAATTCGTCGACGCCCCAGAGAACAGTTTCCTCTGTAAATTCTACCTCGATCTCTTCAAACCCCAGTTT
>CAZAQI010000083.1:0-8758 GCA_964487465.1 uncultured Candidatus Bathyarchaeia archaeon
TTGCGTCCACTTCGAGGCTGGCGTCTAATCCTTTTGACCTAGCTTTCTCAGCCAATTCGTACAGGTTTTTTAATTTATCCTCTAGTTCAGTGAAGTATTTTTCATAGTGAGGAGGCATTTTGACATCTATCAATTATGGGTACACCGGGGTTCTGTTTCAAATCCAGTGTTTATCTTATATAGTATAGAGTTTTAAACTGTACCTTGCTGAATAAATTTAATCTGAGATGGCTTTAACTATCTCCCTTATGCGGTCTTCTACCTCCGACTCCTCTTCAACAAGAGTACCGGTAACTATGGCGCTTGCACCTGCTTTTTTTGCGGCTAATGCTGCATTTGGTTCTCTAATCCCTCCACCTACTATGATGGGTATGTCAGCATATTTTGTAACTGCTCCAATCATCTTAGGTGGTATGGGTTCGGGTGCCCCACTTCCAGCTTCTAGGTATACGAACCTCATTCCTAGAGTCTCAGCTGCTAGACTGTAGCCAACAGCTAGTTTATTGTGTTTGAAGCTCAGATATCGTGCCTGTCCGATGTATCCTGCTACGCAGCCTTCTCCCGCTATTATGTAACCCATTGGTATTGCTTCTAGTTGATGTTTTTTCACTATTGGAGCCGATATCATCTGGGCGTCGATAAAATAGTAGGGGTTTTGACTGTTAAGTAATGACATGAACCATAGGGCGTCAGCGTATTTACTTACACCTATTGGACCATTAGGGAACAAGATAACCGGTATTTTTACCTTGTTTTTTATTTTTTTTACCGCTTCATCTAGCTCTGTCTGGGACGCGAGGGTCGACCCTCCAATCATTATAGCGGAGGTTCCCCCTTTTTCCGCTTTAATTGCAATTTTAGCGCAATCATATCCTGAGGATTTATCGGGATCAACTAATGTAAAGTGGATCGTGTCTTTTTCCTGGATCTTATCTAAAAGATACTGCTCTACTTTTCCTATCATTCTGAAGAATGCTCCTCTACCCCATAGTATCTGTCTACGAAAATGCAATAGGCATCTACTGTGTCAACTGTTTCTGATATTGGGAATTGTTCTTTCAATCCGCATTGAGCGCATATGATTCTCCCTTTTCCTTCTTTTCTCCTGAGTACTACAGATACACTGTTCGTACCACATTTAGGGCAAAGGTATCGGCTTGGTAGTTTTCTTCTCATCATTTAGATCACTTTCTGGTTGTTTCGACCCACTTTGTTTCCTCTATGGCATAGGCTTAGTTTAACTAAGTCTTAAGATTAGTGGAAGACGTCTCTTATGTTCGCTTCTTTTTATTCTCTGTGTTATGTTTTTTACTGTTTGCTTGTTTAATTCGATTTTTTTAGCGATTTCATTGTTGGTGTAGCCTTTTTCCCATAGATAGAGGATAAGGTCTATTGTATCGTAATCACATCCAAGTTCTTGTTCATCTGTCTGCCCTTTATAGAATCCTGGACTGGGTGGTTTTTTTATGATGTTTTCAGGTATTTCAAGGTATGTTGCTAGTTGTTTAATGTTATATTTGTATAAATCTCCTAGGGGCATGAGATCAACTCCGCCATCTCCATATTTGGTGAAGAATCCTGTCATTAACTCTGTTTTATTTGATGTTCCCATTACCATCTTGTGTTCCAGATTTGCATAGTAATATGCTATCACCATCCGTATTCTTGAGCGAATATTACCTACCGCTATTTTATTCGCGGTATCAAAATTATCTAGGTTTTGCTGTGTCACATGTAATATGGCCGTGATATCGACCGTGTTACATGTGAGATTTAGTTTTTTACAGTGTGACCTCACATCCATGATATCACTTTCAGGTGTGACATCACGTTCGGGCATAGTAATAACCGTCACATTTTCAGGTCCTAAGGCATTTGTAGTAAGATGGAGCGTCACTGCTGAATCTATGCCTCCGCTATAGGCAACAATAGCACCGTTTAACTTTGCTTTTTCAACCTCTTTTTTAATGAATTTAGTGATCTTAGTCTCAGTTTTATGGCAATTTATGCTTATGTCTTCTAATGAAATCATATCGAGATATGGTTGTAGGTCTTTTAATTAATGATTTCCGTAATATTTGTTGCATTTTACTATTAATGTCATATGTGATGTTATCTTATTATTGATACGTAAGACTTATTTTACCGGTTAAAATGATTGGTCTAGGACCTCGTTTTCTCGTATACAATTTTGTCAACAAACATATATTCTAGGTGTGTGATATCACTGTGAGGTTAAATCCCAAATGAGTTCTGAGGAATACCAAAAAATAGTAGAAAAAACGTTTCAGGACCCAATAACAGATATTTTACTAAAAAATAGTAATTTGACTCGTATACAATTCGAAACAATTGTAATTGATATGTTAACAGATATAATATCTGAGAATAAGTTGTCTTTTGATGAAAAAATCCTATTTAGAAGCGAAAAAGTCAGTAGAGGCTCGTTTAGCCGTTCTTTATCTCAAGCAAGAAAAAATCTGATCTCAAGTATGTTTACAATAGTTTTATTCAGTTATCTAGGAGTATTCGACGAAAGACCTTTCGACGAATATTACATACTAGCTGAACGGCTCAGGGAATATACTACAATGATTGAGTCTGAGAGTTCCGAGGTCTCAAAAACAGACTTAAAACGGTTTGAGAAGGAATTAATAGATGGTATTGCCAAGTTGGCAAAACCTACAAGCATAAAGCTGGTGTGATATCACATTATATCACGTGATGTAACGAAGAAATTACTTGTCCAAGAGCTGAGCCACCATCTCCTGGAGGTACATTTACATTACGTAGCACTGTGTGACCAGCATTTTCCAGTCTTTTTGTTATAT
This sequence comes from uncultured Candidatus Bathyarchaeia archaeon, assembly GCA_964487465.1. GTDB lineage: Archaea > Thermoproteota > Bathyarchaeia > TCS64 > TCS64 > RBG-16-57-9. The sequence continues at coordinate 2,832 of CAZAQI010000083.1, forward strand.
GCGATGTAATAAACTCATTGACAAAAACTCCTCCGGAGAGTGCAAATTTGTTTATTCCTGTGTCTTCAGATATCATTAATGCTATTTTGATAAGACCGTTAGCTAGATATTTTTGACTAAACGCTGCAATGTCCGCCTTTTTATGTTTATTTTTGTTTAAAATTAGGTATTTTAACATTTTACTCGTGTTTAGGGAATAAATGCCATCTTTATAATCTATTACGGATTTATGTCTTATTGTTTCATACCTACCCTTAGATGCAAGGGCTTCAAGTCGCATCGCTGGTTCGCCCTCATATGATCTATAATATGTTAGTCCAAGTAATGCAGCAACAGCATCCAGAACACGACCAAAACTAGAGGTCTTAAGTACCTCTCGACTACGCGATTGATTAAGAATAATATCTAACTCTTTTTTCCCGTGAGGTAACACGTGATTTATGTGATTTTTTGTGATATCACGTATCTCTTCATCTGCTAATATATTAGTCAACCCAGAAATAAGCATCCTGTAAGGATGGTAAGCGCATAGATCTCCTCCAGGCATGGGTAAATATTCAAGTTTTCCAAGCCTCTCATAGCCCGAATATGCTGCTTTTAACACCTCTCCCCCCCATATTTGACCATCTTGACCATATCCTGCGCCATCTAAGGCTATTCCAATAACTTCTTCGTCCTTGATCATATGTTCAGCCATAACCGATGTGATATGCGCATGATGATGCTGTGATTTAACGAGCGGTACTCCCATTTCTTGTGATATCCTTTCCCCGTACTGTGATGTAATATAGCCTGGATGTAAATCACATGCAATCACATCCGGGTTACGTGTGATATTTAACAAATCACGCATAGTCTGAATGGCCTCTTTCTCAAATTCTAAACCCTCCAGTGTATCAATATCTCCAAGATACTGGGTCATGAAGGCTTTTCCGTTTGTTGCTATTGACGCTGCGTTCCTGAGTTCGGCTCCAAGGGCGAATGCTATCCCATTAGTTATAGGAATGTTAATTGGATCAGGGACATATCCACGGGATCGCCGCGTGAATGCCGGTATGCCCTCGATAATTCTAATAACCGAATCATCAGCTCTGTTAATAATATCCCTGTCGTGGAGTAAGAAATAGTCAGCTAAATCAGCTAACTCGTTAAAAGCGGCGTCATTTGTTATTGCCATCGGTACCCCCCGTTTGTTACCGCTGGTCATTACAAGAGCTGGCTCATCAAGTTGTTTGAATAATAGTGTCTGAATACCTGTATAGGGTAACATTACACCTACAGTGTTAAGACCAGGTGCAACAAGGTCCGAGATCACCCTGTGTCTCTTCTTAAGTAACAGGATGGGCTTTCTCCATGAGGTCAGGTATTCTTCTTCAATATCGCTAATATAGGCATATTTCTTGATCTCTTCAATATTAGGTGACATTAATGCATAGGGTTGATATTCTCTATTTTTTCTAAGTCGAAGCTCTTTAAGTACCTCGTCTTTTGTGGCTAATGTTGCGAGATGTATCCCCCCAATGCCTTTTATGGCTACAATATATCCTTGCTGAATATACCTAGCTGTCTTCTTGTATACGTTATTAGTCTCTATTTTCCTTCTATATGAATCATAAAGACTCATAGTTGGTCCGCACTGGCTACAAGTGATTCCCTGAGCATCGAAACGTCTATCCCGTGGGTTATAATAATCTTCCTTGCAATCTTCACACATAGGGAACTCATGCATATGGGTTCTCTCACGGTCATATGGTAGATCTTTAACCGAGGTGAATCTTGGTCCACACCATGCACATGCCGTGAAAGGGTACTCGTACCACCTACTTTTCTTATCCTCCATATCTTCCAAACATTCCGGACATATGCCAATATCCGGAGGGTAAATTCCTGTGGCAACTTTCCCAGTTGATTTACTTTTATCTATGATAAATTCATTATATTTTCCAGTGTAACTTCTGTAGTTTACTTTGATATCTTCTATATCCGATACCTCAGGAGCATTTGATTCGACATCATTCAGAAATTCAATAATATTCCTTCTAAGGCCTTCAATAATGATCTCAACGCCAGCGTCCCCCAAATTAATAACATAGCCTCTGAGGCTGTTCTTGACCGCCATCCTGTAGATAAATGGTCTAAACCCTACCCCTTGGACTCTACCTGATATATTGATCTTTGCTTGTTGTTTGCTCAAGAGTATCAGGATTAGTTTGAACTGTCCAATTTAAACTCATATTAAATTAATGTCCATTCTAGTGAATTGTCCTTCTCTACAGATATCATTATTTTCAAGGTAAATCATTTTAAAATTCGTAACTGTAATTAACCTGAATCTACTTTTATTGTATTGATAACAGATGGAGCTAGTGTTCACCACATTCGCATTATTCTTGGTGACTATAGTAGCTAGCTACATATTTTATCAGAGAATAAAGATGGCTCAACTGGAGTACGAGGACAGTAAAGATTCTGTACGGAACATTACCTTTGGTTTCACTAGACAGGTAAAAAGGATGGAATCCGAGATAAACAAACTCGAACGAGAGACATTACAAGCCAAGTATATGGCAAGCGAGGCATTATCCTCAAAACAAAACAACAGTAAGGTAAAGCTTGTTGAGCTTGAAAAAGTAAAAGAGCTATCAGATCGAGTCGACGGCATAGAAGACTCTATTGAATCTATGAAGAATGATCTCACAAAACTAGCGGTCCAGCCCAGAGTCATATCACAGGTACAGGACTCTGTGGAGGCACCTATTCCCATACACAGTCAGGACATACTAGAGGAATTAACAGAGACAGAGCTAGATGTCCTCAAGATCATTGTTGATATGGGTGAAGGAACAGTACCTGAGATACGGGATAAAATAGAAAAGACACGGGAGCACACCGCTCGATTGCTAAAAAAACTTTATGACCGGGGATTCGTTGATCGGAACACCAGCAGCATGCCTTACAGGTATAGTATCAGGAAAGAGATACGGGACCTGATCATGGAGCAGAAAGAAACTACGTCCATAGGTCTATAACGATTCAAATAGGATCATTACGTTATCCTGTCTTATGAAACCAACAACATGGGAGAATGCCCCAAAGTTTGAACCAGTACACGGCGTAGACATAAGAATCATAGGAAACGGGATGAACGCGACAATGTGTTACATCATGATCCAGCCTGGAGCAATAGTTGACTGGCACGGGCATCATCAAGAACAGATGGGTACATTAATCGCTGGTAAAGGCGTACTTACATCCGGTGAGGATAGTGTTAAGGCTGAGCCAGGGGCAGCGTGGTACATACCTCCAAACGAAGAACACAAGTTTGAATCCACTGGCGATGAAGCAGCCGTGATAATAGAAACCTTTGCACCTGCAAGGGTAGACTACCTAATACCGGCAAGATAAGAGACTAACCTTGACAGAGGAACATCTACAAGTATTGCAGAGGGTGTTGACCAAGGGCTATCAGCTAAGCCCCGATGTCTTTACCTTCCTACAAAATAAGAGTGTTGAAGAAGCAACAGAACTAGTTGATAATGCACTCTTGAGAGCTTCCTCTAATCCAGATCTCTATATTCTAGATCTCGACTATTTCCAGAAAAAGACTCCTAATACAACAAGGCTAAAGCCTTATGGCGCAGTAGCAAAAAGCCTTTTAGAGGTTCACTATCCAGAGGAATCTAGAAGCATAGGTAGCGCTGATGGTTATATTGATTATTTTAACAGTAGACTACACCAGCTAAGTTCTATAATCAGACACAGAGTAGATCTAAGGGACTCAATCTCTTTATCTCAAGCAGTAAAACTACCAATAAAAACCAACTTTAAGACAATAGGTATGGTAACAAGTAAGCGCGCAAGAAGCAGCCGCCTTTTTTTGGAGCTTGAGGATAAAGACACGATTTGTACAGTGATGATTAGTGACGAAGAGGTGGTCAAGAAAGGTTTGGAAGTCCTTGAAGATCAGGTAATATGTGTAGATGGATTCAGGTACAGGGATGACTTGATAATCGCTAATGATCTGATCTGGCCGGATGTTCCAATGCATCAGGTGGGTAGAAGTGAGGAAAACATCTCAGCAGTATTCGTCGGTGATGTTCACTTTGGTAGCAAATATTTCAGGGATGATCTCTTTGAGAAATTCATACGTTGGATGGAACAGGATTTAGGCCCCAAACCTAGTAGGGATCTAGCTTCTCAAGTCAAGTATCTGGTGATAGCCGGTGATCTAGTGGATGGGATAGGTATATACCCTGATCAATTAAACGAGTTAACAGTATCAAGACAGAAAGAACAATACAAAGAAGCAGCGAAACTCCTTGACAGTCTACCAGAACACATCGAAATAGTTATCATACCGGGAAACCACGATGCCGTTCGAAGAAGTCTACCGCAGCCATCTATCCCTGAAAAATATGCTCCTGAGCTATACGCTAACCCGAGGATCCACATGGCTCCCAACCCCATAATGTTAACCTTAAACGGGGTGAAAGTTTTTGTAGCACATGGAACCGCTTTAACCGATATATTGGGCTCAACACCTGGACATGATTTCCATAACCCTGTTACCGCTGTAGAGTTGCTCCTTCGCTGTAGGCACATAGCTCCGACTTATGGTTCATCGACTCCAATAGCTCCTGAGACTGTAGACCGTCTTGTTATCAGTGATGTTCCTGATGTGGTTTTAATGGGTCATATTCACATACATGAATCCAGACGATACAAGGGAATCACGCTGATATCCAGTGGAAGTTTCCAGGACCAAACTCCTTTCCAGAAGAGGATGAAACTTGATCCCACACCGGGTGTAATCTCTGTATTTAATCTCAAGACCCACAATGAGATACCGTTGGATTTGGAAAGATTGGAGTGACTCCTTTAGCTATTAGATCTGCGACTCGGATAGCCTCGGGGGTATGTCCATTCAAAGCTTGTTCACGTAATATTCGCTCAGCAAACTCCGGGGTTTCTCCAATTACTTCATAATATACAGGTTTGTCGTCGATGATTATTTCATATAACTCTCCCAGTTTCATATACATCTTACAGCGTTTTCGCCAATCCGGGAAATGTTTACGGAGGGCTCCACGTGTTGATTTCATATCTGGTTTCTTGGAGCTAAAAACGATGACTGGGTTCATTGTCTCCCTGTAAACATGTTTAACGTCAATCACGTTGAACCCGGCGAAGGTAGCTCCACCAAGGATCAATACCTCGTAATCCCATCCTGCCAAATTGTTTAACAGAACCTCCGTAGAATCCATGCCGTCAACTGTAATACAGTCTAATTTAATATCCTGAATAATTGGACCATCTATTTTTGTTAAACAAAGCGAAGTATATTGTACAGCCTCAGCTACTCCTCTCTGGAAAGCCTCGAAGCTTCCGTCTTGAACCCCCACTGCTACCGTGAAAACGGGTCTCAATACTTGTCGAGTTTTCCTTGTATTTTGCACTTTATTAGGAATTGGGCGTATGCGCTACGTGGTACTTTTATGGTACCGCTCTTCACTTGTATTCTGCTTATCTGTGCTAACGCGTTTTTATCGACATCTTTTTCAAAAACAAGATGTCCGCTGCTCTCTATAGCAAAAGGACCCATTTCTAAGGCTATTTCTTTAATATCTTCTTTAGATAGACTTATTTCTCCGTCATCATCGATAGCAAGAATAAATTCTGCGGAGTTAGATATGGCGCTATCGTGTGAAACGGCTAGAGTTTCATCGTTATTTAAAAACTGTTCAAGAGCATTGTTAACGACTTCAGCCACGTTCTTACCATCTTTCTTAGCCATGGTAAAGACTTCTGTGTAGAGTTCTGTATCCAGACCTCTTATGGCGACGGTTTTACGTGGCATGTTTACTTTTTCACCTGTTAACCTGTTTACCTGTTTACTTGTTTACATGTTAACAAGTATACTTATAAGC
>CAZAQI010000084.1:0-8734 GCA_964487465.1 uncultured Candidatus Bathyarchaeia archaeon
CGCCACTTCCTGGGAAACGCAGCTGCCCAGATTGACGCCGTTTATGAAAAAGCCATGCCCCTACTAGAAGAATACTCAAAGGAAGCAAGTTATGAGCCAGGGGATATCCTCTAACCCTCATATTTCTTCTTTAATGCTTTCTCAACCATCTCTGTAGTGTACTTGCTGACGTCACCACCATAGTAAGCGATCTCCCTGACAAGACTCGAACTCACCGGCATGCTCCTGGGCCGGGTTACCAGGAAAACCGTCTCTACTTTCGGGGCCATATCCATGTTGGCTAACGCCATCTGGAACTCTCGCTCAAAATCCGTTATAGCACGCATACCACGTATGATTACCCGTGCCTCTTTTCTACGCACAAAATTAACCAGCAACTCACTAAAGGACTCCACCTGAATATTATCCAGATCCAGTTCCCTGAGACTCGACTCTAGAAACCTTACCCTTTCCTCGCTGCTGAAAATATGATCCTTATTCGGGTTCTCACCAACCGCCACAATAACCTCGTCAAAGAGCTCCGCGGCTCGCTTAATTATATCAATATGGCCATATGTGACTGGGTCAAAACTCCCCGGATACACCGCTCTAATGAATCCACGCATACTATGTAATACGCTTGGATATGAAAAACTGTATTGATCCTTACTCCTCGGGACTGGTTCTCAGATACGTCACCATAGCCGCCGCCATTACCAGAACCACTACGAACCCCACGTATATGTGGGGTGCCGGTAACCCGGAGAGCAGATTCACAGACATCCGCGTCATATACGGTAACACCCAGTAGATACCCGCCGTTAACCCCGCAGTTACAGTCACCAGTAAAACCAGGTAACTCACCTGTCCACGGGTAATATTATTAATATCAACCTCAGTGGCTCCCCTTCCCTCAAGCTCCTCTCTAACATACCTGAACCTCACCGTGTACCTAAGCAACAAATACGATACCTGAAGAAGCAAGCCAACGCTGAACACCCAGACATGTGTAACCCCCGGCGTCGGCTGCAAATTGAATATGAGCCCAACCCAGTTAAACGTGCTGAAATCCAGGACACTGGGGAAAAACATGAGCATATTCAAGCTGAACAACCTGCCGAACCACACCTCGTCCCCTTTCCTCCAGAAGCTGAAAGCCACGAATAAGACCAGTAGAATAACTGTGATGTTGACGTAGGGCATATAGGGGTCTATTATTGGCCCGATGAAGCTGTTGAATATCTTGCCCAGTAATTTGTTATAGAGGGTGGTCTGCACCATGGTTACAGCCGCCATATAAGTCGCCGCTGTAGCCACCAACGCCTCTAAGGTTCTAACGAATCCCTCTCTCATCCACCCACCTTCTGTCGCTGTAACGCACTGGCGAAACTCTCCTCGATGGGGTCCCAGTTAAGCACAGTTACCCCCATGTTACGCAGAAACTCGTAATGGCTCTTAGTGTGATATGTGAGGAAACCTGCCGCGATCTTCTCCGAGTCGTTCTGAGCAGCGATATTATAACCCTGAACATTGAAAAAAATGATATTAGGACGCCCAGCCACCCGACCCATGTATTTATGCAGCTCCTTGACGCCCTCCACTATCCCCTGTATACGGGCCCCCTCGATCATGCTGATGACCACGAATAATGGCTGTGTCCCCACAATGTATCGTCTGCAACTGTGAATAGCCTCCTTCAGGCTCTCCTTACTGTACTTGATCTCCACGTGCAGCATCTCCCGGGTTATCTTATACTGTTGACGTTTCCCGGTGTCGGGGTAGAGTACCTTGGTGCTGCTCTTCTGTTTACTGGGCACACGGGTATCATCCTCGGGCTCCGGAACATACACCTCCGGCTCCATCTGCTCTATACCCGGCAGCTCCAGGTCCAGCGGCTTCTTATCCGGGTCCGTGAAGGGCCCCTCCCACTGACTCGCGTCATGGTTATAGACGCAGAAACCTACCTTGCAGTCTCGCTCCAGGTAAAAATTCGTGAACCCCAGTGCTGCCCGTATGGCGTACTCCATGGTGTTATTCACTGTGGTGCCCAGGGCCATGTGGGCTGCGCTGTCAAGGAATATCCAGACCACCTTCTTACCCTCTTTCTCATAGTCGTTGACCATGAACTGGGGCTTCATCCTGCTAAGGTGTTTGGCTGATGCCTTCCAGTTGATATCCCTGTAATTGTCCCCTTTATCGTATTCTCTTATCTCCTTAAAGTCGGTGGTGGGGATGCCGAATCTGAATCTGGCGTCCATGGGCATGGGTATCTTGCTGATGCTCTTATGGTTCTTGATCTTGCGTACGAATAACGGCTGCGGCTGCACTATGATGGATCGTTTAGCGTCCAGTACCCCCAATACGTTGGCGCTTACCTGTAACGGGTGGCGCACCTCATAGTTCACCTGCCTGATATCATAGTATCCTCTCTTAGCGCAGAGCGCCGTGTAATCCAGATCCACTGTTCTGGGTTTGAGTCCCTTCCAGTAGGCTTTGAAGTTGTTTCCTTCCTCCAACGCGAAGCTCTTGGGAAGCGTGTCACTGACGGTTACCACTCCTGGGCCCCCGTCGATGGTGACCTGGAGACTGTCGCTTATCCTGTCATCCACGTTTACCTTTATGTCGCCGCCCACTCGCTCAACCGAGGTTACCGTGGGCTGACCCACCAGTATGGATATGCTGAGAAAAATTATGGGCACCAAGCCCAGTGTAATGAGTATAAGGTTACCCAGAAACATGCCTAGAACTATGTAGACAACCGCTGTTACTACCAGCTCCAGTGTGTCCTGGGTTAACATATTATCTTTTTCCTATGAACTCTTTCGGTACTTCTATCTGTTCAAGTATCTCGTTGAGCACAGCCTCTACGCTGAAGCTACCCTCAAGCACGTACTCCATCTTCATGATGCATCGGTGACCCAACGCCTCATGGACAAACATCTTGATATCATCCGGTGTGACGAAGGCCCTGCCTGTTAGGGCTGCGTGGGATCGTGCTACTTTGAGTAATGCTAATCCTCCTCTCGGGCTCGCACCCACCTCCACCACCGGGTGTTTACGTGTCTCCCGGATAATCTGGCTGATATAATCTATTATCTTGTCATCCACGTAGATTTTTTCCTCGATAAAGTTCTGCACAGCCTTGAAGGTCTGCTGATTCGTAACCGGCTGAATTAACTGAGTTGGGTCATCCTGTTTCCAGTAGATCCTGCGTTTAAGAATCAAAGCCTCTTGGCTCAGGGTCTCCACGTACCCCATCCGCATCTTCAAGAGGAACCTGTCCATCTGAGCCTCCGGCAATGGGTATGTTCCCTCCATCTCGATGGGGTTCTGTGTGGCTATTACGAAGAAGGGTTTGTCCAGTAGATGGGTTTCTCCCTCTATGGTTACCTGCCTCTCCTCCATGGCCTCCAGTAGCCCGGCCTGTGTCTTGGGTGGTGATCTGTTGATCTCGTCCGCCAGTAATATGTTTGTGAATATGGGGCCTTTCTCCAGTGTGAATGTTTGGTCTTTCATCCTGTAGACCTTGGTTCCTAGGATATCCGCTGGCATGAGGTCCGGTGTGAACTGTATTCTCCGCATCTGGCACCCTGTGATCTGGGCGAATAGCTTCGCTAATAGTGTCTTCCCTAGACCCGGAAAGTCCTCGAATAATACGTGGCCGTTAGCAAAGCTGGCCGCCAGCATCTTCCTGAGCGTCAATCTCTTACCTACATAGACCTTTCCCAGGCCCTCTAGTATCGCGTTACTTATGGCGCGTACCCTGTCAACGTGCATTGCCTGCATTTTTATTGATCTCCTTTTTCCTCTTCTGGCCTCGTGATTCTATACGCCCCCAGGCCCAGGGCGTTGATGCTTTGAACCGTCTTCTGTAGAACCTGCATCCTGCGTTCCTTGTTCTTCTCCTCTATCTGATCGCTGGCTCCCCGCCGCGCAAAGTGGGGATATTTCTGGTCCTCATATTTGATGAAATCCTCCAGACTCTCAGCCATCTCCTTCTCTGACGCCCGGTTCTCATTGAGGAACCTGAACAACTTGACCATTAATCTCTCTTTTTCTCCTCTCTCTATGAACTCGTCTATAATCTCTGTGAAATTCTTAAGGGCTTTTCCCTTGGTCGCGCTTGTATCTTGAATATGCTTAGTCCACTCCCCCCTCTCCGTGGGCACCATCATGGACTCTGTCATACCCCTTCGCATTATCTGGAATATGAACGCCCCAATAATCACTATACCCGTCCACTCGATGTACGGGCTCAACTGCCTTAATACGGGACTCACCTCTGTAAGCGTTCCCCTGATAAAGTTAACATACAAGGTGCCGATTAGACTCAGAGCTAATACGAAGAAGTAGTTGGCCGCTATCCCACCGATCTGAGCCAGGTAGGGGTTGCGGCTATCCCTGAATATCCCCACCAGTGTTACTATTGAAGCCGCGCTGAAGCCCCAGCTTATCATTGATTTGATGAGTGTGATCTGCTCTGACTCAGGGACCCCCGGCACCACCCAGTACAGGTTAACCAACTGTACACATATCTGCCCGATTATGAAGATGGATAACGCCCCGGCTATGACTCTAATATAGAACTGGTTACGAAGTTCGGCTATTGTCGCCAGTATCGAGTACAGGAAATAGACGGCGAATGCCCCCATGAATAGATATCCTGCAACAGTCGTGGCTTCGCTTACTGGTTGGAGTATCATGAAGACAACTATCAGGCTCGCGAATCCACCAGCGTAAAGCCCACTGATTATAACATTGTTTATCCTCCCCTCAAATAAAGCCGCCACAAGGATGCCCAGGTAGAAGAAGGTTAAGGCCACTATCACCGGGACAAGTATTAGATATATGCCGGCGGGTGCCATCTCCTCGGGGATATAGGGTAAGAAGCTAGCTACGTCACCTATTGTTACTGTGGATGCAAAGCTGAGTAATGCAAGTACCGCTATGACGAAGAAGTATATCGCGGTGGCGCGGATTAACCTATTTCTGTTCTCATTTTCTATTCTTCATCACCTCGATTATTAGCTCAATAGTCGCGTTTGTACGCTTAAAATCATCCTGACTGAGTGTAATATTACTATACATAGCGATCTCATAGCTTGACACCAAGTCCTCCAGTAACGCGTCAGCGGTCTTTGGAAGCCTTTCCTCTAGTATGTACTGGAACTCACGGGGGGTCATAGCCTCGTCTATATCCGGGTAGATACGCTGCATGGAGACAAAGAATCTGTTGAACAATTTGACTACTCCCTCCTCGTAGCTCGTATACTCAAGGGGTACTCCATCCTCGAATCCAATGAGTTCTTTCTCCGGGGGCAGGTTAACCCGGGCCTCTATGACGGGCTCCTCTTCCTGTAGCCTCCTGTTTCTCTTGGCTGCCGCTATTCCTACGCCTATGGCGCCTGCCAGGGCTAACCCGATGTTGTATGGGAATGTGAGAAGCATTGATAGGATATTCGTCGCGTCGGGTGGCGGTACTATAACCGTCACAGCTATGGTGTCTGCTGCACCGAGATAGTAACGTGTCTGCTCCTTGATGAGGCTCATATTGTATTTCCCGTTCTCCGGGAACAAGGTAACAAATCTCACCTTTCCCTCCGCGTTACTGGTCAGGTTAAAGACCGTGTCTAGATAACTTACCTTCACCGTGGTGTTAGCTATAGGTGAACCATCACTGGAGTCCAATATTGTTCCCCGGTAGGTAATGTTTCTCCCCTCGTATACCTGTCTGGGTCCTGTGATCTTGAGCACCGGGTCAGCGACCACCCTTATAGGTGGATCACTATAGGACTCTTTGTAACGCGATGTCTCTAGGCTATGGGCTATCAGATTATAGTCGCCCACAAGTATCTCGGGGGTGGCATCACAGGTAACATTGAATAATCCCTCTTTTACCTCCCCCACGCCCACGATAAGTCCCTCCTCATAGATATCCGTCTTATTTTTTTTGAGTATGATCTCAACCTGTGTATCTGATACAGCTGTATCGTTTTCTGTTCTAACCGTTCCCCAGACGTTGAACTGTTGCCCCCTAATGGCGATGGGGTCATTACCGGTAATGTTGCAGACGGTCCGCTGCTGGGTGATATTGGATTCTCCCTCGGTTGTGTGTATTGGGCAGGCGTCAAAGGTTACCCATCCCTGGTTCTGGAACTCTGCCTCAGCGTACAGGAAAGCCTGTTGGGGTAACACGTACTGGGTTTCCACATCAGGCTTCACAGTGTACCCTATTACGGCTCTAGCCGGGATATCGATGCTCCTAGCTAAAAGCACGAACGCTGAGTTAAAGTGGCTGCCCACTCCTTCTTTGGTGTTGGATAAGAACCATCGAACAGGGTCAACGCTGGAGGGTGCACTGGTGAAGTTCTCGTTGAACTCATAGTTCTCAAGCAGATGATTCTGGATGGCCTTCAATTTATCGTAATCAGTGACCGCACCCGCTGTCCACTCCATGGCTTTTTCCCGTAAATAGTCCTCAAGTTCAGATGGAACAGCTAGGATTTCAGGCGGACCTACTGCTTGGCTGTTCCGTAATGCTGCTTCACTATGCGTATACCTATTATAGCTAACCCAGTAAGGCTGATCATAGGGTTCAACTGCGTCAAAGCTCTGTATCTCAGCATAGTAGTTAATCTTGAATTCTGATTTGTTAAAGTTCAGGTTAGTTGTGTGTTGTGCTGCCAGCATGTAGCCTGTCAGGTTGGCTAGTGGGTTTACCTGGAACTGGACTTGGGCAGGGTTCTTGGGGTAGGTTGGGTTCGCCGGTAATAGTTGTCCCGTATATGTCATGGATTCTAGATTATTTGGTCTGGTCCAGGTGCCGTGTGTGTAGTTATAGGCCGCATATCTTCTGAGGTATTTGGTTTTGGGTGGTAACTTGATCATTAATATTGGTCCCCTTTCCTGTTGCATCTCGTACCCTAGTTGGGCTTGCTGCTCTCCCCCACGGAGCCCCTGTGCCTCAGCGAAGCCCTTGGATGATACTGGGGCGTTCTCATCCAGTTCCAGTCTAGTGATGTCTCCTAGTATGTTTATGGCTGTACCCAGCATCCCCACGCTTATGGTGAGAACGATGATAAGCCCTAGGAGACGCGCGTATTGCTTCAATATGGTTGTACATCTCTCTGTGTAGGTTTTATTCTTTTACTCGGCTGTTTTATATTATCAGGACCCAAATATGGTCTTTGTCTCACTTTTTTGATATATTCCTTGTCTCCTTGGACTAAACTCGGTTCCTTGTTATAAGTGAATATGATATGAATGAATCAAGTTAGTCTCATGTTTCGAGGACAACCCTTCATCGTAAACCCTAATAACAATAGCTAACCAGCAAGATACATGTGGACAGTCAAATCAGAGTCAGGTAGACTCAACGCCGTATTAATACAGGACTCAACCGAACAACTCTGGACCAAGAAAATGCCCTTCGCAGGCATCGAGTCCAGCACCCACTACGTGAGCAGAGACCCCACAGCCCAGATGAACCCCGGACACCAACAATGGCTACAACTACCCAAGATACTCCGAGACGAAGGCGTACAGGTATTCGAAGTAAAAGAAACCCTAACCAGGATCCTTGAAGACGCTACACTGGCAGAACTAGGCCAGATAGTGGACGACGTATGGATGGGGTTCCCCAACCCACCGGACCCCGAGGAACTAACCGTAGACCACCTCATGTGGGGCAACCCACCGAGACCCTACTACGACCCCGCCCTGGACAAGGTGATCTTACCCGATCACCGAAGAGTAGCCTGGACCTACACACGGGACACCAGCTTCACAACCCAGCTGGGCACCGTGATCTGTAACATGCGCCGATACAGCAGACGCTACGAGCCCCGCGTGGTCAAGCTCTGCTACCAGTACGACCCCGTGCTCAGCATGAAAACCGAGATCATATACGACGCCAACGAGACCCTGGGCGTATACAGTGAACCCCCATGCGTCGAGGGCGGCGACACCCAGATCATAGACGAGGAGACCATCGCCATCGGCGTCGGACAGCGCTCCACCGTCACCGGCGTAATCGAAACAGCTAAACATCTCTTCAAGGAGGACAAGGATGATGAACTAAAATATGTATGCGCCGTGAACCTGGCTGATTACCCCGCCGTCGACTATATGCACCTGGACGTAACCATCAACTACCCGGATAATGACAAGGCCCTGGTCATGCCCTACGTCTACGACACAGAACTACTGGATGACTACCCACCCAAGAAACTTTTACTCAAAACACTAGAAGCCATCCGTGGACAGGCTGAAGAACACGGACGTCCTATGAAGCCCCTTGTCCACCCGGATCACTTTAAACACCTGGGCAGAACAAGCGTATTCGTTAATGATGGCGGCGAACCCAGACTCCAACGAGTGGAGCTAAGCTTCCTCGACTTCCTCCTCAAAGAAGAGAAACTAGACCCGGATAAGATAATCTACGTTGGAGGTACCCCTGATGACCCGTGGGATGTGGAGCACCTCCTGGACACCATGCTGGAGCAGAGCCGAGGAGCATCAAACATAGTCACCATAAAACCCGGCACAGTAATCGCGTATGACCGAAACCACGCCACAAACCAAGCACTCAGAGACCACGGGGTAACAGTCAGAGAATGGGAGTCAGGCTACCTAGACCTACTGGGCGGCCCCCACTGCAGCACAAGCCCACTGAGCCGAGACCCCGCTTAAACCCCTTTTTCTCATACCTTTTAACAACCTTAACATAGTAACACATCAGAACTTTTTCTTATTC
>CAZAQI010000085.1:0-8594 GCA_964487465.1 uncultured Candidatus Bathyarchaeia archaeon
CGTAGCGGAAGCCTTGCTCCAGCAATCGTCGCAGCAGGCCCGAAGCCGCCAGTGCGGTGTAGAGATCGCCGTGCCCGGGCGGGCACCATTGGCGCTGGGGCGCCTGCGGCGCCTTCTGGAGGCCCGTGAGCGCACCGAGCACAGCCGGGTCCTTTTCATTCGCTATTAATTGGTTTATGGTCTCCCAGTTCTTCTTCCTCTTCTCCTCGCAGCGGTTTATCCAGTTTAATCCACGATGTTTCTCAGATATAATATCCCATGAATAAGCTAGATACTCTCCTAGGTATTTTTCATCTGTTGACGGGTATAAACCGAATTGCCGATACATCGCTTTACATAGTGGCTGAAATTTTTTTGCCTCTTTTAATGCTTCATCGAGCATGGGATACGCATCTGTCCCATCTTTTAATCGTATTTCTTTGTACCAGCTGAAGTGGTTGAGACCATATGAAAATGCATCAAGTAGAGCCCGGGGTATTCCCATTAATGATGCTAGACGTTGTAACTGGTGTTCCGCCTCGTGGCATAGTCCAACTGTCTTGATTTCAGTCTCTCTATCAATAGCAAGACATAGCCGTGGAACTGGTTTGGTGTTGTTTAGTAGCCAAGCATCTGGACAAACTTCCTCCATGGTTTTAGCTATCTCAAGCACTGGAGGGATGTTCCTCCAAGTGTGGAATAATCCACCGGGTCCACCATTTTCACCTATTACCTGTTTTATCCCGTGTTTGAAGGGTATTTCCCAGTCCAGTCTCCACCGCTTAATACGATCCATTTCGATGGATAGCAAAACAAAGTCAGCTTCATCAATAGCTTCTACATGATCCGTGGTGCTTTTAATTTCTAATGGTGAACCTGTTTTCTGATTCATTATCTCCGCCAACATCACCATGGATTCTAGCCTATCTTGATCTATATCCTGAAGAACTAGCTGCGAGTCACGTAGGGCAGAGATGTTTACTGCGTCTAGTATGTTGTTGTACCCGAATACACTGCTGCCTGCCCCGACGAGAACTATCTTAGCCATAGAGTATTGAATATGATGTGCTGGTATATGTCTTAGGCTAATCCGTAGTAAACCATGTAGGCACCAGCCAATATGAGAACCCCTGCGTTTATCTTCTTCATATATGGTATTACTATCATTAAACGCTGGTAGATTAGCTCTCTGCTGAATGTAAGGGCTAAACTTAGGGGGATGAGAATAGTGGCTGCGCCTAAGCCATAGGCTATGAACATAACTAATATGGATATGAATCCCTCAACTGTAGCTGACTGGAGTACCAATAACACAAACACTGGAAAACTGCAAGCCATAGATGCTGCACCGTATCCTAGTCCATACATATAGAATGCTTTGTACCCCGTTCCCTCTGGAGTGATTGTGTTAAACACTGGGATATTATTGAAGACATCGCTGAACAGGTGAACTAAACCCAGTATGATGAGTATAACTCCTATGAAAGGTGAGACCAGTGATATCTTATTCGCAACTGTGTTGATGGCGAAGCTGGGTAGTATACCAACACCCAGAAAAACTGTTAGAAACCCCGCTAGTGTAGTTAACCCGAACCCAATAGCTGATAACCATTTGTTTTCCCTATGCTCAGCATTCATGTAGTATGAAACAAAACTAGGCAACATGGGTAAAGCGCAAGGTGCTAATACAGCTAATAACCCTGCGCTGTACGCTAAGCTTAGGTTCGCAATCTCCATTTTTAATCAATCAGATCAGGTAATATTCGCTGGAAGTCTTTATCTGATGTAAAGTAGCCTCTATGGACTATGACACCTTCTTGGTCAACTATTAGGATTGTTGGTATTGCGTTTACCTCAAAATCTAGGGCTGATGATGGGTTGGTGCCGAAAAACCATCTTATGTTCTCTTCTTCTTTTAGGTTAAGTAGGTACTCTGTATCGTAGCTGGTGTCTATATTTATGGTTACCACCTCAACGCCCGGTATTGATTCAACTTCTCTTAAATAGGGTATTTGTAACTTGCATGGTTCACACCAGGGTGCCATGAAATCGATTATTAGAACACTGCCACGATAGTCGCTAAATAAGATGGTTTCACCACCGTCTATACTTGTTATCTCTTGATCTAAGAGTAGGTTTCCATTCTGTACGCCTATCTCTATACTGGGATCCGTTGCAATATATCTATCATAGATCAGGTACCCAGAAAGTATTGTTATTAGGAGAACTCCGAGATATAATATTGTTTTTTTATTATTCTCCATTCTAAAAGTTTTGAGGGTTCCCAACTAAAAAAGATGATGAAAGATGGTTACCTACATTGCACTACTTGTTGAAGAGTTAAAGATACCCCGTATCCCTTTTTCTTACAACTCACTCTTGAGGATTAACTCCAGTTCGGCACTAAATACACTATCTTAATCCAGTTTGTTTCGACCATCTCTGAAGACATGCCTAAGATGGCTATCGGAATAACTACTACCAACCTTTTTTCTACATGTTCCTCTCAAGGAGTTTGGTAAAGCTGGACCGCTCCTACCGGAGTCAAACTTTTATTAAAGATAATAAAAGCTGCCCCTTGATACTATATTAACATAGATCCCTTCATCCTTTTATCCCAATACTTGTTATTGAAATGAGAATCTAGCATTCCTCTATGCCACTTTATTCTGAAGAGGTGATAATTTCTCTTGGAGTTCTCTATCCTCTGGTTTAGCCCTATAAAAATGAGGTTAGTTGCAGCTTATACAGTTAAAGAAAAGGTGTTTAGCGATTAAGAACTGAGCCTGCGAGGTATATTCCTGCCCGTAATGCGTTCAATGCTATATGATAGTCTTTGAAGACAGCCTTCATTGTAACACCATCAATTCTCTCATACCCCGGAATTAGGGAAGCAATATCCGCCATAGCCGCATTAGTATACTCTACCTTGATTTCGACAGGGGGATCTACTACTCTAGGTTCTGGGAAGACCTTTGTTAAAGCCTCTTTTGCCTTTACCCTGATGAGTTTAGCCGCCTCTTTTGGGTGTAAACATTTAGCACCGTATCGACCATTAGCCCACTTCACTGTAGCTGTGGTGATGCCTGGGACAAAAGTCTCTGCTTCCTGTGTAGCTGCGTAGTCACCCACCAGCATAACGGATGGTACTCCATAGTAACCAGCTAGAGCACTGTTCATCCCGAATTCACCAGTCTCTCTGCCGTTGATCCAAACCCTCTGGACTGTGCTACCGCTGATAGTGTGGGAACATATGCCATGAAGTGTTCCCTTCATACTATGATAGCCCACGTACATGGCTGCGTCATGTCCCTCAGATATACCCTGCATCATGCTATCCGGTTTGGGTGATCCACGGGTAAGCACTGCTGCCTCGTGAACATCCTCTGGTCTGAGATTCCTCATTCTACCATGAGCATCAGAGACCATGATCTCATTTGCTCCAGCATCAAGAGCCCCCTCTATGGCTGCATTCAAATCCTGTACCATTATCTTGCGGGCGAAAGAATATTCGCTCTCGTTTTTATTTACCTCAGCCCAATCAACAATGGTGCTGATTCCTTCCATATCTATTGATATAAAAACACTTTCTGGTTTTACCATACAATAAGTATGTTATTTGATATTAAAGAGACTACTTGTAATCCTGTTCGTCCCGTGTATTCCTTGAGTATGGATCAATCGTCTGTTTCTGGATCGCCTTGAATAATCCTCTCATCCCATTTACTGGTCCACTTAGTTGAACCTCTCCCTTATTACTGGAGAATTTTAATATCCCTTTCTTGTTTAAGGTGCCTTGCTCCGTGAATTGGAGCCCCGTGATCTGGCGAAAACTCTCTGTAATGATCTCTTCTTTCTTGAACACGAGTCCTGTTTCATTGTATAGTAGAAGTCGTAAATTAGTGATGTATACTTTATACTTCGCTTCACTATAAGCTACCTGGAAGTCGCTCCAGAATAGTATCTTCTCACCAGGTAACAGATAGTTCTCTATGGGCATTATACACCAGAATATGTTCTCAGGTATTAAAATAAAATGGGTTATTTGAAGAAGTTTTTACCCGCTTCCTCAAGCATATGTAGTTTATGGCCGCGATTAGCTTGAGTCACTGTAACAAGGTCATAGTTTTTGAAACCTATGCGCTTCAGATACTCCTCAAGAAGATAAAGGGCTCTGGCTGCGCCGTTTCCACTTCCTCCGGCACACGCTATTCCCATATATGGTTTATCCTTATATCGTTTAAATTCGTGGTATGTCTCGATTCTTCTCATTCTATCAAGAAATGTTTTTGCTGACTCACTGATATCCCACCAATAGACGGGTGTAGTGAAAACCAGTCCATCTGCCTCCAATACCTTATCGATTAAATCCACGAAATTGTCCTCAAGAATACAGGTTCCTTCTCGACGGCACTCCCCCCATCCTCCCTCACATGCCTTACATTTCTTAATCACTAAGTCGTTTAGATTAACTAGTTCTGCTTCATGCCCTGCTTCTTCTATCCCTTTTATTGTTCTCTTAGCTGTCTCTGCGGTTAACCCCTCATGGTTCGGGCTAGTCTGGATCGCTAATATCTTCATGCTTATCAAAAATAATTGGTAGGGGTAATGTATAACCTGATGGGTCACTGACGTTGGATAATACTTAACATGGATTCATCCATGCCCTTTAACCCCTTGTCACTAATCTCACCAAGAATCTTAGCCACATATCCAAGATCGGGCTTTAAAACACCCTGGGGCATGTTTAATCCTCCATCCATTAGAGCAATCACGGCGTTGAGATACGCTTCCCCCGCTGCAGTAGAGACCTTTAATGCACAGCTTCCTTTACCTCCGTCACATGTCATACCCATTAGAGAGGACATGAGGCTGGCAACCGCTATCTCCGCTTGTTTAGGTGTACCTCCCGCTAATTTTACTATAGAAGCTGTAGCTCCTGCTCCAGCTGCGACAGCGCATCCGCAAATTGGCGTAAGCAGCCCTGTATAGATCTTTATAAAACGTGTAACTAGGTGGCTTAGTGCTAGCGCCTCAGCTAGCTCGCGTTGAGTGTTACCTTTTTCTCTAGCGTATAGTGTTGGAGGGATTATAGCTGTTATCCCATGGTTTCCACTTCCTGCACTGCTCATTATCGGCCATGGTTTTCCACCCATTCTCGTGTCGGTTGCAGCAGAAGCGTACGCTTTGATCATGTATAAGATGTCAGTGGACTCTATCTTGTTAATTGAATAACCTATTCCCAATCCCCAGGGGTCAGCTAGTCCCTGTTCTGCCGCTTCTATATTCATCTTTGAACCCTCTAAGAGATATTCTTCGAGATCATCCGATATACCCGAGGATAGGTTCCAAAGAGATTCCATGTCTTGTTTCTCTAGTTCCTCAATGTACTCTGTTTTTTTACTATTTTTTTTGATTTCTTTGTCTTTGTTGTAGATTGTTTTATCGTTTAATGTTATGTTGGTTAGGTTATCGTGTCTACCAGTTATGGTGGCTGATGCTGTTTCCTCATCTTTTCTCAGTGTGACTTTTACGTAAACATTGGGCACATCTAACGCTACTTTCTGTGTCACAGCACCTGATTCAATTAATGATTTTGCCTTCTCAATATCCGCTTCCTTGATATCCTCTAAGGATTTCAAGCCCTTGTCAGGGTTTCCAGCTAGTACACCAAGTGTGGCTGCTAGTATATTACCTGTTTCTCCTCCTGTTCCCGGGATACCCACGTTTAGACCATTTTTATAGACATTCCCAGATAGCTCCAGGTTTATTTTATCAATCTTTTTTCCGAAATGTTTGGAGGCAGAGGCAGCTGCTAAAGCTACTGCCCCTGGCTCTGTACAGCCAAGGGCTGGCTTAACTTCGTTCTTAAAAAAAGCTGATAGATTCATCTCTCAAATTACGATGAGGTAGTATTTACGGTTAACGATTAACCGAAGAATCTATCTAGTGTGGTTCGTTTTGTATCATTCTCTAAGCCTTTCTTCATCTTTTTAACTGCACTCATTACTCTTTTTTGGCTGAAATTATGTTCGGCGCATAGGAAGCCCACCAAGCCTGCTACATCTGGGTTTTTCCATTCAAGCGTGTAATCATTTGTGACCCTTGGGTTTAGAAAAAGTTCTTTTATTTCCTCTATTGGGTGAGGAAATTTTGCGTTTTTTATTTGGGAGATTGCATCCTGTATATTTCCATGTTTTTTTATTAATTTGAGGGCTGTTTTTGGGCCGATACCTTTTACCCCATCTGGGTTATAGTCTGTTCCCACAAGGATCCCTATGTCAATTAACTGGCTCTGGGTAAGCCCAAGATCCTTTTTTACTTTCTCCAACTCCAGTAACTCTGGTTCGACCTTTACATAAACATTCTTGCCGGGGAGCTTTCTTCTACCCGTTATGCTCAAGTTGCGAATATGTCTAGGTGCACCGTATAATAGGCTATCAAAGTCTTGGCTAGCTGCTCCCCATACCTCTTCTCTCTTTGCCATGTGGGCAGTCTGGGCTTCTCCCTCGCCTGGAGCCTGTACCCAAGGGATTCCCATTAGTGTCAGCAACTCTTTAGCCTCGGATACAATATCCATGGTAGCTACCATGGATTGTTGTCCATATCGACGGGCTTTTTCGCTGTCCCCCTCCTCCACAGCTTTCTGGTACTCTTTCTTTGCTTCTTTTCGGACATCTCTTCGTCTCTTTATCACTGTTTTTTTGAACTCGTGAGGTTTACCATCGAAAACATAGATGATTCGGGTACCGCTCTCCATGAGATTACTGTTCCTGTATAATAATCCACTCAGGTGGCTTGTTACTCTGCCTTTTCGATCTTTTAAGGGTTGACCATCCCTACCCCTTATTATGGATAAAAACTGGTAGAGAATATTGTTGCCGTCAAAAGCAACCGCTCTTCCTTGTAGCTCCTCTATACTTAGCTTACGCCCGTTAACGATGTCGCTTAGCTGGACACCCATCTTGAGTCACCTTGCTAACTCTATTCTCCGTTTTCCCCTCGGTATCCTGTATACTCTAACCAAGCCCTGTATCTCCATCTTCATTAATAATGAGTTCAGGTCGTTATCGGATAGCTCTTTCTCGCTTTTCCTGACTCTTTTATATAATTCATCAAACTTTAGGGCACCGTTGCGCTCTAAGAGTTCCACGATCCGCGCGGGTATTAGTTTTTCATCCATTTTCTTTTTCTCCTAAGCTATATCGATAGGTGGTTTTACTTGTTCTCTGAAGCGTTGCTGTGTGTTCTCGTACCATCTTATGACCTCTGAGGTTATGCTTGGTGCTACTTCTTCCATGGATTTCTCAAAGTCGTTCATACTGACTGTTTCGGATTCAGTGTTTCTTCGTAGGGCGTGTAGTCCTGCTTCCCGTACTACGCTATCGATGTCGGCTCCACTGTAGCCGTCCATTCTTCTCCCCAATGTATCAAGGTCTACGCTTTCATCTAGAGGCATGTTCTCTGTCTTTATTTTTAGTATTTTTTGTCTTGCTTCTTCGTCTGGTGGTGGTACATATACTCTTCTATCGAATCTTCCTGGTCGTAGTACTGCTGGGTCTATTATGTCTGGGCGATTGGTAGCCGCTAATACTACAACGTTTTGTAGGCTTACCAGTCCATCTATCTCTGTTAATAGCTGGCTGATTACTCTTTCTGTTACTCTGCTGTCCGCTGATGAGCCTCTTGAGGGTACGAGTGCATCAAATTCATCGAAGAATATTATGCTGGGTGCAGCCATTCTTGCTTTTCTGAATATCTCTCTGATTGCTTTCTCTGATTCTCCAACCCACTTGCTGAATATTTCTGGGCCTCTGACACTGATGAAGTTTGCCTCTGACTCGGTTGCTACGACTCTGGCAAGTAGTGTTTTTCCACATCCCGGTGGGCCATGTAACAGTATACCCTTTGGTGGGTTTATGCCTAGTCTAGAGAATCGTTCAGGGTTCTTTAGTGGCCACTCTACGGCTTCTCTTAGGTTTTCCTTGACATCCTCCAAACCACCGACTGCATCCCAGTGGATGTTAGGTGCTTCAATGTATACTTCACGCATTGCTGTTGGTGTTACTTCTCTGAAGGCATCTCTGATATCTTGCTGGGTTACCACCATCTGGTCCAAGACATCATGTGGGATCCTTTTCTCCTCTAGGTTGATTCGAGGTAGATATCGGCGGAGGGCTTTCATTGCTGATTCCCTGCTGAGGGCTTCTAGGTCTGCTCCAGTATATCCGTGTGTTATCTCCGATACTTTTCCCAAATCAACATCTTCTGCGAGGGGCATTCCCCGGGTATGAATCTGGAGTATCTCTATTCTCCCCTCTCGGGCGGGGATCCCTATCTCTATCTCTCTGTCGAATCTGCCTGGTCTTCTTAACGCCTCGTCTATTGCGTCTACCCTGTTTGTTGCGCCTATGACTATGATGTGACCTCTTCCCTTGAGGCCATCCATTGAGGCCAATAACTGTGCCACGACTCTTCTCTCAACTTCTCCTGTTACCTCACTTCTCTTGGGGGCTATAGCGTCAATCTCGTCTATGAAAAGTATACTTGGAGAGTTTTTCTCTGCGTCCTCAAACATTTTACGCATTCTGGCTTCGGATTCGCCGTAGAATTTG
>CAZAQI010000086.1:0-8455 GCA_964487465.1 uncultured Candidatus Bathyarchaeia archaeon
AAGGTTCTGATAATTTGAACTTAGGGATGAATGTTATTTATCCATACAACATATTATTAGTGACTTGAAATGGATTCGATTATGATTATAGGGTCCGCGGGAAGCGTGGGCCATGATATGATGTACCAGATAGCCAGCATGGGACTCCCCATCAAGGTAATCGGTGCAGACGTTGACGAAAAGAAGGGAAGATTCGAGATCGAAGAGAGCCTACACATCGCTCACAGCCTCGGATTCTATCCTGATCTGAGTTTTGAGAAGATAAACCTCTTTGATATTGATGAAACATCCGAAAAACTAGAGAGGCTACAACCTAAAGTAATCTGTAACCTTGCCAGTCTAGGAAGCTGGTGGATAACCCGGCTTCTCCCTGATGAGGAATACAAGAAAATAGGTCCTATCGGACCCTGGTTGCCCAATCACCTCACCCTTGCTATGAAGTTGATGCAGGCTGTGAAGAAAACGGGATTAAATATCAAGGTTGTTAATGGCGCTTTCCCGGATGCAACAAATGTGGTGTTGGACAAGTTGGGGCTAGCACCAGTCTGTGGTGGAGGGAACATGGATCTCGGGATATTCCGGTATAAACGGATTATCGCCCGTGACATGAACGTGCCTTACAAAAATGTCAAGATATATGGGGTAGGTCATCATGGTGCTTTCTACACCAAGCGTATGAATGCACCATTCTGGGTCAAGATCATTGTCAACGGGGAGGATGTGACTGAGAAATATCCTAACGAGAAACTCAGTGATATGTACGCTAAGGCAGGGTACGCTAAGAGTGTACAATATTCTGGACCTCTAGTCGACCAGATGAGAACCGCGGCTAGTTTCCTGAAAAACGTCCTCGCGATATACTATGATACTAATGAGTTAGTGGAATGCGTACCGGGCCCTAATGGATTACCGGGAGCATACCCATGTAGATTAGGCGAAGACGGAGCAGAGCCCATTGTTCCCGATATTGGTCTCGATAAAGCTATTGAGATTAACAGAGCTGGCGGTCAACACGACGGCATTGAACGTATCAAGGACGATGGAACCGTGGTGTATCGAGATGAGAACGTCGAGTACATGCGCGAAGTAGTTGGATACGAGTGTAAAGAGCTTAAACCAAGTGAATCCGCTGAACGCGCAAAAGAACTGGATAAGCTATTGAACAAGCTCTATGAGAAATACAGGGTAACCCAGTAACCTCTTATTCTTTTTATATTCAATAAACCATAATTTTATGATTAATATGCTTGATAGTATCCTAATTATAGGATCCGCGGGAAGCGTGGGCCATGATATGATGTACCAGATAGCCAGCATGGGGCTGCCCATCAAGGTAATCGGTGCAGATGTTGACGAAGAGAAGGGAAGATTCGAGATCGAAGAGAGTCTTCACATCGCTCACAGCCTCGGATTCTATCCTGATCTGAGTTTTGAGAAGGTAAACCTCTTTGATGTTGATGAAACAGCCGAAAAACTAGAGAGGCTACAACCTAAGGTAATCTGTAACCTTGCCAGTCTAGGAAGCTGGTGGATAACCCGGC
This sequence comes from uncultured Candidatus Bathyarchaeia archaeon, assembly GCA_964487465.1. Classification (GTDB taxonomy): domain Archaea; phylum Thermoproteota; class Bathyarchaeia; order TCS64; family TCS64; genus RBG-16-57-9. Next base: position 1,542 of record CAZAQI010000086.1, read on the forward strand.
TTCTCCCTGATGAGGAATACAAGAAAATAGGTCCTATCGGACCCTGGTTGCCCAATCACCTCACCCTTGCTATGAAGTTGATGCAGGCTGTGAAGAAAACGGGATTAAATATCAAGGTTGTTAATGGCGCTTTCCCGGATGCAACAAATGTGGTGTTGGACAAGTTGGGGCTAGCACCAGTCTGTGGTGGAGGGAACATGGATCTCGGGATATTCCGGTATAAACGGATTATCGCCCGTGACATGAACGTGCCTTACAAAAATGTCAAGATATATGGGGTAGGTCATCATGGTGCTTTCTACACCAAGCGTATGAATGCACCATTCTGGGTCAAGATCATTGTCAACGGGGAGGATGTGACTGAGAAATATCCTAACGAGAAACTCAGTGATATGTACGCTAAGGCAGGGTACGCTAAGAGTGTACAATATTCTGGACCTCTAGTCGACCAGATGAGAACCGCGGCTAGTTTCCTGAAAAACGTCCTCGCGATATACTATGATACTAATGAGTTAGTGGAATGCGTACCGGGCCCTAATGGATTACCGGGAGCATACCCATGTAGATTAGGCGAAGACGGAGCAGAGCCCATTGTTCCCGATATTGGTCTCGATAAAGCTATTGAGATTAACAGAGCTGGCGGTCAACACGACGGCATTGAACGTATCAAGGACGATGGAACCGTGGTGTATCGAGATGAGAACGTCGAGTACATGCGCGAAGTAGTTGGATACGAGTGTAAAGAGCTTAAACCAAGTGAATCCGCTGAACGCGCAAAAGAACTGGATAAGCTATTGAACAAGCTCTATGAGAAATACAGGGTAACCCAGTAACCTCTTATTCTTTTTATATTCAATAAACCATAATTTTATGATTAATATGCTTGATAGTATCCTAATAATTGGTTCAGCAGGTAGCGTAGGTCATGATATGGTCTATCAGATAGCCAGCATGGGACATCCCATCAAGGTTATCGGTGCAGACGTTGACGAAAAAAAGGGAAAACATGAGATCGAGGAAGCGCTTCACACAGCTCATAACTTTGGGTTTTACCCAGATCTCAGCTTTGAGAAAATAGACTTATTCGATATAGATGGAACATCCGAGTTCCTGAAAGAGCATAAACCTAAGGTGATATGTAACTTGGCCAGTCTGGGAAGCTGGTGGATAACCCGGCTCCTACCACCAGAGGATTACAAGAAGGTGGGACCAGTCGGGCCCTGGCTGCCTAACCACCTCACATTGGCTCATAAACTGATGCTCGCGGTCAAGAAATCCGGGATCGATACCAATGTAGTTAATGGAGCGTTCCCGGATGCAACAAACGTCGTTCTAAGTAAACTCGGATTAGAGCCAACCTGTGGTGGGGGTAACATGGATCTCGGACTAGGACGGGTCAAGAGGGTTATCGCCCGAGAGATGAATGTACCCTTTAGATCCGTGCAACTCTACGGGGTAGGACATCATGGAGCATACTATACTGCTCGAATGAGTGGCCCATATTATGTCAAAGTGATTGTTGACGGGGAAGATGTCTCCGATCAGTGGCCAAATGAAAAGATCACAAAACTATACCAAGAAGCTGGTTACGGTGAAGTAACGCAGTACAAGAGCGCCCTCGTGGACCAGATGAGAACAGCCAGTAGCTTCCTGAAACATGTCCTAGCTATCTATCATGATACAGGCGAGGTACATACCTGTGTTACAGGAGTTGAGGGGTTACCAGGGGGATACCCGACGAGGCTAAGCCGGAAAGGCGCAGAGATCGTATTACCAGATATCTCGCGTGAAGAGGCTATTCGTATTAACGAGGAAGGCGGCAAGATTGACGGCATAGAGAAGATCAAAGACGATGGAACAGTTGTCTTCTGCGAAGAAAACGTGAAGTACATGCGTGAGGTCGTAGGATACGAGTGCACCGAGCTGAAGCCAAGTGAATCCGAGGAAAGGGCAAGAGAGTTGAACCGCCTCTTGAAGAAACTATACGATAAGTATAATGTGGAGGCCTAGTTCCCTAATTCTATCACGGGTTCATCTTTACCGGATAAAAAAGTGGAGTATTCTCCACCACAATATTTCTTGTAAAGTGAACACAGTTCATCCATAGCATTTCTAACTGTTTCAATGCTTATCAGGGGTGAAGCGTCCAGAAACATCACCAAGCTACTGGTTTCTTTAGTGATCTTGGTGACTTCCGCGTCCCGGTAGTTCCAGCGCCTAGTTAGGACTCGTTGGTCATCAGCGTAAACAATCTCCCCTTCGTATGTTTCCTCGGTTTTACCTGATCCTAGGGGCTTAAAATTCTCTCCACCAGAGCTGTATCTGAGATAAATATTACCTGCTATCTGATCAAGGTCGAAGCCGCCCATGGGGATAATGTGTCTTACTGATATCAGGTTGTATAGATCTACTGCGTTATTGATGCGTGGAAGCTTACCCTCTTTGATACATCGTCTCACAAGAGCTTCGGCTGATGGCCGGTAATCCCCGGCTTTTGTCCCGAAACTTCGGTAGATATCCCTCCAAGAGGATATGTGGGGGTGTTTCGTTGGTGGCTTGTCGCCGATCTCGTTTCGTGCACGGTTTATGGCGTCTCTCTGGAGTTGAGGGAGCTCGGGGATATTTCTCGTGTTATCCATTTCGCTGCCAACGAGTACACCTATGTGAACCTCTGGGTAGTCTTCTATGATGCTGGTTATATCGTATCTCATCTTGTTTACCTCGATATCGCTTCAGCTTTCTTCAAGGTTTCAATCTGTTTATCATTATATCCGAGAACCTCTTTTAAGACGGTTTCATTATGTTCCCCTATCACAGGGGATGCTGATCTTATTTCTCCAGGGGTCTCACTGAGTTTTACCGGGAAGTTTACTACCTTGATTTCTCCGGCTTTCTTGTGCTTCACGGTAGTGAACATATCACGTTCAATTAGATGGGGGTCTTTAATCACGTCATCTACGTTATAAACTGGCGCTACAGGTACCTTGGCTTTAACAAAGTACTCTACTGCATCGTCTCGAGTCATATCACGGACTTTTTCCTCTATAAGATCCTCTGTTACCTCTTCTACCCCCATATATTCACGTAGGTCATCGATCAACCGTGGGCTAAAGCTTGCCAATCGGATGTACCCGTCTTTTGTCTTGAATAATCCACCGAAGCCGCGGGCCATGGGGTATTTTTCTTTGATCTCGTGTAGGAGCATACCGGATAATGTGTACCCGGTTATGGCCATGTTCAGGGATGTCATGCAGTCAAGCTGGGCGACATCAATCATCTGACCTACTCCTGTATGGTCACGGTGTCTGATGGCAGCTATTATGCTCATGGCTGCGAATAATCCAGGGCCGAGGTCACCATAGGCTTGAGCCATCTCGATTGGCGGCCCATCAGGATCCACGCCGTCTCCTGTTAGTCTGCTGTGGCCGCTCATGGCCTCGGCTATGGGTGCAAAACAGGGGCGTTCCCTGTAGGGACCTGTCTGTCCGAAGCCGCTTAGTGCAGCGTAGATGAGTCCTGGGTTTAGTTCTTTTAGAACATCGTAGCCGAGACCTAGGCGTTCCATGGTTCCGGGTCTGAAGTTCTGGACTATGATGTCTGCTTCGGGTACGAGTTCCTTGAATACTCTGAGGCCTTCCTCTGTTTTCAGGTTGAGGGTTAATCCTTTCTTGTTCAGGTTTAGCTGGTGGAAAGTGTAGCTGCTTCCCCCCACGGTGTAAGCGTCTGCTAATCGGTCTACGCTGCCCCATGGGGGCTCTACTCTTATTACCTCGGCGCCGAGGTCGGCTAGCATCATGGTGCAGAAGGGTCCGAACCAGAACTGGGTTAAGTCAAGTACTCTTATGTCTTCAAGGATCTTCATGTCACATAGAAAACTGGGTTGAGGGTAAAATGGTTACTGCTTGAACTTTATTTTGATAGTGTTGAATATGGGGCCTCCGCCTATTTTCTGGGGGGTTCCAGGTGCTAGGCTGTTCTGGGGGTTTCCTGTCTCATCTATTAGTTCTCTGGGGGCCCAGATTACTCCCGGTGTTATTCTATTAGTTATCTTTACATTAACCCTGAGTTTTCCTTGTTCATTGTAGACGCAGTGTTTTCCGCCATCAGTGAGGTTGTGCTTCTCCGCGTCTCGGGGGTTGACCCATATAGTGCAGGGAATATCACCGTATACATCTCTGAACTGGGTGTGAGTATACTGGGGGAGGGCGCTGTTCAGCATTATCAGTTCATCATCCTCTAGGTTTACCTCTATTTGATGTGGTAGAGGCGATACACCTTCTTGTACGGTTGTTGGTGTGAACTCGATCTTACCCGAGGGAGTCTGGTATTCATCCATTGGCCTGTATCTTAGCGTTAGGGTTTTACCGTCTAGTAGGTCTCTGAATTCTCCGTCTTTGAAGGCGTCCTGGAAGTTTTTCATCATATCCGTCCATGGGTCCACGTGTACCCATGGTTCATTTACGCCTAGTCTCTTGGCGAGTTCCTGCATTAGTGGGTGTTCGTCTCGGCTCTCAGCTAGCGGCTCTATGGCTTTAGAGGCTAACCTGACGTTGGGATGTGAGTCTGAGATTATTACATCGGTTTTTTCAAGGTAGGTGGTAGCGGGGAGTACGATATCTGCTAGCTTCGCGGTTTCCGTGAGGTGAGTATCGTGGACTACTAGGAAGCAGTCGTCTCGTTTGAATCCTTTAATGATGTTATTGCTATCAGGAAGGGTTAGAGCAGGATTCATCCCAACCACGTAGACGAATTTGAATTCCCCGGCTGCGAGTCTTTCCCCGATGCTTATCATGCTCACTACTCTTGGTTTCTTGTCTGTTAATGTGCCCCCATAGATGTCACCATCGATTAGGGGGCCGCTGCTGTTAGTGTAGTAGAATCCACGGTGTTCTCCCAGTAAGGCGGGTAATAGTGAGACTGCTCTGCATGATTCGGCGCCTGTTAGACTCTTGTTTAATCCTAGGCCTATCATGAATACCGTGGGGGAGTTACGGAGAAGGTTGCCAAGTTCTTTTACCCCTTCCCAGCTTACCCCTGTGACTTTTTGTACGCGTTCAGGGGCCCATTTCAGGGCTTCCTCTATATACGTCTCATATCCGATGGTGTGTTTCTCTATGAAGCCTTGGTCCACCAGGTTATTGGTTATTATATAGTAAGCGATGCCATAGGCCAGAGCCACATCTGTGCCGGGTTTCGGGCATATCCATAGATTAGCCAACTCTGCGGTATCGGATTCACGGGGATCGATAGCGATTATCTTGGCGTCGTTTATGTTTCTGGCTTTGGTCGCCTGTGCCCATTGATGTGGACTGCTGGTCTTGGCGTTGAATCCCCAGAAGATGATGTTCTTTTTCTCAGTGAGGTCCATGGGTTTGGATCCATAGGTTAAGCCGTAGTGGAGTCGGATCCCTGCGTGTCCGCTTGCGGAGCATACGGTGTAATCAGTCATGGTGACGCCGAGGGCGTTCCAGAGGCGCTTACTGTAGCCGATGGTGAGATAGCCTGTGTTGCCTGCGTAGTCAAGGAGTAGGATCGAGTCTCGTCCATGGGTTTGTAAGATGTATCTGAGTTTTTCCTCAACTTGGTCGAGTGCTTGACTCCATTCTATTTTATTGTACCCGGTTTCGGGGCTGGTTTTTCTGGTATAAGGGTATAGTACCCGCTCCATACTGGTGGTGTGGGTGGGGTCAGCCTCGGCTCGGGGGCATGTTAATCCATTTGTGAAGGGGTTGTCGGTGCTAGCCTCTACTTTTATGATGGTGTCATTGTCTACGGTTACGTCTAGCCAGCAGGCGTCGGGGCAGTCACGTGCGCACATTGTCTTTATTTTCTTCAAAGGAACACCAGAACACAAAGTACAGTATAGGATGATTAAAATGAGTATCCCTGACTATTTGCAATTTGATGTTAATTTTCAGTCTACGTTAACCAGAAACTATATTAAGCGCGTAACGGAGAAGGTGCTTTAAAATGGTGTAAATGAATGGGTTTCCGTGGAAAATTTGAGAATGCGGAAAAAGCCCTCACATTTAATGATGTTCTTTTGTTACCTGGCTGGACTACTCTTGAGCCCAGTGACGCTAATGTAATGAGTAGGATAACCAAGAACATCGAAGTCAATATCCCACTTATCGCAAGCCCCATGGATACAGTAACCGAGGCCCAGATGGCTATAGCATTAGCCAGGCAGGGAGCTCTCGGTGTTTTACATAGGAACTGTAGCGCCAAGGAGGAAGTGGAGATGGCGAGGAGGGTTAAACGCGCAGAGGCAGTAATCATTAGGGACGTAATCACTGTATCACCTGATATCACGGTGGAGGAGCTTCTCAGAGAGATGAAGGAGCATGACATTAAGGGCTTCCCAGTGGTGGATGATGAGAGCAGGTTACAGGGAATAGTTACTTGGAGAGACGTGCGGTTAGCTGAGCATGAGCTCTTGATTAAGGATGTTATGACGGAGGATGTAATAACTGGGACAGAGGAGACGGATCTGGAGCAGGCGATAAAGATTCTTCACGAGCATAGGATAGAGAAACTCCCCATAGTTGACAGGGAGGGCCGGGTACAGGGTTTGATCACGATGAAGGATATCACCCTTAAGGGCAAGTTCCAGGATGCTATCAGGGATGAGGAGGGTCGACTTATCTGTGCTGCGGCTATCAGTCCTTTTGATCTCCCCAGGGCGAGAGCAATAGACAAATATGTGGATATAATTGTGCTTGATGTCAGTCACTTTCATAACAAGAACTGCTTTGATGGAGCCAAGGAGATCATCAAGGAGGTTGACGCTGAGGTTATCGTAGGTAATATTGGGACATATGAGGCGGCTGAGGATATAATCACACAGCTTGACGGCGTAGCTGGGTTAAGAGTCGGCATAGGAAGCGGCAGTATATGTAGCACCAGTGTGGTTA
>CAZAQI010000087.1:0-8416 GCA_964487465.1 uncultured Candidatus Bathyarchaeia archaeon
CAGGAAACCATAAACTTCCAGAGCCTCCAAGACCAGATAAAACACTACACAGGCCAAGACATAGACATAGAACAGACCATACGAAACAGCATCAAGAACATACTCACCCTCATCTACGGTAACATCTCAGCAGCAATAGACCGCGTCATAAAACTAGTCATCGGCGTAACAACCCTCATCTTTCTCCAATTCTACCTCCTAAAAGACGGACAGACACTAACAACCTGGACCCTAGACCTCGCACCACTCCCAGCCAACGTAAAAACCAACCTACTAGAGGACACCACCATGATCACAACCGCCGTCACCCGAGGCCACATCCTAGTAGCCATCATACAGGGCCTAGTAGCAGCCATCGGGCTACTAATCACCGGAATACCAAACCTCTTCTTCTGGACCTTCATAATGCTCCTCTTCTCAATAATACCATTCATCGGATCCATAGGAGTATGGGGACCAGCCTCAATCTACCTCCTAGCCTCAAACAAGATCCCCCACGGAGCCTTCCTCCTCACATATGGCCTCATAATCGTAGGCCTAACAGATAACATACTCAGACCACTACTCGTAGACACCAACTCAGAGATGCACCCCACAGTACTACTACTGGGAATCCTAGGCGGTGTATATACCCTAGGAGTTCCAGGGATCTTCTACGGCCCTGTATTCCTCGGAGTACTAAAATCATTAATGAAAACCTACAAAATGCACAGAGAAACCCAATCAGATAACAAAGAAAGCACCGAATAAACCAGAATAACACAGCCCAATAAACCCGCTAAACCTTTCTCTGCAATAATATAAATCAACAAAATAACAGTATGAAACTATGATCATCAAACAGAAACATGGATATTCAACCATATGCGTGCACGCGGGAGCAGAAACCGACCCAGCCTGGAACTCAGTAGCCACCCCAATATACCAGACAACAACGTACAAAGTACCCGATATACCCTCACTCATACCCAGACACATCGAGAAAAAAGGATACACCTACTCAAGCTCAGGCAACCCCACCCAGAGAGCAGCAGAACAGAAAATAGCAGCCCTAGAAAACTCACAAGACGCAGCAGTCTTCAGCGCAGGAATGGCCGCAATAACAGCCTCAATAAACAGCCAGGTCAACGCAGGAGACGAAATAATCGCCCAACGAGACCTCTACGGAGACTCATACAGCTTCCTAAAAAACCTAGAAAACACAAGACACATCAAAACAAGATTCTACGACACAGAAAACACGGAAACAATAGAAGAGCATATCAACGAAAAAACCAAACTCATCTACCTAGAGACCCCAACAAACCCACTACTAAAACTAGTCGACCTACAAAAAGCAACCAACACAGCAAAAAAACACGGCATAACAACCATACTCGACAACACATTCGCATCACCCATGAACCAACGCGCACTAGAACAAGGCGTAGACATCGTCGTACAAAGCGCAACAAAATCCCTATCAGGACACCACCACGTAATATGCGGAGCCGCAGCAGGCTCATCTAGACACATCAAATTAATGAAACGATCACGAATAATCTACGGACAAGTACTAGACCCCTTCGGAGCCTTCCTCCTCATCACCGGCATGCAAACATACTCACTACGCATGCAAACCATGAACAAAAACGCAAACGCCCTGGCAAAACTATTACAAGACTCACCGAAAATCAAAAAAGTATACTACCCCGGACTCGCAACCCACCCACAGCACAACCTAGCCAGTAAACAAATGAAAGACTATGGAAGCATACTAAGCTTTGAGACAGAAGGAGGCATGGAGACACTAACAGAACTGTTCAAAGGATTCGAATTAGTCAAACTAGCCACATCACTCGGCGGCGTAGACACCATCGCCACAGTACCATCCATAACTATCTTCGGTAACATGCCCAAAGAGGAGCAGAAAAAGATAGGTATAGACCCGGGTTTAGTGAGGATATCAGTTGGAATAGAGGATTACAGTGACCTTGAAGAGGACTTTAAAACAGCCCTCAGCCGCATACCCTAAACCCTGCTAAATAAAAAACGAGAAAAAGGATAGAAACAGCGATAAAAGTGGAATCTCTTTATTGACCTTTTATCATGACCCAGGAAAATATTTGATAACCATGATTTTGAAAAAGTCTATCCAAAGACCACACGTTACTTTTTGTAGAAAAAATCACTCATAAATAAACCACCCACACACCCACAACAACAACACCCATTTTATATTGAGTGACTGCTAAGAGTTAAATGAGAACACTGGATAAAAGTTTCCACCGATCCCCCCCGATCTTGGAGGCATCAACAACCCAGTGAACTCATTTCCCAACATAAGCAGTATTAATGAAAGCTGATAACTTTTCACGCAACAACCGAGTATCAACTAATCCCTGTTCCTGACCCCAAGACAAAGCATCCAGCCTTGTCTCCTCTTCACCAGTTATTACTCTGATAACCTTCTTCACGCGGTTACCCTGTTTGGTGAACCCAGCTCTAAGCTCAACGCTTTCACCCGCATCTATATCAACGATAATATATCCGTATTTTTCCAGGAATAGCCAAGCCTCCTCAAAACTATAAACTGAACTATTGCTCATCCCGCACTCATAAACGTTAATCATATACTAAATATTAAATCATATTATACTAATCCCATCATAGAAATCTAAACCTCAAACCCTACAACCAAATCCCCCAGAATACACTAGAATAAGCATAGAGAAACCAATCCCTCGAATAATCTCCTAGCTGAATCTTATATCGCTGTCTCCCTTAGCAACAAGAGTACCAACATCAAGACATGGCCTATGGGACATACTCTAACCATTATCATATAGGTGTTTAAAGAAAAAAGGGTGGTTTATCGCTGTCTCTGAAGATACATATAACCAACGGCAGCAAATACTACGATAGCTACTACCACGGTTATGATTGTCACGGGGAACCCTGACGGCGGAATCTCCACACTGAAATCGGCTTCCAAGCCATCAACCCTAACGGTGTGAGTGCCCTCAGCTTCACTCGTCACCGTGGCAACCACACTGGTGCTTTCTCCACCATCCAATGACCCGGTCAACGATTCAACCAACATATCATCTAGCATCAACTCTACGCTATAGTCTCCTGTTAACTCACCGATGTTCTCAACCGTGAAACTGACTGTTACATTCTCACCCGCCTGTATAGAAACGGGGGAAACCTCTAGGTTGCTTAACGTGAACTCTGCTGGCATGGGTGGAGCCTCAACAGTGAAAACCACTGTCTCACCCAAAACCATAACATTGTAGGCTCCCTCAACTGTCTCTGTTATACTCCATTCAAGGCCGATGGACATATCTGGCTCCAAGGTTATGATCTCCGAGTCATACTCGACACCATTAACAATTACACTGACTCTAGTGGTATCAGATTCATCTCCAATATTCTCAACCACCGCCGAGACAGACACCGACTCACCTGGCTCAACCACAGCCTCCGACACAACTAGACTTGTCACCGTGAATATACCTAGCTGAGGCAGATCCCCGGTTGTCTCCGTGTCCAGATACGGATAAATAACCGCCCGAGTAGCACTGGATAAAGCACTATAAATTTCCTGTAACGCATCAACACCAAGGAAACCAAACACAAGACCAACCTCTTCCTCGCCTCCCTCAGCCACCATAACCTCAACAACCTCAACAACAGTAGAAGTCTCAAGTATCTCGAATATCTCTGCAACAGTACTAGGGGTCTCCGGTAGATCCGCTATCTCAAGAAACAAATCAACCAAATCATCAACCGCTAGCTCCGGGTTCTCAATAGTATTCTTCAGTTTCTGCCTATAGACTTCCTTCTGCACCGGGTCAACGGTCTCCAGTTGACGTTTCACAGCTGCCTCAAGCCCCATCGCAGCTGAGGTTAAATCATGCACCGCCATCTCCCTGAGCACCTTGGCCCCAGTGACTGGCTGTAAAACCAGTAACACGTCACCAGCAAGTGTTTCATCAACCGTGTTCATCATTAATGCTCCAGCAGATACCTCACCCGTACCCGTCACCTGCTCCATAACAGACCCCGCAATCTCGACACCCATCTCCGTCAGCACCTGAGCCGCCTTATTGACCTCTAATTCTGTAAGTATCTCCGCAGCCAATTCTGTACTGGATAAAGATAAGATCTCAGCCACCGTACCCGTATCCGTCAACCCGAGTATCTCAACCGCATCACCCATATCCAATGCCTCCAAGAGCGTAACCGCAGTCATCCTATCTATGTTATCCATCACCAGCGCAGCATCCTCTGATGAGGCCCCTTCAAGCAACAACACAGCCTCCTCTGTATCCAACCCGAGAATAGTCTCCGCTTGTTCCTCCGGGGACATGGCGTCAAACTCTTCCTGCGTTGGAACCTCAGGTGGAGGAATTATAGGAGGAAGAAAAACCGGTCTATCCACATACACCGTGTCCCATGTAAAACCAAGAACCCGGTTACCTGAACCAAGATCACCGCTATTATCCCACACACCTAGCAACAAGATATAGTCATCCTCAGAGAGACCATCAGTATTCAAAGACAAAGTAGCTGAATTAGAGCCCGTACTAGTGGTGAAGCCAATACAGTACTCATCACCATCCAGCACCTCGGACATGAAGCTAGTAGCACCATCAATATCCAAGCCATCCAACCCACCCATGAATAAACTGAAACCAGATCCACCTCCCTCAATCATCAATGCATCATTAACCGTAACCACTGTACCGGGAATACTCCCATTACTCGTTAACTCCGCGAACGCACTATAAGCTGACTCCCTAACCATCACACCTCCAAAAATATGAGACCCCGTCTCCCCTCCACTAAGACTCAGATCTATATCCAAGTAATCACCTTCATCCACCTCAGAAACCGGCACCGAGGCAGTCAAGTCTCCATCAAGCACCTCTACAAATGTAGCAGCATATAGCCTAGTAGGGCCAGACTCATCTAAAGCCAACAGGATATAATCACCAGCAGCAACAGACGAAAAACTACCCGAATAATCACCAGTTCCATTGAAACTCCCACCAGTCACACGGTCCTCCCAGTTATCGATTAATGACTCAAACAACGTATTATCCCCACGGTAAAGATCCGAAGCAGCCTCCTCATAGTCATAAGGATCATTAACTTTCAGCAACCGGACCTCAACACTAGAACCATCAAGGCTTGGAGAACCCCATATCCTATACCCAACATCACTACCCGCCACGTAAACTGGATGCGTGTTAAAAGGATACAGCACAGTATGACCGACAAAACTGGTGTCCGTATCAATCTCAACCAACCCAAGTTTATCATAGTCAACAGAATCTACCCCGTCATATCTGAGGGTAATACTAGGTAACGGTATCGGCGAACCTCCAGTAAGTTCGATCCAGTTACCAGAGGTATGGCTCCCAGTGTGGGTGGCAAAAAGATACGTAGTCCCCCCAACCGTGACCTCTAATGGATAATCTTGATCCGTTGCTCCCTGCACACATACAAACGTTGATGATAAGACTAAGAAAAAAGTACACATACACACTAGACGGCGTAACATTTTTTCTTTAGTCATAGATGATTCTTTCATACACTAAAAATATTGTACATTAATATTATATTTTCTATTAAAACCTAGAGAAAACACATTACCTAGAAACATAATCCTTAGAAAAACTTTATGAGACTAAGGAGGAACAACCCTACCGGACAAAATTACCTATATCTTATCACAGAACACTATTAGAGTAAACAAACTGGGTATTTATAGTCAAAGTATCTAGCTAAACCGTCTTTTTTCAACGTAACCTAACAATTTGTAACCATGTTACAACGACCTCATCTTCATCCATTACTAAAAGATAAACATGAACAACTATCGATACATATCCCTAATACTAATAGTATCCATAGCAATCAACACCATAACCCCAGTCAACGCAGCCACAGACATCATAGTACCCTCAGAATACAGAACAATACAATCAGCCATAAACGCGGCTAACCCAGGTGACACAATCCTAGTACGCCCAGGGATATATATCGAAAACCTTGAAATCAACAAACAAGTCACAATAAAAGGCGATGGAACCGGAAACGTGATCATCGACGGCAGCGGCGACTTCAACACCATACATATCACAGCCAAATACGTCCAACTACAAAACCTAACCATACAGAACGCAGTCTACGGAATCTACCTATCAAACGCCGACTACACCCATATCCAAGACTGCACAATACAAGACTGCACCAACGACGGCGTATCAGCCATCGACTCACGTGACATATGGATCCAAGACACAAAGATCAACAACTGCCAAGACGGAGTATACCTAATCAACTGTGACAGAGCCTGGATAACCGGAGTAAACGCCTCCAGCAACTATAACGGAGTAAAAGTCTACCTCTCAACCAAAGTATTCACCTGGAACTCCAACATCAACGACAACACTAACGACGGAGTCACCTACTCAAGGTGCAAGGAATCCGTAATAGAATCCTGCACACTAAAAAACAACAACGGCGACGGAGTATCCCTAAGATACTCGGAAGACATCAGCGTAACCAAATCAACCACCCATAACAACACAAAAGGAATCTACGCTAAAGGAAGCAAAGACTGCTACGTCTCAAAAACAAACATCACCAATAACAACGACGGAGTATACACATACAATAGCGACGGCACAGTAGTAAACAGCCTTATCCAATACAACCTTGACGCAGGAGTAGATTCATGGCGTTCCCAACTCATCCTCAAATACTGCGAGGTTTCCATGAACAACCAGGGAGCCGACAGCTACGAATCCACGATCAATGCCCAAAACTGCTGGTGGGGAGACCCCAGCGGCCCATACCACCCAGACTACAACCCAACCGGAACAGGAAACAAGGTTGACTCTATCATATTTGAACCATGGCAAAATACACTTTACCACCCAGATGCCCTGCTAAGCGACTTAAAATACCTCACATTCACCATGAACTGGAAAACAGTATACCCAACCCAGGAAACAGATAAGCCTCTAGACACAAACCCGGCTATGGTGAGCGACTGGCTATCCTCAGCCTACATCACTACAAAACTCGAATCATATCTAGAGGGAACAGACCTAGACCCCGGCTACGTCAACCAGGAAACAGGAGAGAGCATCGGATTAGAGGGTGAAGGAATACTGAGCTTTGGAGGCCCCATAGTCAACCCTGTAGTGAAATACGCGGAGATGGACACCACCGGAATGGATGACAGAGCCCCTATAGCATACTATGGATTATATGACGTGAACTATTTCCTAACCAGAGAAGGTGCGCCTATCCCTAATGCGATGCTACCAGAGGCCGTCATAAATGAAGACCAAGATATGTTCGTAATAGAACTCTACATGGATAGCAAAGGCTGTACTGTATTACTCTGCTATGGCTTTGGCTGGCAAGGCACATACGCTGCGGGAAAATACTTTGAAACCGTCCTAGCACCAGAACTAGAGAACCATCCCATTGAATGGATAATAGTCAAATGGAGTGACACAAACGCCAACGGATTCGTCAACACACCCAACGAAGGAGACACATACACATTAATCGCAACCGGGTAACAAAACCCATATTATTTTTCATACTGATGGAAACTCAACCTGCTTGTTACATGAAAATCATCTTTTATTATAGAAGATTACTGCGACCACGATTATCCCTACAAGTGCTAGAACAAGTAGGTTACCATTTCCGGATCCATCAGGAACCTCAATAACTATCGGGGTATCTGATAACAAGTCCAGATCGAGAGATCCCTCGTTACCTGCAGCACTCCATGATAAAGTAACCGTATCCGTTATGTTATATGATTGAATCACAGATGGCCCAGATGCATTATAGGGCCTAACAAGATGAAATATGCTAACAAACCTAACCGGAACCTCAGCGCTCCCATCCCTACTGGTCTCTCCAGCCCAGAGAGTACGGTTACCAATACTCGCAACCAGTGATACATTAGCAACAGGACCCGTGGACGAGTTAACGAAGACCGGATAAAATTTGTTAATAATAGCGTATCCATCTACCCTCGTCTGGTTAATAGAGAAATCATCCCCTAAACGCAATTCTCCATGTAAATCCACTCCACCTTCAGGCGTATTACCACCTACCTTGAAGCCGAGTCCATCCAATAAGGTAACATTATCCATAACATATTCATTAGGCTCCTCGTTTCCAAGCCCAGGTCTGAAAAACCCTATACATGAATCCTTTATGTATGCCTTGAATGGTTTAAACCAGACATCATCCATCTCAAATTCATCAATCACACTGTTACTTACATCCAGCGATAGCTTATACGACCATAAAGAGATTCTTCCAATTCGTGAATGGTCGATAATTATTGTGTCGTTTGCCCAGTAGGAGACTATCTGAGAAATATTACATC
>CAZAQI010000088.1:0-8349 GCA_964487465.1 uncultured Candidatus Bathyarchaeia archaeon
AACCTGAGAGTATCAACACCATCCGGCGTTGATGTACCTGAGAAGCATCTGGGGGTCTACTATGAGATGGATCCCAACTCAACCATAAACGACGCAAAAATAGGCCTAGAACTCGACCCAGAAGAGATAGAGAACAAGGGTCTTGATATCGCTAAACTAGAATGGGCCTTCTGGAACGGAACAGGCTGGATGCCCGTAGAGAGCACATTAACCGAGAACAACGTACTAGAGGCAAACACAGATCACTTCAGCACATGGACCATCCAAGAAACCGTAGAAACCACAGAGCCTGACACAGAACCCAGCTTTATTGAGAGAATACCAATACCGACAGCATTCATTGCAATCGGTTTAGCTGGAGCAGCATTACTATCCAAGAAAAAAGAACAAGCCTAAGCAAACCCACCCCCGATTTTTCTCACTATATTTTTAAACAAGCAAACCCGGAACAGAGTTATGGCGGGTGAGTGGGTCCTCCTACCCGTTCCGCCCTATAAACCCCGTGGCAAGGAGGAGAAGAAACCTGAAGACAAAAGATCTATCATTAATAACAGTATACGCAGCCCTATACGCTGTACTGGTAATAGTTTTCCAGCCAATATCCTTTTCAGCACTACAGTTTAGAGTCGCAGGAACCCTGCGCCCCGCAATAGCCAAGAAAAAAACATTAGCAGCGGGATACGCACTTGGCACGATAGTAGCAAACATATTCAGCCCATTCACCGGGCCATATGAGCTCTTATTCATGCCAGTGATGAGCCTAATAGCAGGACTAGCTGGACACGCAATATCCAAGCGATTCAACGACAACTATTATCTTTGCGGCATAACCATCGCAACCATAATACCATTAAGCGTATCCTGGATGCTACACCAATTATTTAACCTCCCAATAGTCTCAACCCTACCCGGGTTGCTGATAAGCGAACAAATAATCAACGTCCTGGGCGCAACCATATTCAAGATGATTGAATCAAGATACAGGTGGTGGGAATAATGGAAAAAGCAGTAGTCATCCTCAGCGGAGGACCAGACTCGGTTACCGTTGCTTACTGGGCCAAGAAACAGGGCTACGACGTATATGGATTAACATTCAACTATGGTCAAAAAGCACAAATAGAGATAAATATAGCTGAAGAACTCGCTAAAGAACTAGGTATAAACCATAGAATAGTTGATATCTCAACCCTGTCAGAGATCTATCAAGGCGTCACCAGCCTCACAGACAATGATATACCCATAACAGAACAATTCACAGACCCGATCATCGTCCCATTCCGAAACGGAGTGTTCATGGCCGTCGCCGTCGCCTACGCTGACGCAATTGGAGCAAACCATATCTTCTACGGGGCTCACGGAAGTGACGAGCCATATTACCCGGATTGTAGAAAAGAATTCTATCAAGCCTTCCAGGCAGCAGCCCGGCTTGGAACAGAGAGCCCAATCAACATCGCTTCCCCCTATAGTGGCAAGAGTAAAGCAGGGTTACTTAAAGAGGCAGTAAAGCTGGGCGTCCCCCTCATTAAGACATGGAGTTGCTACCTTGATGGGCCCCTTCACTGCGGCGTATGTGAATCATGTAATAACCGCAAGAAAGCATTCATCGAAGCAGGGTTAAATGACCCCACCAGTTATGCAACATAATCCTTTGTTAGCATGTTAAGTTGTTTCTCGATTGTCTCCAAGAAGATTTTCCTAGTGAATGGATTCAGGATGTGATCATCAGCCTTATCTTCTTCATCCAGCATCAACCTCGGCACCCAAGGCGGTGAATAACACCACCTTCACGTCCCTCATAGCCTCATCCCGTTTAATCACCCTGCATACCTCCAAGCCACTCACCCCGGGCATCACCACCTCAAGTAACAACTCAAGAGCACCTTCCCCTAACTCCACTGGATGAACCTCATAACCCTCAGACTCAAGCATCTACCGGGCAAGCAACAAGACATCAGCCTCATCATCAACAACGAGTATCCGACACATACACCATTATTGGTGCTAAACTAATGTAAATATAAAGGTTGAACCAACCAAACCGGATTCAAAAAACCATCTAACCCCATCTAGTCATCGATTACTCATACGTTGTATATTATATCTACATACATTTCCTTATAGAAATGGTCACAGCACCCATACTATGGACAGAACAAAAATGATAAACTTAAAGAAACGTCCAGGCATGACTGGCATAGAGACAGCCATCATCCTAGTGGCTTTTGTTATCACAGCAGCAGCCTTCGCATTCGTAGTACTAAACATGGGATTCCTGACAGCAGAAAAAGCCCAATCAGTTATCTCATCCGGTATGAGCGAAGCTAGCAGCGCCCTATTGGTTGACAGCGGAGTAATCGGACAATTCGGCTCAACAGGGGGCGACCAAGCGGATATTGACTTAACCAAGCTGACTTTCTACATCAAGCTCAGCCAGGGACATGAACCAGTCGACTTAGATGACAGTAAGCTAGTAGCAACCTATACCAACGCCAGATGTCATGGTGAGTTGTATAATAGTAATGGCACTATTATGACCATCTCTGGCGTCAATGATGACGGGGATAGTCTCTGCGAGACCGGTGAAAAATTCAAAGTAGAGATAAACTTTGCTCAGCTCAATAACACGACTGGCGTTGATCCAGCACAAGCTTCAATGGACGATGTGTATGCACACCCATATGAAGAGTTCCGAGTCGAGTTAAGACCATCCGCGGGAGCAGTCTTAACAATAGAACGCCAGCTACCAGCCGTATACAGCACCATCATGGTCCTAGAATAGGCCCATTTATTTTCTTCCCTTTTTATTCAATTCAACTAGTTTACAGAAACAGACATCCACTTACACATCCATAAATGAAAAAGGGTACAAGTACAAGTAAAAAAAATCAGATTTCACATTTACCAAATCTTTACCTAAAAATCTAACCATACAAAGACTATCCACTAACACCAATGTAATTATTTTTAATATTTGATCTTTTTAGACCACAGTAAGACACAGTAATGCCATATATTCAAGTTAAATTCATAAGATGATTAATGGCACAGGTGCCTTGATTCCGGTTTAAAGATAACTCTAGAAAACTATGAAAAAAATAGATACACTTCACGTCTCCTGAACCTGATAGAACCTACACTAATCCCATCTTTTTCTAACCTGTAAACTATTTTCATAAAATATTGTACTAAATAGACACCAGTCATAAAACTGGAAAAATATTTAATAAAAAACTAGTATCAATTGTACACGGTTACTAGTCTACGAATCTATCACACGCGTAAATGATCCCGATGTTTAAACAGATAGACGACCAAACTATGTGAGAACGCCATGTCCAACAAGGGAAGACTATTATTAACCTATGTCTGCATCGCGGCAGCTACTATCGGTTTTAGCCTAAACGGTGTATTCGGTGGATTACTGGAGTTCTCATCAGGTGTCATCTCATGGGGGCGAGGAGTTTCCGCGAGTATAGGGCTCTTCCTGTTTCTACGGGTCAAGGGAGAGGATTTGTTTGTATTCCATAACAGAGAGGATATAGCTAAGATGGTGCTTCTCGGTTTGTTCATGAGTGGTAACTGGTATCTATTCTATGTAGCCATCAAAGCGTCCTCTGTTGCGATCGCCGTGGTAAGCCTCTTCACGTATCCTTTTATCACCTCAATCCTAGAGCCGTTTTTCTTTGATGAACAGTTTAGAATTATTGATCTCGTGGGAGCGCTATTTGTGCTGACGGGTATCTGGTTGATATCCCCAGGGTTCAATCTTAGCAGCTCCAGTACCTGGGGTATACTCTGGGGTATGTTATCGGGGCTCTGTTTTTCATTGAGAAACCTCTTGAGCAGGAAACTTCTAAACGGATACAGTAGCAGCGAGATGTCCCTGTATCAGTTCATGGTGGCCGGTGTCGTCTTCTCTCCTTTTCTCTTATTTAACTCGACACCATTCACGGTTAGGAATACGGGTATTTTATTTGTCTTTGGAGCAGTCATAACAACCCTTTCATTCGTCTTATTCACGTGGAGCCTGAGAAGAATCACCGCAAGCCTTGCAAGTATATTACTATCCACACAACCCGTTGTCACCGTAGCACTAAACTACCTTATCATGGGGGAGGCACCAACAGAGAGAACGATCTTAGGGGGAGCTATCATAAGCATCTCTGTGATACTGGTCTCAGTTATCCACTACCTTAATTCTCGTAGCGTGAAAAAGACGCCATAGGTTTTCCTAATGTGGAGAAAAAGAGACAACCAAACCATGCGTGGAACCAGGGTTTCAATATGTTTCAGGGGGTTCTTAATTATCCTGCATAGACATACAAGTATAGAACATAAATGAAGTATAGAACAAAAATGAGGACACTAATCGGATCATTAATGATTTTTTCAATGATGATGAGCCAAGTCTACGCAGTTCCCGACGAGTTTCAACTACCATCGGCAAGCTGGACCCCTGAACACCCCCTGTATGGCCTTGAGCGATTCCTTGAGGAACGTATAGAGGTTCCCCTATCAAGGATTAGAGGCGGCAAAGAGGGAGAGGCAGAAAAAAGGCTACAGCTAGCCGAGGAAAGGTTGGCCGAGATGGAGCAAGTGGCCAATGACACACGCGTTGAAGACCTAGAAATCCTAAAACAGGGATATATGCATCAGATGAATCGGTCACGCCAGCTGGTTAACGGCTCAAAAGAGCTAGACCAGTGGCTCTTAAACAGAACAATGACCCACGCACAAGTTTTCACCCGTGTCAGGGCTAAAGTTCCTGTGCAGGCAAGACAAGGGATCGACAGAGCATTCAACGCCTCCACCCAAAACATTGGACTGCAGATAAGGGATATGAACCGGAATAGAGTGAATGCTAGTAATCTTAATGAGACTGCATTAAGGCTCAGAGAAAGGATCCAAGAGTATCAAAGGATTAGGGAGAACGCGCCTTCAGAGGGTCCACCCATAGACATTGGGATGCCCTCCTGGTTACAGGAAAGGGGAAAAGGCGCCCAAAGTGGACCTCCTTAAGCTATTTCTCTGGATTTAACCGGTTTATATAATACAGTTTTTCAACATCAAGTAATATATTGTGAGGGGGACTCTGATGAAGAAAAAGCTAGCAAATCTGATAATTGTTATAGCAATATTGTCAAGTTTTTATCCTGCACCGGTTTACGGACAGGATTATTCACCCGAGTCTCTATTCGTTAAAGTCTACGGAGATGGTGTTGTTGATGTTGAGTATGTGGTCGAGCCGGATATCACTTTAGCACAGGTGAACGTCTCATTAGCAGGAGAATCATACAGGGACCTACTGGTCCTTGATCAGGATGATATTCTACTGGACTGGGTAATCTCAAGTGAAGGAATACGGGTAGACTCTCTAGGCTCCACTTCTATAACCATATCTTATTTAACGGATTCATTAACCAACAAGACTGGCTCCCAGTGGATCGTGAGCATGAGTTCCAGTATACCTGTTGTATACACTTTACCCGTTGACACTATCCTACTTGGAATGAATCCATCACCCATTGGCTTAACCATCATCAATAACCAAGCTGTAATAACTATGCCCAGCGGCGAGTCCCAAATAACCTACCAGCTTGGATCCTCGGGTACTCGTGAACATGCTCTAACCCTCCTAAACAGAGCTAAAGCAGATGTAATTGATGCTCAGGATAGAGGGATACTGGTTGATGAAGCTGAGGCATTACTGGAGAAGGCGATACAAACCTACCAGAGCGAACAATACGTGCTATCAGAACAATACTCACAGGAAGCATCCGCTTCAGCGAAGGACACCGTGCAACAAGCAGACAAAGCTATGAACCAGATTAACGATACAGAGACCTTGATACTGGAAGAGTCAGGCCGTGTAGATGAAGAAGCCCTCGTTGAGGCCCAGAGTCTGCTAGATCAGGCTCAAACAAGTTACACTAATGGATCCTATACTGAAGCCTACGAGTATGCTCTGGAGGCCCATGAACTTATCTTAAACGCACCAGTAAATGAGACCCGTAACTGGATTCCCGTCATGGCCATGAGCCTAATTATAGTGATCGGGGTTCTCTACTGGCTACTACGTAAACGTGGTTACACCATCGTCCATAGACCTGATGAAGGCCAACCCGACATTGACCTTGACAGGGTCTTTGATATGAACCCGGATCTGAGAACCGATGATAAAGCAGTCTTGAGATACCTTGAGGAGACAGGTGGAGCCTTTATCACGGAGGTCAGGGACAGGTTTGATATCCCAAAGTCCAGTGCGTGGAGAATGGTACGCCGACTAGAAAGAGAAGGATTCATTGAATCATCAAAGATTGGTCGAGAAACCTATCTAAGGCTTAAAGAGCAGGAGGCTATGGAATGAAACCAGAGTTCCGCAGGGTTCCTACGGGTCCCTCTAATACTATGCGTAAGTATGGGTTCTCAGTGAGTTGGAAGATGAAAAAGAAAATAATGCTATTCGCCACCCTTGCGTTACTGGTCTCAAGTATTGGTTTTGTGTACGCCCAAGACCCGGGACAGAGTCTAGTAGCCAATAACCTCATGGAAGCCCTTGATAAGACTAGGACCGAAATGAACAATCAGTTCAGTGGAAACATATCCATACCAGAGGACGCCCAAGAAGCATTGGACGAGGCGGAGGAACTCTACCTTGAAGCCCAAGAAGCATATGATAATGCAAACTATGCGTTAGCAGTAGAGAAAGCAACTGAGGCTTTCAATAAATATGGTGAAGCTTCAAGTAAACTAGCTGATGCGGAGGATGAGGGTCAGGAGACTTTTACTGAACTAGGTGGATACGAGAGAGCCAAAGATCGTCTTGAAAAACTTCGTGAACTCGCCACCGACCTTGAGGATAAAGGAGTTAATGTCTCAGAGGCAAAGGAATACCTGAATGAATCGGAAGAGATACTAGATCAGATAGAGACACTGGTTGAATCCGGTGAATTAGATGACTTTGAGACGATGCTTGACGAGGCTAACCAGCTAATGGGAGAGGCCACAGGATTACTTCAAAGCATGAGTAATAGTAGACGATTAGAGAAGACTCAACGATTCATCAATCAGACCCGTGAAAGAGTATCCCAGCTTGAGACAAAACTAGAAACAGTGATGAACAAATACAATATCACAGGCGAGGACCGGGAAGCCATAAGACAAAGATTCCAGGAACTACGTGTCTCCCTGGATAATCTTTCAGGGGAGATTGAACGAGATGACTTGAAAGATATATCGAAGCGTCTACAGAGGGTTGTTAAAGACTCTCGGAGAGTAGGTAAAGATAATGATGAACTTGATGACGAGTTATTAGAGAAACTCAACGATATAACCGAGAAAGAGTCCAAGATCAACCAATATCGTGAACGCCTAGAGGCACTTAGTCAACAAGGAGTAAATACAACTCAACTAGTGGACCATCTTAATCAGGCATCGAGTCTTTTAGATGATGCGCAAACAAGTATTGAATCAGATGACCATGAATCCGCTGAGGACTTTATCGATGAAGCAGACGAGATCATCGACGAGGTGGATGACGCTATTGACGATAAGGAAGAACTTGTCGAGGAACAGGATGAGACTAGAAGAGAGCTTGAAGAAGAAAAAAGAGAACTCCTTGAAGAGATCAATGAACTCCGGGAAAAACTCCGAGAACACCGTGGGGAACAAGAAGGGAACACCACAAGATATGAGACAAGGCTCGATCAATTGGAACAGGCGCTGGATGAGGCGGATTCAGAGGAAGACCTAGAGGATATCGAGGACCAACTTGATACTCTTGAGGATGAGATAGAAGAACTAATTGAGCCACAGAGTGAATCCGAGCATGGTAGAGAAGACCGTGACGATGATGAAGATTCAACCGACTAATCTTTTCTAATTAACTATTTTTCACAGAAACATATTGATAATTAATAAAAAAAGGAGAGATTACCTGTGATGATAATCAGGTAGACAATAAGCGCATCCATCATATCCATCAGCAAAAGATTCCTCAAGATCACAGTAAAAGACTCTGTTACGGTAGGCGATTCTATGAGCCCATTCACAGTCACGTGTATGAACTTCAAGACTCTCAGGGTTCTTGTTCGCCCAGTAGGGCGCATAAGTGCCTATGCTTGAAGTCTCGATATTTGCAGCCACCAATGCTTCAGGCTCATCTATGAATAGTTTGTTAACCGTCGCCTCTACGGTAATCGATGTATCAGGTATCGTTTCCGTAAATAATGCGGGGAATAAGACAAGCGGCGGTAGGTTATTCACGATCCCGTCTACCAGCCAGTCTATAACGTAATCCAGTAGGAACTCTGGTATATCCCATGTTAAAGGTATAGTGATGTCAAGATT
>CAZAQI010000089.1:0-1569 GCA_964487465.1 uncultured Candidatus Bathyarchaeia archaeon
CTGATATCTTTTGTTAAGAACTTATAAGCATAATATATTTAACCATCATATAATGATGATATATATGAATAATACGTATCAATGATATATATTTGTAGTATCATGAAGAACCCATGTTCCACATCGTTTCAACGCATTCCTATTATATATCCAATACAGAACATTAATGGGATGAAAATAACTGATTGTTTCACCGATGAATCCCAGTTAGAGGCTAACAATAGTCAACATGATAAAAACAGCGTTAAAAAACTATTATTTGTGGATGACGACCCTGCGATTCTTGAAGGGTTCCAATACATTTTTGAAGAACATGGGTTTAACGTCGATCTTGCCAATGATATAGAGGAACTAATGAAACAATTGGACAATAAAAAACAGGATTTAATCATACTAGACTACCGCATCGGCCAAATCAAGGGAACGGATATCGCGAAAAAGATCCTTGAAAAGAAAAAAGAGGTTAATCTAATTTTCATTAGTGGATATAGAGATGCAGTAGTTGAACTGAGACGAAATAATATTAAGGTAGCAGGCTTTTTTGAGAAACCTCTCAAAGCCGAAACTCTCCTAGAGTACATTATTCAACACTTTATGGAACAATGATCTGTATCTCTAGTAAGCCCTAAGACTCCATAGTCATTATAAAGTAAACTTCATGATCCGAACTTGATTAGCTTGGACTATGCCTCTATCTTGGTTGTGGATGACGATGAAATGATCGTCCATTTTTTCAAGATGATACTGGAAGAGACTGGATACAAGGTACTGGAAGCTTACACCGGGGAAGAAGCCATTAATCAAGCGGCATCAAAAAAAATTGACCTAGCAATCCTTGATTATAAACTATCAGACATGACCGGTGACAGGATAGCCCTTAAGCTGAAAGAAATTAATGACGAGGTAAAAGTAGTTTTCGTAACAGGGTATAGTGAAGCAAGAGATAAAATTCTAAGATCCAATCTGAGTAAACATGTCATTGTTAAACCGATTATGGATCATGAGTTAATTGAAACCGTTGAATTAGCGTTGAACGAGGAGCCGTTGACTTTTAACATCTAGGTGGATAATGATTTGAATATTAGGAGAAAGCTTATGGCAGTAGTGAGTTTTGCCTACTTGATTGTTTTCGGCGGCTTTCTTTTTTACAGTAATAAATTGATCCTTAGAGGGTATTTGGATTTTGAACGGGAGGATATTATTGATCAGACAGAGATAGGTTTGAATACCTTGATGCTCAGAGTATCAGAGCTTGATCAGATAACATCCGAGTACGCGTCTAGGGATGATACCTACTATTTTATCCAGAATAATATGAGACACTTTATCAATGATATAATCGCTACATCCAGTTTCATCGAGAACGAGATCAATTTTATGATAATAACTGATGCAGAAGGAGAAATAAGATACAGTAAAGCTTTTGATCTCAACAAATTTATGAACCAGGAAATAAACGAGACTATAATTGATACCCTCAGAGGTTATTCGGGTATATTATCAGGTGAGGGTGCATCTGGTTTAATCATGGTAAATGGTAGACCCACAATGATAGCCGCGCACAAGATT
>CAZAQI010000089.1:1579-8279 GCA_964487465.1 uncultured Candidatus Bathyarchaeia archaeon
GCGATGAGGATTTACCGCCCATTGGCTCGTTGATATGTGGTCGATATATTGATGCTGTTGAAGTGGCAAGGTTATCGAACTATTCCTACCAAGACCTCACGATAATGAGAATTGATAAGGCACCGATACCTCTTGAAGAGGGAGTAAATATATGGAGAAGGGGCAGAGGATCCATAGCTGGATTAGCTGCATTAAAGGATATTGAGGGCACGCCTATCCTTGTCTTGCTCTCTGAGGCGTCCCGAGATATCTACCATCAAGGGGAGAGCACTGTATTCTATTTCTACGCAGTCATGATGAGTATCATGGTTTTTAGCGGTATTTTATTCATCTATTTGATCAACAAAACGGTTCTGGAGAGAGTTCTGGGGCTTAGTGATGAAGTTAATAACATCGACCCCAGATCCCTGGAGTCCAAAGCTATCTGCATGCCTGGTGACGATGAAATCTCTAGGCTTAGCTCAGATATTGACGAGATGTTGCAGACCATCAACGAATATCAGGATCTATTAACTAAAAGAGAGCGGATGGCTACCATCGGTGAGACAGCAGCCATGGTGGGACACGATCTGAGAAATCCACTTCAAGTCATCTATATGCTAAGCTCACGTATAAGGCGTCTAGCCGGGAAACTGAGGGTAATTGATGAGATGGATGTTTATGTAAAAGAGATTGAATCCATAGAGGAGAATCTGGGAATACAGACACAGTATATGAATAAGATTGTCTCGGATCTCCAAGATTTCTCCAAGTCAATTGATCTTCAACGGGGGGAGGTGAACCTTGAGTACATGGTTATGGATGTGCTGGAGACCCTTGAACTGGGTAAAGACATCACTGTATCCGTCACCTTTGAAGATGACTCAAAAACGCTCCACCTTGATGGTAACTATTTCAGAAGGGTTATCGTGAACCTCCTTACAAATGCGGTTCAGGCTATGCCAGAGGGTGGAGAACTCACAGTAAGTGGTTCTAAGGAAGGAGATAGTAGCATTATAACTATCACAGATACAGGTGTTGGTATTTCTGAGGAGAATATGGGTAAGCTGTTTACACCACTGTTCACCACTAAGGCTAAGGGAACTGGCCTCGGTTTAGCAGTATGCAACCGAATAGTGGATGCGCATAACGGAAATATATTCGTAGAATCTGATGAATGCGTAGGCACAACGTTTAAGATCATATTACCGAGAAAGAATGAAAAATCGGGGAAAGCCCTGTCAACCACCCAAGAACTAAAGGTCTTAGAGGTCAGCGACTAAATCGTTTGAATAGGTCTCCTAAGTTGAATCTGGCTGTGATTATTCGCTCAGTACTGAATATTTTGGCGGCTATGTATAGTACGGCTACTGTCCATACGCTGATGAAGAAGATGCTCCGCAGTACTATGAAGTAATTTCCTAGGAAAGCTGCCTTGGTGGCTATTATGCTGTGAGTGTATGGTATTATCAACATGATGTACTGAAAGGTTTGGGGTAACATCTCAATATCACTAAACATGAGAACCAGCGCAGGTATCATTATAGGGGTTATTAGTACACCTGTGAAGCTCTGGGCACTACGCACATTATCAGCAAATACAGCCACACTCAATGCCATGGCCAAAGCTGATACTAGCGTAACGAATATCACGACACCCACCAGAAGGAAGCCGAGTGGAGTGATACCCATGTCAATATCACTGATATTCATGCTCATGGCTTCTGGCACAAAGCTGAATGCTGAGTTCATATAATAGCCGAAGCCGATGAGATAGCTTATAGATCCTGCTATGGCTATTACAATGCTTCCGCTTAGTTTTCCTCCGAGTATGGTCATTCTGCTTACAGGCAGGGTCATGAGGGTTTCCAGTGTTTTCTGTTCTTTTTCCAGCGCGATGCTGGTTGCCGCCATCTGTATGGCGAACATGACCATCATCATGACCATTATCGGAAGCATGATGGATTGACTCATTACTAAGTTGAAGATGGCTGAGGGAGGTATTTCTAGGACGCTGCCTTTCAATATACTGGCGTAGCCTATTGTTATGGGGTTCCTGTAGCCTGTTGCAGTGCCAATTGCCTCTGCTTTTGCCATGAGAGACTGGATTTTGCTGATACTGAAATAATAGTTGTATATATTAATGAGGTTGGAGACGAGATCGGTGCTCTGGGTTTCAGCCATGTTCAGGTCCTTTAGATTGGCATAGATCTTGACAGAACCCTGTCTACCCCGTGTTATGTTGTCATTGTATCCATCTGGGATGTAGACAAAGGCGTTGCTATCGGTGTCAGTGAATAGGATGAGAGCTTCCTCAAGGGTATCTGCTTCTATGGGTACCACGGTGTTATTGGTGTACAGATAATCCAGTAAGGCATCTGTTACAAAGCCATCATCATCTGTCCACACTGCGAAGCTGGCACCCCTAACAGCTCTTTGAACCGATTCCTGACTAATCTGGATGGCACTTCCCATAACCGGGAATATCAGTATAGGCATGAGAATAACTCCAACGAGTATCTTGGGGTCTCGGACCAGTTCTTTGACCTCTTTTATGACGAGAGAAAGTAGTTTATTCAATAGTGGTCACCTCCATGAATACCTCTTCAAGGTTGGGTTTATCGTATTTTGATTTTAATTCATCAGGAGTGCCCTGATCCACCACGACTCCCTGATTGATCAACGCTACCCTGTGACATAAGTACTCCACTTCTAGCATGTTATGGCTGCTCAACAGGATGGTAACACCTTCTGTGTCAGCGTAGGTTCTGATCATGTTTCTTACATTAACGCTCTGTATTACATCCAGTCCACTGGTTGGTTCATCCAGTATAGCTAGTCTAGGTTTCATCATAAGCGCCCTTGCGAGAAGGAGCCGCCTGAGCATCCCTTTACTATAGGTCTTGACCCTGTCGTTAAGGCGGTCACCGAGATCGGAGATCTTTTTTCCCTGCTCTACTATGGTATTCATTTCATTCCCATTGTTTGAATAGAATCCAGCCATGAACTCTAAGAATTCTATTCCATTGAGTTGTTGATATGCTCCAGCTTCCTCAGGTAGATAACTCAATATCTCTCGCACTTGGTCTGGATGATCAGCAACATCAACACCAAATATTTTGGCTGAGCCAGAGGTAGCGCTAATTAATGTGCTGAGTATCCTGAGGGCGGTGGTCTTACCGGCTCCATTGTGCCCGATTAAACCATAAATCTCGTTCTCCCGTACATTAAAGCTAGCTCCATTAAGTGCTTTGGTGTCCCCGAAGTATTTTGTCAGATCATTGGCTTCTATAGCATAGTTCATGGTTCCACCTACAATATTCACCGAAAGCGTGAACTAGCTTAAAAATACTTCAATCAACGGGATACCCTTGAATATTTATACCCTGAAGACATTGAAATGTCGGTATATTATATGACTGTGGATCTGGTAGTAAAAAACACGAGACTAGTATCTCCAAGGGGAATAACAGAGGCAGGCGTAGCTGTAGAGGATGGCAAAGTCGTATCAATTGCAAAGGACATTCATTTACCTAAATCAAATAAAGTAATTGACGCTGAGGGCAGATACGTTCTCCCTGGTTTACTTGACGGCCACGCGCATACATTTCTCCCACCTGAGACTCCTGCAACAGGGATGAAAGCAGCGGCCAAGGGAGGGGTTACCACAATGCTGGAGATGCCAGGAACTCAGTTCGGCTGCTTTAATGCCGATGAATTTAAACTGAAGAAGAAGACAATGCAGGAGAATAGTTATGTTGATTTCTGTATTCATGCTGGATGTGCAAGTGGTTACCCCGGTGCCTTAACTGATATGCATGAATTAGGTTCGACTGGGGCTAAGTTTTTCATAAGTAGTGCTGGACCCAAGTGGCCTCAGACCTTTGACGGTGAAGTCATCCAGAGGTTCAAGGAGATCGCGGACTATGGTGGATTGGCTTTGATCCACGCTGAAAATGACTCAATCCTAAGGGATAACTTGAAGAGGCTTAGAGATAAAGGGCGCAAGGATTTCGCCGCCCACCTTGAGTGGAGACCGAGGATCGCTGAAGTTGAGGCAGGTAAACGTATTATTGACTACCTTGAGATGACGGGTTGCCGGGGAATGATCGTGCATACATCTGTTCCTGAGACCGTCTGGTATAGTGCCAAGGCAAAGATGAGAGGCGCAGAAACCTATGTCGAAACCTGTACACAGTACCTGTATCTAACGGAGGAGGATGTGAAGAAAAATGGACCATGGAATAAATTCGCTCCACCACCGCGAACCAAGGAAGATAAAGCCAAGATAAGAAGATTACTCCAAGAGGGATGGATAGATACAGTTGCCACAGACCATGCCCCATACGGCAAAGACAGGAAGCAGGCAGGATTAGAGGACATATTTGAGGCACCCAACGGTATGCCCGGGTTGGAGACATTCCTACCTTTATTGTTAAACGGTGTATCAGAGGGGTGGCTGAGTCTTGAACGGGTTTCAGAGATAGCAGCTGAACGCCCAGCCCAGATATATGGGATATATCCAAGGAAGGGCGTTCTGGCTCCCGGATGTGACGCGGATATGGTGATCGTTGATATGTATAAAGAGAGGGAGATATCTAACGAGGATCAGATCACGGCATGCGGATGGAGCCCCTATGATGGAATGAAAGTTAAAGGATGGCCCACTATGAGTATAATCAGGGGAAAAGTCGTCATGAAGGATGATGAAGTACTCTCCAAGAAAGGATCAGGGAAGTTTATCTCCCGCCTCGACGCCTAGTTTTCTTTCCTGGTTTTCTTTTTAACTGTGTACCGCATATCGGGCAGATGTTATCAGGTTGAGGTTTATCGAATTGTTTTCTACACCCTGGGCAATAGTTTATCCACTTAAATCTGCGTTTGATACCAGGGGTTATCATGCCCATGTACTGTAGTCCTAGTTCATCGGCTAGATTCTGAACCCCGTAGTCATCCGAGATTAGGACCACTACTTCAACTTCCACCGATAGTTGATGTGCTAAAGCTAATACGCTTTGATCTGTGCTGGAAAGTGCATCTGTTTCCCCCATCTTCTTGGCTTTATCCAGAATATGTTGAAGATTCTCCTCCCTGGGGCTAGTAACCACAAGTTTTCCTGTCTGTGCCCAGTTTGATGCCCTAATATTGGCGAACTCATCAGTTAACTCATTCAATACTTGGGGTGTAGTGTATAACTTAGTGTCTGGGCTTGTTGATGTGAATCCCTGTATGAAGGCACTGGTGTCAAGTATAATTACTCTCAAGGTGTGCTCAACTTGTCTGCAGGTGCACTAGTCTCTTCTGTATCCGGGAGTAGAACGGCTCAAACCTAATGAAGCGCGTTATTTTCTCGCTAGCAGTGGCTTCGATTACTGAACCGGGTTTCAACGCGGTGTAGCTTCTACCATCTATTATAGCCATGCCATCTGTTCTGGGTTTCAATAGCTCGATTCTTACAGTGGAGGACGCTGGGAATACTAGGCTCCTGAAGTAGCTGTAAGGACATATCACGGTAAGGCTCAGGGCATTCATATTGGGTGCAATAATGGAGCCCCCGGCTGACATATTATAGGCGGTGGATCCTGTGGGGCTGCTGATTATAGCTCCGTCAGCCTGTATATCAGTGATAAAGTTTCCGTCTATGCTTAGACGCATTAACAGCATTTTGCTGGGTAGGCTGCTTGCTATTAGAACCTCGTTAAGGGCGTCGGGGAATACATCGCTCATCCCGATAGACCAACTCTTCACTTTTAGGCTCTCCTCAATGGCGTAATCTCCGTCTATTAGACGCTGGATAGCTTTCTCTATGTCGTAGGGAGCTACCTCGCTTAGGAAACCTCTTCGCCCCATGTTTACTCCGAAGAGAGGTGTGTTTGATGTTTTCATCTCCATGGCTGCGCGTAGTATTGTTCCGTCGCCTCCAATGGTTATCACAAAATCTCCGTCAAGGTCCTGGAGGTTGGTGTTATGTTCTTCCAGTTCTAATGCGAGAGCGGTGTCTGTCTCGACTGTTGCTTCGACTCCCTGGCTCTCTAAGTAATTGATTATCCTCTGTGTTATCTCTAAGGCTTCTTGGTCATCAGTACGTGAGATTACTCCGGCTCTCATATTATCCTTTGAGTAACGGGAGAGGATTTAATTCTAACCCTATTCCGGGTGCCCGTGTTTACCAGTTAAAGGGACATAGGCTACGCTCATGAGTTTCCGTTGACTTATCGCTCCACACATTTTCTCCACCAGTAACAAGTCTTGTCCGTAGACGGAATGGATTCCTACTGGTGCTACTAGTCTGCTTTTTTCAGCCATCTGTTTGAGTATGGGTGGGGGGATATCGGGTGTACTGGCTGTGATACTCACCGCGTCATATGGTGCCAAAAGGGGGTAACCCAATGAGCCGTCCCCCTGAACCATTCTAACGTCCTCGTATCCTGCATCGACGAGGTTCTTGGCCGCAAACCGATAGGTGTCAGGATTGATCTCAATAGACACCACAACGCCTTCTCGTCCAACTAATTCATATGCTAACGCAGCGCCGTACCCTGACCCTGCGCCTATCTCCATGAAACACTGCCCTGACTCCAGTTGAAGGGATTCATAGGTTACTGGGTACATGTATGGACCACTAATGGTCTGCCTCCCATCTCCAGGTATGGGAAAAGGTCGGTCAAGATAAGCGTGTTCCCTATACCGTGGGTCCATGAATTTCTCACGGGGAACTGCT
>CAZAQI010000090.1:0-8262 GCA_964487465.1 uncultured Candidatus Bathyarchaeia archaeon
TAGCCCAGAGCGCCATTAGAAACATTCCTGCTCCGAAAAGGTACACGTTGTTTGCTAGCAAGAAGATTACTGACATGAGTCCACCAAGCCCTATGCTGATCTGAGCTACCTTAAGGCTACCTATTTTATCACTGAGGGGGCCACCAATAAGGGCACCTGCGCCATATGTTAGGAACGTGATGGTGGAGATGAGCCCCATTGTACCGAAGCCGGCATTCAAGTCATTAGCAATAGTAGTCATTAACGGAGGTAGCACTAGGAAGAGACTGTGGTTAAGGCTATGAGCTAAACCGAGCAAAACTAGATCAGCGGTGGTCTTCTTCATGACACTCATGAAATCGTGGGTTGTGTAAAATTGTTTTGATTAATGTTGCCCAAGTCAGAAATAAAATACGGCGAAATAAGGCGATGCCCCCTTTTTTATACCCGGTAGACGTTATATTCCGTCAACTATTGGTGAATTAGTTGACTAATGAATATGATATAATAATCAAGGACGCAGCCATTATAGATGGAAGCGGGAAAAAAGCGTACAAGGGCTCGATAGCTGTCAAGAATGGAATGATAGCAGAACTAGGTGAAGTGAAAGGCGACGCGGTTAAGACCGTTGACGCCCAAGGCTTGTACGCTAGCCCTGGCTGGATAGACGCCCACAGCCACGGGGACTCCACATTACTGTTCTTCCCCAAGACAGAGAGTTATGTTATGCAAGGCGTCACAACCTTCGTTGGAGGTCAGTGTGGAGGCAGCCAAGGACCATATGGAGATGTTATGGGTCTCCCAGGTATCGCACGTCAATATATAGACGATCTTGAACCCCACAAATATTACCCTGGAAAGAGTCTATTCCCCCGGGAAGATGTCAATGAGATCATGGAGAAGTACTATGGTTGGACAGTTGACTGGGAGACACTTGGTGAATGGTTCAAGAAAGTAGAAAACGTAGGAGTCTCAATGAACGCTGTCCCTCTTGTAGGTCAGGGTACTGTACGTTATAACGTGATGGGGAACGATTACAAGCGCCACAGCACTGATGAGGAGTTAGAAGAGATGAAACAACTCATCCGAGAGGCACTGGAAGAAGGCGCGGTTGGAATGAGCACTGGCCTAGACTATGACCCAGGGGTACAGGCAAGCATGGATGAGATCAATGAATGCGTTAAAGTGCTGAAAGAGTACGAAAACGCAGTATACTGTCCACACTGGCGGAGAACCGGGCGTAGACGCAAAGTTAAATTCGGTGACACAAGGAGCAACAAAGTAGATGGCTTACTTGAATCCATAGAAACATGTAGGATAACAGGAGTCAAAACTAACATCGCTCACCTCACACCCGGGTGGAGACTTGTCCCAGAGGGCAACGACTACATGGAGGAACATAACATCAGGGCTACCCTCAAGTTCTTTGACGATGCACTCAAAGAAGGATTAGACATCAGCTTCGACAGCATGCCCTGGTTCCTGAGAGGAGGCTTCGATGTTATGCCATACCTAAGCAGCATACTGCTGCCATGGCTTAAGGAAGCGGGAAGCAGAGAAAACTTCGCTAAATGGCTGGAGGCACCAGATTACCGGGAAGAGATAAAAGACTCACTGGAGAGCGGAAAATGGTTCATCCGGTTGGCTTATAACCCCAATACCAATCCCCAGTGGGCTGAAAACATCTGGATAAGCAAACACAAAGACGAGTCACTAATAGGCAAGAATCTAGCCAGGATATCCGAGGAACGCACGACATCACAGCTTGATACATGGTTTGATCTAATCTGTGAGGATCCAGATGCAATGGGATACGCAGCGGCTACTGCGGATACAGGCAACTTTCCGTGGAAACCATACAGGGCGTTAATGTTCCAGCATCGAGTGGGGAGTCTGAGTCTAGATCAATCAGTGTACGATAAAAACTATGAGCAGGAGAGACCACCTTATCGAAGACCAGGTATAAATGCATTCAATGCTTTCCCCGGATTCATCAACAAGATGGTTAAAGAGATCAAGGTATTCACCCTTGAGGAGGCCATTTACAAGATGAGTACAGCGGCAGCCGAGCACCATAACCTTGAAGGCTTGGGAAAGATAATTCCGGGATGCCATGCGGATATAACAATATTTGACTATGCCAAACTTGAGGTCATGGGGACCCCGGTTGAGCCACGTCAACACCCCAAGGGTATCGAGTATGTTTTCGTAAACGGTGTAGCCGTGGTGGAGAAAGGGGAACACACAGGGGCTACTCCAGGCAGAGTAGTGAAGAGGGTTTAACCCTTTAACTTATTTTTCTTTAGATATTCTATTGTCTCAGCTAGAAATTTCTCTGATTCAGATTTGGGTATTATTGTTCCGAGTACATCCTTTTTTCCACCGGCATTGTAACCGAGTTCCTTTGCTCGCTCAATCAAGTCATGCATATTCACTTTGTTGCTTCTACAGTATAGCTGATCTTGTTCATCAAAAAACCCGGTATTAATAACAACGGTGTCTATGCCTGTCCCCCAAGCGAGTTTCCTGGTAACTTGGCTGATTATAGCGTAGGGGGTATCTAGGCGCTTAATCTGGGTTCCATCAACCTCCTCGGGGGGCTCCAATAGAGTTTCTTCTAGTTTTTTCTTCAAATGGCTCAGATTCTCTGCCCACTGTTTGTTTTCCAATATATCATCTTCGGTATTGTACACTCTTAGTAGGTGGGGAGCTTTCATTACTGCCTCGCGGTCCCCTACCTTATAGTTAGAGTCGATCCTGTAAACCAGTTTAAGTAACTCATCGAAGTTAATCCCCTTCTCCCGCATATACTCCTTTGTGATCTCCCAGAAAACCGGGTTTTCCTTGATCTTCTGTTCCCTATCCCCCACATAGCCTAGAACTATTTTCAAAGAGAGTGGAAGACCCAAGTATTCTTTGAGGACCCAAGTATTCGATGGATAATCTTCTCCACTAGCCCCCTCAGCCACGGGGTTGATGTGCGTTATACCTGCTATCGGGTCTTGATGATGGTGATCTATCATCACTATGTTTGA
Organism: uncultured Candidatus Bathyarchaeia archaeon; assembly: GCA_964487465.1. Lineage (GTDB taxonomy): Archaea > Thermoproteota > Bathyarchaeia > TCS64 > TCS64 > RBG-16-57-9. The sequence continues at coordinate 3,015 of CAZAQI010000090.1, forward strand.
TTTCTCAGCGATTTGCGAAACGTTTGATTCTGGTAACGCCATATCACAAATTACAACATTATCATAACTCTGAGCCATCTCTATATGATCGTCTGTGAGATAAAAGGTTCCTAGAGGGGGAACCCATGTAGTTATGTCGTCATTGGATAATTTTTCTAGTATTATTGCGGCTGAGCAGATACCATCTGTATCCCAATGATGTATCAGCAAGGTTTTACCGAGTCCAATATTGAACATAGCATATTAGATATACACAAGTTTATGAGGGGTTCGAAAAACCATCAGAATCGGCTAAGCCAATCTTTTCCACCTTTACCTCGACTCTAACATCTGAGACAGGAATTGCACCGTTGTGGATATGTCCATAATTATTGATGAAAAGATACCAGTTCTTATTATTGGTAATAATGAACTCCGAGTTCTTGGAAGTAATATTTACTCCCCTTCCTCGCTCATAGCTCTCAAAGCGATTACTCCTACCCTCCAAGGCGTCGATTAGCATTTCGACTCGATCCTCCTCAAGTATGAAGAAGTCTATTCTATTACCCTCCAAAACACCGATGGTGTAGTAAATAACATCCCCCTCCTTGACATCAAGGGGGATCCGTGTATAGTTATTATGTTCCACTTTTATGGTGTCATCAACTAAGATAGAGGTCTCGTTAAGATAAACAATCTCCGGAGACTCAGGCTGCAATATATTCATAATTAAGACCCAGAAGAACGCAACAATCACTACAAAGACTATAATAACGCGCAGTATCGATCTGTTGCTTTCCAGAGCCACATGTTCTCCATGCCAAGTAGCGATAAAAAACCTATGTAAGGTCAAGAGAAAAAGTAAAAACCATAACGGTGTAGTTATCCCGGATATTATATGAATCAGAAGGAATCAATTAATAGAAGACGCAAATCCATAATGATCCAAGCCCAAGAGAGAGGCTATGAAACAGTAGTATTCTTTAACGAGGTGATAAGACAGAACCCCAGTAATACTATATATGTAATGCCACACGCCCTAGGGGATGAACACCAAACATTCATAATGGACTCAAACAGCGACACAACGCTTGTAATGCCCCACTGGGGAGCACCCAGAGTAAGGGGATCCGGGGAATTCAACCACGTTATCGCCATAAAACAAGAAAAAGGACACCACATTAAGGGCACATTAGAAGCCCTTGAAGAATATGATAAAGACAAGATAGGGTTTGATCTCTCTTCGGTAAGCGCCCAGATGTGGTACAGGATCGCATCAGAACTGGAGATAGAACCCACACCAGAAAGGGACATTAGCGACATCGTATTCAATGAGAGAAGCATCAAAGACGAGTACGAGATCAAAGAAATCCGCAAAGCCATCGAGATAACAGAAACAGCTTTTCACATTCTGATAGAGGGAACCCACCCCGGAAGAAACATCGCGGATATGAAGAAAGAACTTGACGCCAACATGATCGAGTTAGGCGCTTACGAATTCAGCTTTGATAGCAGCATCGGATTCATCAAAGGAAACAACACCGAGTACCTGAAACACGGAGACGCTCTAAGCCTTGACGTCGGTGTACGACTTAAGACAGGTTACTGCAGCGATATGGGGCGCAACTGGCACGTAACATGGGAAGAATCCACAGAGGACTACATGGAGCGAGCCATGCAAGCCCAGATAGAAGGCATAAAGGGCATCAAACCAGGGATGACTGGAAACGAGGTGCTAGACCAAGCTAACGAGCTCAACAGGGAGCTGGGCTTCAATGAGACGGTAAGAACTGGACACCAGATAGGATTAGATGTACACGACTACACTATGCCCTACGCCCCTAGCTTCGGACCAATAAAAACAGATGACCAGCCACTAAAACCTGGGATGACTCTAACATACGAGCCAAACCGGAGAGATCCAGAGACCAATTACCGGGGGCACATAGAGGACATAATATTGATCACCGAAAACGGTACTGAGTGCCTCAACCAGATGCCCTACAGGATCACATGGTAGTCTGTTCTTTTAGAAAGCTTCTCAGACTACTCGTTTTTCTATTGATTCATCAAATTCTTTATCACTTATCCGAATGAGGCTAGCATACAAGTATATCCTGTTCAAGAGAAAAAGGGCGTCAGAGGGAACCGAATGAAAGCTCACAATTATTTGGCACCCCATTTCTCATAATTTAGCTCTACTATCTCAGTATCCGGAAGCCATCCAAAAAAGAGCAAGAGAAAACAGCCACTACTAGTCAGCAACGGAAGTATGTTACTCTCCATGCAGTGACAGGGGATAATAGACAACATCAGAGGAGGGAGCGCCCAGAGATAATCAAACCAACATAGTTTACGCTATAAACCTATTAACCACAAAAAGGATAATATCGTAGATAAACTTGACCGTAGATACTGTAATTAAAAACGGTTTAGCGGTGCTCCCATATGGGATCACCCAGTCATCAATTGTAATCAACGAAGGAAAAATAGTTGGAATAGTAAAGAGCAGCGAACCAGAGGCAGATAAAGTGATAGATGCCTCCGGGAAAGTGGTACTTCCAGGTATGGTGGACATGCACGTCCATCTACGCGACCCAGGGTTCCCTGAGAGGGAAAACTTCGAGTCAGGTACAAGGGCGGCAGCAGCGGGGGGCGTAACCACAGTGATCGATATGCCTAACACGGTGCCCGCAACTGTAACCCTAGAAGCATTCAAGGAGAAGCGAAAGATAGCTGAGGGGAAGAGCCTTGTAGATTTTGGGTTCATCGGTGGCGCCGGTGAGGTTCCCCATGAGGATATGATTAATCTGGTGGACGCTGGAGCAACGGCTTTTAAGAGTTTCCTAATCGCGCGCTTCAAGGAGCTCGCAGCCAGTGATTATACACTCTATAAGCATATGCAGTTACTGGGTGAACTGGATAGACCATTACTGGTGCACGCTGAGAACGGGGACATGGTGGACAAGTTTATGGAGGAAGCAGTGGCTTCGGGTAGAACAGATCCGGTGGCTCACTGTGACTTTAGGCCAGCCATCTGCGAGGTGGAGGCTACCATGAGAACTATAACTCTGGCCGCTGATACTGATGTCCATCTTCATATCTGTCACATGACCGCTTCTGGAGCAGTGGATGCTCTAGAGTGGGCACAGGCTATGGGGCAGATGGTTACAGGAGAGACAAGCACCAATTATCTTCTATTCACCAGAGAGACCATGAAAGAACGTGGGCCATACGCCAAGGTAGACCCACCTTTGAGAGGAAAAGAAGACCAACTACGACTATGGACAGGATTAAACACGGGAGTAATTGATGTGCTCGCCTCTGACCACGCTCCCTATACCAAGGAGGAGAAGGAGAGGGGGTGGGATAATATCTATGATGCGCCCAGCGGGGGAGTGGTTATCGAGACCACGCTACCCTTAATGCTAGACGCGGTGAATAAGGATAGGATTAGCCTAGATCGATTGGTAGAGGTGTTCAGTACTAACCCGGCGGTGATGAATGGATTATATCCTAAGAAAGGTGATCTTATCCCGGGCGCTGACGCGGATATTGTAATCTGTGACATGGATAAACCATTTCACATTAAGGGTGAGAACCTGCAGACCATCCAGAAGATCACTCCTTACGAGGATATGAAGGGAAAAGGTGTGCCAGTTACTACATTGGTACGGGGAGAAATTATCTATAATGATGGACAGGTAATCGGTAAACCCGGTTACGGTGTCTTTCAGAAACCGCTGGAGTAAAAAATTTCTTCCACCACGTAAATATTCTGTTCATGAATATCGAGATAATCTCAATACCAGTATCCAACCAAGAAAGGGCAGGAGGTTTCTACGAGAAAATAGGTTTCGAGAAGAAAAAAGATAACTCATTTGGAGAGGAGATGAGGTGGCTGGAGTACTCCCTCTGTGGAGAGACCAGCATCACAATTGTTAACTGGTTTCCTGAGATGCCCCCGGGCAGCATACATGGCTTAATACTCAAGGTAGATGATATAGAGGCTAAACGTATAGAATTGATAGAAAAAGGAGTAGAGATTGAACCCATATTTAATACGCCTTGGGGGCGATTCGCTAACTTCAGTGACCCTGATGGTAACGGATGGAGTCTCAGAGAATCAGCATAGTTATTACACCAGTTTTTATTGATGAAGGAGAGCAAAAGAATGCGTTTGGGGACTTCTTTCAATAAAAGGGCTTGAATCTCGGCTTTGCCGTATCACCCTTAGATATTATTATTGTACTCATCAGAGGGGTAGATCCTCTCTAAGAAGCCTATGACCAGTTCCTCGAATTTCTCCGGTACATCCTGAGGTATCATATGTCCTGTCCCCTCAACTACGTGAATCTTAATATCAGGCACCATCTCCGCCATCCGTTCCCTCGTCTCGGGGGTAACCAACTCACTATCCGCACCCATCAACAACATTACCGGGCACTCAATACCCTCTACATATGGCCACAAGTCTATCACCAATCCACTTCGTACAGAGTCGCCCCTGGGCTTGAGCCAGAGCCTAGCATCCTTTTCCTCAAAAGCATGCTCCAGTCTATTCTCGACATAATAATCCGTAAACCCGGGATATCGCTCAGCAAGCCATTCACGTGCATCATCCTCAGATTCAAAGTACTCCGGCGGCTGAGGTCTGCTGGAACTGCCCGTGGACTCAAAGGGAGCTATATCTACAAGTACAAGCCCATTATATTCTTCTGGGTGTTCAGCTGTAAGTATCATACCCATCATGCCGCCCACACTATGACCTATCAAGACATTGGGATAGAATCCCAGTTGTCTGTAACAGTTCCTCATTATCTCCGCGTGCTCATCTAGTGGCAGATGTGTACTAGGTGAGTCACTGTCACCGTGCCCCAGTATGGTGAGACTCAGGATACTATACTCATCCTTAATGGACTCCGCTAGCTTGTCCATGCTATGTCCATCCATACCCATACTGTGAACCAGTAGCACCCTTGGCCTATCTCCCTCCCAGAGAACATAATGAACATTATAACCGTAGCTTTCTAGAAACCCTTCCTTCATATTAATCATATATCAATGGAGGGTATAAGATAACAATCTTACTAAAACATATTTTCAAAAAATACTAAAGAAATGAATATCGCACTGTATATCTCTATTAATGCGGGAAACCGCATGGTAAGGTCTGTAAATCAAGACCAGATCGAAACGCATCATCATTTTTAACACCCTGTTTAAATCATCAAAATATATTAATAGTAACTCTAGTATATTTCTCCTA
>CAZAQI010000091.1:0-8256 GCA_964487465.1 uncultured Candidatus Bathyarchaeia archaeon
ATACTGAATTGTTTGGTGTAACTCAATGACCATCATCGTTTGTCTAGTTGGAACGCATTACCGGAGGGCTTTTGACGGGGTACGTTACTGGAGTAAGATCCATGGAATTACGAAGCTATATCTATTATACAGTGAACCCGGCGTAGATGATGGGCCTCACGTGTTTAGCTATATGAGTAAGACTAATGCTGAGGAGCTCAGGGATAAACTTGAGATACTGGATCCAATAATGATTCCCTATAACCCAACCGAGCAGAGGAGCGGTTTCCGTACCCTGTACAAGATACTTCATCAAGCACGAGAAAAAGGCGAGGATGTACTAATTGATATAACCAGCACTACCAACCTCACTATGGGTATCGCTCTAACAACCGCGTTAATGTTTAGTAACGCAAGAGTCTACAGTGTTCCCTCCAAGGAGCCGGCATGGTACGTTGAGGGGAAACCCGGTGACCCAGAGTTTGAGGAATGGTTTGAGCGGAACAGAGAACAGGATAGCAGAGAGCCAATCGAGTTAAAGTTACCGGGGTACCGTCTTGAACCCAGTAGCAAGCATGAGGAGAAGGAGTGGGAACGAGAGAAGAAACTACTTGTGCTTCTCTATGAACATGGTGGAGAATCGGATAGCATCAGTGATATTATAAGGTGGTTTGGTTACAAGGCTGCCAATAGTACCCTTCGTAACCGGTTTAGCAGGATTATCTCAAAGCTTGAGATGAAGGGCTTGATTGATGCTGAGAAAGGAAGCAAGATGAAGGTAGTTTCCTTGACTGATTTCGGTGAGATATTCGCCGAGGCATTAGCCGAGGGTGCTGCTGAGTAAACTTCACCTTTTTCGTTTACGTGTAAATAATGTCATTCTTATTATGCTTATTTGATACATGTCACACATTTCTACGCGCTCGATGATTTAATCATAATACTATAATATGTTTAGAGTCTTAGAGCTTCAGTGGGTCCCTTGGGGCTATCTTTTTAAAAGAGGTTACAGTCAAATCTCATACATTGAGGGGTATTGAATGAAAGTACAGTTAACACTAACTCCGGCTGAAGGTAAGAGGCTAATCGCGAGAGCAGTTGCCTCCATGGAGAATGTACAGTACGCGTACAAGAATAGCACAATAATTATTGCCACTAGCACAACTACTGGTTACGTGGCTGAAGAATTACTGGGAAAAGAGATACCGGACAAAGGTATGTTTACAGCCGGCGTTGTGACCGATGAGGGCTGCGGTATTACTGTTGCAGATGGAAGATACAAGCACTATGTATTAGAGGGTGGCGAGGTAACCGAATGCACTACACCGGAACTTGTACCATATCTATCCAAGATGGGCCCAGATGATGTTTTAATCAAGGGAGCTAACGCCATTGACCCCTTTGGCGCAGCCGGTGTTCTATTGCACGGGTCTGGGGGTGGAACCATCGGGACCGCTTGGGGACACATTGTGAGGAATGGTATCCAGTGCATTATCCCGGCTGGTCTGGAGAAGCTTGTGCCCATTAGTTTGTCCGATGTATCGATACAGATGGGGGCTAATGTGGTGGATAAAGCCATGGGTTGGCCCTGTGGCATGATGGTTATCAATGGTCAGGTTATCACGGAGATGGAGGCTTTCAAGCAGCTCTTCGGAGTCGAGGCCATACCCATAGCTGGGGGCGGCATTGACGGCGGTGAGGGCTGCAAGATATTCTTGATCGAAGGACAACATGAAGCAGCGGAGGCAGCATACGAGTTTGTGGTTAAGCTAAAGGGTGAACCAGAGCTAGAGACCAAGCTCATGAAGAAACCCGACAATTTAGCTTAACCATTCAATTTGTTCTGCTTTATGGAAGTCTGCAAAGGTTTCCAGTTTTTTCTCGAGTTTATCTCTATAATCTTCTGTTTCTTTGAATCCTTCTTCGGTCCAGTAGCTTCTGATTATCAGCTTGTTTTCGCTACGATCCATTTTTGGCTCGATCCGTGCGACAATTTGGTCTCCGTGGAGAACTGGTAGATGGTAGTATCCGTAGACTCGTTCTTCTTTAGGTAGGTAGATTTCTAGCTTGGATTCAAACTGGAATAGTGTCTGGATTCTCTGCCTGTTCCACATGAAGTTATCAAAGTAGACCAGCATGTTTACTCTATCATGGTCAAAGTCGTCGTCTATCTCTTCTAGTTTCGATGCGTCTTCTGGGAGACAATAATAGCCGGGGGTTCCGTTAAGCTCGATGTTTACTGTATCTTTTTCTCTGATTATTTTCTCGATCTGGGAAGATGTTTTTCCTAATCTGACTGATTTATTTTGATAATAATCCCGTGCATTACTTGGCTGTATCACGCCAAGGCAATCCATTGTCTTCTTAATGAAAAACCAGACTCTCTCTTCTTCACTTGGAGGCGTCTTATCAATGCTTGCCGGTATTACGTTTTCTGTAAGATCATAATATTTCTGGAAATTAACTCTATTTGAGACTGAGAGAACCCCGGCTCCATAAAGGTAATCCATGGCGACTTTCTCATCTTTGCGGTTCCACCAGCCGCTTTTTCCCTTTTTCTTGGACTTGAAATCTGAGGAAGATAATGTCCCCTCTTTTTTGATCCGGTTGAGTACCCTGTTTACCAGTTCTCTGCCTTTTCCTGTTCTTTTCTTGAGTCTGGTGAGCAGTTCTTTTTTTCTCTCATTCATGGCGTGGGTATAGTATCGGTAATGTTTGATTGGGATGTAAGAGGCGGCGTGAGCCCAGTACTCGAATAGTTTGCGGTCTTCGTAAGCGAGGGAGTCTAGGTATTTTTTTCGATAGTTGCCTAGTCTGCTCCATAGTGTGAGGTAGTGGGCGCGTTCAACCACGTTAATGGTGTCTATCTGGAGGCAGCCTAGATTTTCTATTGTCTCATATACCTGTTCCTTACCCGGGTTATCCTGGTTTAAATGTAATCCTTGTTTCTCTATCATCAGCCTTCTAGTTGTCTCTCTCGTAACCATTTTGGTTATCAACTGATTGTGATGGACTTGTTTAATGTTTTATATCTAGCGAATATGAAATATCCCTAGGATAGTTAAGAGATGTGATGTTTGATCCTATCTCTTTAAAAGAGCCGCCTGTGTGATGGTAACCTATGTCTAAGAGGCCAGCCTGGGAGATAACCCGAGAAGTTCGAGTGAAAGCAATAGAGGAGACAAATCCAGAGTATGGTTGCTACCCAGAGGATAGGCCATTAAACCAGTATATTCAATACGGGATGCTTGTGATAGACAAGACTAGTGGACCTACTAGCCACGAGGTGGCCGCCTGGATCAAGAAGCTTCTTGAGCTTGATAAGGTGGGTCACGGTGGAACCCTTGACCCCAAGGTTACAGGTGTTTTGCCTGTTACTCTTCAGAATAGTACCAAGATTGTTCAGGCATTACTGGATTCAGGTAAGGAGTATATCTGTGTTATGCGTACTCATGATGAGGTCTCAGAGACGACAGTCAAGAGTATCCTCGGTGAGTTAACTGGTGAGATCTATCAGCGTCCCCCTGTTAGGAGCAGTGTCTCACGTAGGTTGAGGACTCGTTATATCTATTATATTGATTTTCTTGAGGGGGATGGTAAGAACTGGCTCTTCAAAGTGGGGTGCCAGAGTGGTACGTATATTCGTAAACTGTGTTATGATGCGGGTGAGTTGATGGGATGTGGCGCTCATATGCAGGAGCTTCGCAGATCTCGTAGCGGGCCTTTCACCGAGGATGATATGTATACTTTGTATGATCTTAGTGAGGCAGTGGATCTCTTGAAGGAGGGAGATGAATCACTTATGCGGGAGATTATTCGCCCATATGAGGATGCTGCCCAGTTGTTACCCAAGATCTGGATCAGGGACTCGGCGGTGGAGGCTATATGTAGTGGGGCGCAGTTAGCGGTTCCAGGTATTCTCCGGTATGAGGCTGGTATTCAGGTTAATGATCTTGTACTGGTCTTGACTCTGAAGGGGGAGGCAGTGGCGTTAATGAAGGCGGATATGAGCAGCGGCAAGATTCAGGCAGCTGATAATGGGATCGCCGCTACTATTGAGCGGGTCTTGATGCCCAGCGGTGTTTACCCGAAGATGTGGTAGGACTAAGCCTTGTCTCATGATCATTATTTTTCAAAGAAACCTCATTCACGTGATGAACGGGGAAAGATAATCACTTATCTACGTGGCAGGCGTTTCAGCTTTATTACCTCTGGCGGTGTTTTTAGCTCCAAGCGTGTGGATACGGGTACACGTGTCCTTGTGGAGAATATGCTTATTCCGAAGGAGGGGACTTTTCTCGACCTTGGGTGTGGTATTGGGGTAATCGGTATAGTGGCTGCATCACTGGAGCCGGATTTGAGGGTTTATCTGAGTGATATTAACCGTAGAGCGGTGCAGCTTACTGGGATTAACCTGGAGCGGCTTGGGCTTGAGAACTGTGAGGTTTATGAGGGTGACTTGTATGAGTCTCTGGATGGCCTTGTTTTTGATAGTATTGTCTCTAATCCCCCTATCTCGGCTGGAATGCATGATGTGGTATATCCCATGGTTTCGGGTGCTTATGATCGTCTTGTGGATGGGGGAAGGCTTCAGATGGTTATTCAGAGTAATAAGGGTGGTAATCTCTTGGAGAGTTTCTTCCTTGACGTCTTTGATACGTGTGATGTCTTGGCTAAGCAGAGTGGTTACCGTGTTTTTACAGCTGTTAAGCGTTGATTTTCCCTGTGAAAGGATTTAAGTATCTGTTTGACGTGCCCAACTAGATTTAAAGTATGTTGATGAATTCGCTGCGTGATGAGGATCCGGAGATCTATAAGGCGATTGTGAGTGAAGTTGATAGGATTGAGCACGGGGTGGAGCTTATTCCATCTGAGAACTTTGTTTCCCGCGCCGTTATGCAGGCTATGAGTAGCGTTTTCACTAACAAATATAGTGAGGGATATCCTGGTAAGCGTTATTATGGTGGCCAGGAGAACGTGGATACCGTTGAGTCTCTGGCGATTGAGCGGGCTAAGATGCTTTTCGGCGCTGAGCATGTGAATGTGCAGCCTTATAGTGGTAGTCCAGCGAATCACGCTGTTTTCATGGCCCTGCTTGAGCTGGGAGACCGATTTATGGGGATGGATCTCCGTTGCGGTGGGCACTTGACTCACGGTAGTCCCGTGAACTTCAGTGGGATGCATTATGACTTGGTTCCATACTATGTGGACAGGGCGACTGAGCGCCTTGACATGGATGAAGTGAGGCGAGTAGCTAAGGCTGAGAAACCCAAGATGATTATCAGTAGCTTGACTGCTTATCCACGGGAGCTGCCTTTTGAGGAGTTCGAAGAGATTGCTAAGGAGGTTGATGCTTATCATGTTGCGGATATTAGTCATATCGCTGGGTTGATTGTGGGCGGTGTTCATCCGAGCCCTGTAGGTTGTGCTGATGTGGTGACCACGACGACTCATAAGAGTCTTCGGGGTCCCCGTGGAGCCATCATTATGTGCCGAGAGGAGGATCCTTATCATGATCTGTACCATGAGGATTCTAGGAAGAACTTGGCGGGGCTTATTGATAGCGCCGTCTTCCCCGGGTTGCAGGGTGGTCCTCATGATCATGTGATCGCAGCGAAGGCTGTAGTTTTCAAGGAGGCGTTAAAGCCTGGGTTCCGAGATTATGCGAAGCAGATTGTGAGGAACGCTGAGGCTTTGGCTGATGAGTTGATGAGTCTGGGGGTTAAGTTGGTTACTGATGGCACCGATAATCACTTGATGTTGATTGACTTGCGGCCCATGGGTTTGGGTGGTAAGGGTAAGCAGCTTCAACATGCATTGGACCGTGCGGGTATTACTGTGAATAAGAATAGTGTACCTTTTGATGAGGCTAGTCCATTTAACCCGTCTGGGCTCCGGTTAGGTACTCCCGCTGTTACTAGCCGGGGTATGGGGGTGTCTGAGATGCAGCATCTTGCTCAGTGTATTGCATCGGTTCTCCGGGGCTATGAGGATATTTCACTGCTTGAGGTTGTTAAGGCAGAGGTGGATGAATTGGTCTCGGCTTATCCTATTTATCCGGGGTTAACTGTTCTGGATTAGATTATGAAGTATTTTGGGTTTATCTGTTTCTCACTTGTCCAGATGTTTGATTTCTGGTTTTTTATTCCCTGTATCTGGCTTATCTCTTCACTGATCTCCTGGTAGTGTCTTAGGTTGTGGATTACTGTTAGGGCTAGTAGATCGTGTTCGCCCACTGTTTTTGTGGCGACTATCACGTTGGGCATTTCTATTAGCTGTTTGAGTATCTTGTCGCTGGTGGTCTCGTGGTTGCTTGAGACATCTATCTCAAAGGCCGCTATTCCTTCGTAGTTGATCTCGTGGGGGTTTAGGACGATGATGCTTCCTCGGATGATACCTTCTTCCATGAGTTTGTTATAATGGTTGATGATTGTGTCCGTGGATTTGTCGGTGTTTTTAGCTATCTGACGAAAGCTCATTCTGGCGTCGTCTACCAAGTATTCTATGATTTTTTTGTCTAGTTCTTTCATTGCTCTGTCTCCAGCAGGTTTTCTAATTCGAAGTTTTGGGGGCAGAGGAGGAATTGGTCAACCCAGATACTGGTCTTCGTCTCGCGTATCATGGTGTGGCTCTGGATTTTTTCTTTGAGTTTGTTCATCTCGTTCATGGTCTGGGCTTGGGCTATTGTGAATATGTCGTATTCACCCATGGCATGGGTGGTGAAGATTATGCCGGGTTGTTTTTCTAGGTAGTTGAGTATCTCGGGGATGGCGTGAGGCTCGGTGTCGATGTTGAAGTGGGCTATGATTTTTTTGTCTAGTTTGCGGGGGTCTAGGAGGAGTGTGGTGTCTTTGATTATTCCTTTTTCCTGCAGTTTGTGGTAACGTTTGATTATGGTGTCCACGCTTACGTCGCATTGATGGGCGATGTCGGTGTAGTTTGTTCTTGCGTCTAGTTGGAGGTTTCGTATTATGGTGATGTCGATTTTGTCTATTTTTTGCCTGGGCATTCTATATCTTTTTTGATATTCTGGGTTAAAAATTGTTTGTTCTCTGATTTTATAGAATGTATTTTCGTTGAGCCTTGTCGGGGTTTTGGCGATATATAATTAATGTGTGTCCTATGAGGTCAATTCTGTGGCTATCGGTTTTTTCTGTGATTTCCCGTGAAATGGTTTCTTTCTGGTTTTTGTAGTCGTTGTATTTGATTTTGACTAATTCGTGGTGTGTTAGGGCTGAGTTGATTCGCTGGATTTGTTCTGGGGTGAGGCCGTTTCGCCCTATCTGGATTAGTGGGTCGAGGTGGTGGGCGGCTGCTTTGAGTTCTTGTAGTTGTTTATTTGTGGGTTTCATTTGGTGTTTCATGGTGGGGTTACTTTTATTGCTTTGGTGTTTTCATGGGTGTCTGTTATTGTCACTACACCAGTTTTTATGATGGATGTGGTGTGATCTGTACTGTTCTGGTTGGGTGTGTTCGTTGAAAGAGGCTTTTCTAGGGTTTGTTGTCCCGTCTCTACTCCTTTTTTAGGGTTATTTTCTGAGATTTTCTTTTAGCTTTTCAGGTGTTGTGTTTGCGGTGGTTATGATGGGTTGGAATCCTAGTCTTGTCCAGAATTCTTCTGCTTCCTTGTTGCCGATTTGGTAGCGGAGTGTGATTTCTTCTACTTTTTCTTTGTTGAAGTAGTTGAGGGTGTCTCTTACTAGGGTGGTGGCTACGCCTTTTCTCCTGTTTCTTGGATCTACGTATAGGTTTAGTATCATGCCTACTCGGGTGGGTTTCTGGTCTCGTGTACTGGTCTTGGCTGAGATGTACCCAGCTGGCTGGGTGTCTACTATGGCGATTAGGGTATGGTTTTGTATTTCCTGAGTGACTTCTTCGTTGAATTCCTGCGACTCTGGGTCTCGTCTCCACGTAGCGGGATTGGATCTGTAGAGGTGTTGTTGTAGTTGGGTCTTGTATTTGTGGATCAGTTGGTGGTCTTGTTGTGTGGCTCTGCGGGTTTTTATCATGTTTGCGTGGTGTTTGTTATAAGATTTATAACTTTGGGGGTTTATTGGTGTCAGCGTAGCCCGGTCGTCTAGCGGACAAGGATGGGGGCCTTTGGAGCCTCAGACCAGAGTTCGAATCTCTGCCGGGCTACCATAATCATTTTTAGAGTGTTTAAAATCTAATTTTTCGTTTTCTTAACTTCTGTTTCGTTCCTAACAATTATTTTTATTTCATTTAACTTTATGAAGCTGAAGTATGAAAATAGTTTCATCTATTCCCTATTTGATA
>CAZAQI010000092.1:0-7772 GCA_964487465.1 uncultured Candidatus Bathyarchaeia archaeon
CTATGATGTTATTTACTGTATTTAGGAAAATAATAAAATAAGAACAGTGTATTGTATCCTAGTGAATTAACAATGGATGATAAGACTCTAGGTTACACAATTATGATTATTACTCTGGCCATCATGGCAGCATACTTTGTCTGGTTGTTCCCAGGATTGCTGGGTATAGCTTGGCTGGTAAAGTTTAGTGAATGGGCTATTAAGCTGCCTGTGATACTTGCTGTCTATATGATACTCTTTATCGTGCTCTGGATCGGTTACACTATGGCGACTACACCTCCACCGGTTCCTCTAGATACTCCTCTAGATCTTGATACAGAATTTGATTTCGATGAGGAAGAGGATATAATCGACGAGGAAGAAGAGCCCGAGTCAGAGGAATAATTTCTTTATATTATTAACGAATTGACAAATCATGTTTTATATTTAAAGCAATAACATATATTTTTCTTTATAGATTTAATAGTTATCTGTTAATACTCTCACTCGATGAGAGTAACGTATAAGCAAAAACAGTACAACAAGACATATCTTTTTTACATTAACGATGCAATACTTCCAACATAACCGAAACAGGTGATCAAGCCCAGCATATGCTGGGGGAGAACAGTGCGTACTATCGATGAGGTGAAACAGCCATTATTATGGATAGTACCTTTTGCTGGACTAACCCTAATCACAATATTATCGTTGGTGAACATAGCGCTCCATTTCTTACCTGAAAAAGCTGGTTATGTTATAATGATAATAGCCAGTGGATTCATCTGTGCATCAGTATCAGGATTCATAACAGAATTAATCAAGGGAAGGGGAAAATATGTCTACGTAAGTATGGGGATAGCCATCTTCATTGGAGCCATATCATTTCTTGTTATATACGGATTCTTCAAAGCTAATGTAGTAACTGGCCCAAGCATTGCATCAGTGTCAAGAATAAGTGAAATAGTATCCAACATAACGCTAACCATCTTACCGGGGTTATTCGTAGGCGCGATAGTGGGAGGAGGCGTAGGGTTTCTGCCAGAGGAACCAGAATACCATGAACCAGAGCAGATAAAAGAAAAACCAGTAATTGCACCGGATAAAATAGTCGGTTATGAGAAAGCCTGTAGAAGATGCGGGGCATTGATGCCTTATGATTCCCTATTTTGCAGTAAATGCGGTGGAACCTTGAAGAAAAAAAGGGCGGAGACAATGAAGTACTGCAGGTATTGTGGGAACAGACTCTACTTCTTAGGCGAGTTCTGTCCTGACTGTGGGAAAGAGATTAACATAGTCTCCAAGCCAAAGGTCTTTGTCTCTGACTAGTTTATCTTGACATCGATTCGTACCTTTGATACACCTGGGCTGTATTTAGAAACCTGCACACCGCCTTTGAACTCGCATTCTCGGTTATATTCTGATGCAGCGGCTTCTACTAATTCATATGCATCAGAGTATGGATCATCATCTGGTGCCCAGTGATAGAAGTGGAGAACGCCCCCTGGTTTTACCATTGGAATGGTAATATCTAGAAACCGGTGAGCTCCCTTCGGTAATGGGGTTAAGACACGATCAAATTGCTTGTCTATAGCTGGACAGATATCTCGTACATCACCGTGTATCGCAGTGACTCTGTCGCCTAGTTTATTGAGTCTAATGTTTTCCACACAGTATTCATGTGCTTCACGGTTTAACTCGATGGCCCAGCATTTAGTGTCTTCATTATGTTTGGCGATACAAACTGGGAAAGGACCTATTCCGCTGAACATGACCAGCACTTCTTCTGGTTCATCTATTTGTTCACAGATTCTCTCTCTTTCTGTGCTCTCCCTCGCAGAGAAATAGGTTACCTGGGGATCAAGTTTGAATCGGCATCCAGATTCTTTGTGGATTATCTCGGT
Source organism: uncultured Candidatus Bathyarchaeia archaeon (assembly GCA_964487465.1). Classification (GTDB taxonomy): domain Archaea; phylum Thermoproteota; class Bathyarchaeia; order TCS64; family TCS64; genus RBG-16-57-9. Next base: position 1,884 of record CAZAQI010000092.1, read on the forward strand.
ATTAGGATCACCAAGTATGAGCCGATAATCTCTGAGGCGTAGCTCACCATATCGTTCTGATTTTTTATCTAGAACGCTTTTTACGTTTTTATGGATTTTCATTAACGCCGCTGCTACCGTGTTCTCGTATTCTCTAAGTTCATCAGGTATATCTATGATGATCACTGCACCACTTTTTGATCCCAGAATATCAAAGCTGGAGGGCACATAGTCCATGAGTTCTTTGGGTATTTTCCCTATTAGGTTAGATTCAAGATCCTGTCTCAAAGTAATTCAGCCAAACATTGGCTAGAAAATAGTTTTTTCACCTGTTTTCTTAGCTAGTTTTCCTTTTACTGGGATCTCGTCGCGGAACATGTCCTCGGGTCTTATCTCATCTTTTGTTTTTCTTTTTATTGATAGACCACAGACTCCGTTATCCAGTAGCTGTCGCTTATGACACACTGCGTATGTGCATCCTTTTGGTTCACATGGTTCGTTTATGAAGGTACACCATGCGGTTTTTCCTCTAAAAGTTAACGCCCGCTTTGTGCATTTGAAGCTACGGCATTTTGGGTAACAATTTTTAACATTGGCCAAGATGCAAAACACCAGAATATTTTATTTGTTTAAGTGAGACTCTTGCATAATTTAAATCTTATCAGAAACCCGGTGTTAGATTCGACGTTTAACGATATAATTTGCGCAGAATCAAGTGTGATTTACTGTATCTGTGATCTAGAATCCTTTAATTTATTCACTAAATAAACAGGCTCAAAGAGGGAGCACTAGTGAATACTTATGATAAAATACTGGTTGTTGACGACGATGACGCGTTACGTGAGTCAATGGTAAGTCTGTTAGAGTCTGAGGGTTATCTGCTTGATGTCGCAAAGAGCGGTAAAGAGGCTGAGATTAAACTCTGTAATAAGGTATTCAACCTAGTGATCCTGGATATTCGTCTTCCCGATACAACGGGGATAGCGCTACTCTCAAAGATCAATGAACACACCCTACGAATGAAAAAAGTGGTTCTAACGGGTTACCCTGATAAAGATACAGCGATAAAATCGGTTAATGAAAAAGCTGATGCTTATCTGGTAAAACCATTCGAGCCTGAGAGATTATTAGAGGTAATCGCTGAAAATCTTAGAGTGCAGAAGGAAGAACTTAGGTATACACAGGAAAAAGTTCTCCAGTACATCCGTAGCAGAGTCAAAGAGTTGGATGAAGAACCTATTCCGAGTAACAGGAGGATCTAGAGGTGCATACTGAAATAACTGAGCTAGTTGAGCGAGATGAGCCTATTTTGAATAGAAAGAGGGAAGAGTTTCGTGTATGCCTTATTGAGAGTATTGAAGAGGTTCTTTCTTTCAGTAGAGTCGTGTTAAATTTTTTAGAGCTTAACTCAGAGTTCAGGGAGCAAAGGATTCTTGAATGCCCTAAGGACTTTAGTTGTGGTCTTGAGGATCTATTTGGAGACAGCGCACGAGGTATTGAGGATCTTATAGTCGAGAGACTGTATAAGAAAATCAATAAAAAATATGTTAGAGATAGAGATAAGAAATTTGAGGACCATATTAAGGATGGTTTAAAGGGATATATTGAATATTATTAAAATATTCATTTATTCTTATCAGGTCTATCAATATTGTTCTCTATAGTGTTTTAGTTCAAAGAAAGATCTGGATATTTTTATATATAGAAATAGATTAAATCACAGTGTATGGTTACACTGCATATCACATGATTTAAATCATACAAAAACAAATTAAAGGAAGTAAAAATGCCTCAAAAATCAGGAAACACGAAATCAGTGCTACTAGCCACTAGAGTAACTCCGAGAATACGTGACATCGTAGTCCAGATGGCTAGAAGAGAAGGGCTGAACGTAAGCGAATGGCTGAGAAATCTAATCATCATGGAGCTAAAACGAGCTGAGGCGTTACCCAATGTGCTCAGTGCACCTAACTTTGATCTAGACTTGGATGATGACGATGAGTGAAAGAATCTCCACAGGTAACCCAGAACTAGACACCCTGCTTGATGGGGGTTTTCTAAAAAATAGTATGATTCTTCTCGCAGGAAACCCGGGTGCAGGAAAGACAATTCTATCATCTCGATTCATCTATGAAGGAGCCCTTGAAGATGAGGCAGGTGTTTACGCCTGTTTCGCTGAAACCAGGAAAAGATTAATCACGGATATGAAAAAATTCGGTATCGATTTTGAGCCACTCATTCGTAGAAGAAAAGTTGAGGTACTGGATCTAAGTATTGGCAGTGAGACGGAGGTACAGTCCGCTTTAAACCAGATTTTTGAGGCTATCACCACGTTAAAAGCTAAGAGACTTGTTGTGGATAGTATCGCGGCCATGGCTATGGGTCTTGAGACAGAGTTTGAGAAGCGACATCTGATCAGGTTGCTCTATCGTCTTATTCTTAAGACGGGTTGTACAACGGTTGCTATAACAGATATTCCTTGGAATAGTGACCGTATAGGAGAGAGTATCGAGGAGTTTGTCGCTGACGGTATTATATTGATGGAGCACCAATACGATGAATCCGAAAACCTGATGAGACGGATTCGTATCACGAAGATGCGTGGAACTAATCACTCAAGAAAAACCCATAAATATACTATAACTGGTACGGGATTGAATATACAGATTTAGAAGATCTCCAAATCTTCTGGTTCTTCTTCTTTTGACGCCCTGTATTTTAGGTACACGTAGGCTCCAAGTACTAGTGCGATTACTGCTGCTAGGGCGATTAGTATGTGGAACACAAGGATTTCTCTTCCCAGTACTGTTACGGTTAACTCATCTGAGTCTACCTCCTGAGCTATCTGTATGTTTTTCTGGACCTCTTCTGATTCAAAGCCTGTCTTCGAGGCCACTGCTTTCAATCGTAATGTCTCATATTTCTGCACTATTTGGGCTGAGGCTACCCCGTTTTCATCAGTCTTGCTTTCCTCGGACTGTATTACGCCCCCTAAGGCGGTCCATTCAATGTCTACTCCTTCTACGGGTAATCCGTGACTGTCTAGTTGTACGCTTATTGTGAATGTCTGGTTTATGCTAATGATGTTAGGTGTTTCTAAAGACATGTTGAATTTCTTCGTGATGGTTTGAAGACTCTTCTCTGATGGAGTTGCACCCATCATAGATGCAAGTATGTTAATTTGACCGGGTGTGGTGGTAGAGTTTAGGGGCGCGGTTGCGTAGCTTTTTCCAAGGGGTATGGTTAATGATCCTGGAACGGTTCCTATGTTGGGGTTGGTGCTTGTTAAGCGTATCTGGGTATCGGTTTTTGCCGTAACGGGGTTTCCGTTATCATCCTGAAGTTGAACAGTTATTATCTCGTTCCTGGTTCCATCTGCTATCAGGACGTTAGGGTATATGTATAGTTCTAGTATGGATGGTTGTTGACCTTCCACGGTTATTGGTTTTGAGTCTGAGAGCAGGTCTGAGCTGGAGGCGGATATTATGGTTTCTCCGTTCATGGTGTATGTGTTTAAGGTTGCAGTAGTCTTGTATTCTCCTGTGTTTATTGTGACAGGGTTTTCTACGGTGGCTATGTTGGTGTTGCTGCTTGAGAGGTAGATTGTTGTGGTTGTTGCGGCGGGTACTGGTTTTCCGTCTTTGTTCTGTAGTTGTATGGTTATTGCTTCGTGGGTTTCCTGGTCGGGTAAAAGTATATCGGGGCTAAAATATAATGTGACTTTTTCTCTAGACTCTGTAATATTATAGGTGGTTACTATATTGTTTCCCGGTGCATATCCTTGTGCCTGTGCAGATATGACTAACTCTCCAGGGGTTGAACCGGTTACGGTGAACTCGGCTGTAGCGTAGTTTTGTCCGCTTGGTATTACTAGTTCCTGTTCAACGGTGCATATGCTGTGGTTGGATGAGGTGAGTGTGACTTGGACGTCTTCGGTTGCCGTGATTGGGTTCTGGATGTTATCTACTATTTGAACCACGATTTTTCCCTTTTCTCCGATTACAGCGGGTTGGCTGCTGGGGGAGGCGTGTACGTTTAGTTTGGCGTTTATGTTTGTTCTGTGAACTTGTAGGTATTCGCTTCCAGTGGTGTATCCTGGGCTGCTAGCGGTGATTAGGGTTATTCCAGAGGTTTTCTTGGTGGTGAACCCTGCTTTTACGTAGGATTCCCCCTCCTTTACGGTTATGAACTCGTCTATGGTTCCTAGGTTAAGGTTACTGCTAGTGATATGTATTGGGGTGTCTCGTGGCGCTATGTAGGGTTGATCGTTTGCTGTCTTTAACTCGATTGTTATCTGGTGGGTTTCGCCGTCCGCGTTTATTCGAGGCGGAGAGGGGTTCACGACTATAATTGGGGTTTGAGCCTCAGCGAATATTATATTGGTTGTTATAAATATGGTTAAAAATAATGCGAATATTAGCGTGGTTTTGGTTTTATTGTTCAAGGGGGACACCGGAGTTAATTGAATTTATCTAGAAAGCTTAAGGCTTTTTTCCCTTTATCGCCTTCTTCTAGATCCTTAATTAGGTCCTCATAGTTTTTTTTGGTCTCTAGTTTATCAAGTAGTTTGTTTATCGGGGTTCGGTGGTCTTCTATCTTTTGGTCTTTTTCTAGTACCATGCATAGGATCTTGTTCTTCTTTTTTCCCAGTACTGCTATTTTTGTTCCGTTGAAGCGTATTAGTATTTTTTCCTGTTTTTCTCTGAGGTCCTCGTATAGGTCGTAGATGGAGTCAAGGTTTTTGCTGTTGTAGCCTTCTGGTAGCTTCCAGTTTCTGGGATATTTTGTTACGTTTATTTTACCAAGTTTTCTCTCTAGGAGTATCAGGGGCAGAGTTTTTTCATCACTTTGCTGTGATAGCTTGTTTTCTAGATTGGTTACTTCAAATTTTTCCTCTGGTGGTCCTGCGGGAAAACTGTCTTCAGGTGAGAGGAAGCCGTCCTGTGTGGCTTTGGCTAGTAGTGATGGTTTCTTGGTGTCTATCTGTTCTGTTAACTGGGTTACTATTTCTCTTCGCCTTTGTACGTATTCTTCTGCTGTTATCTTATCTAGGATGAAGTCGTTATCCAGTTTGGATAATAGTTCCTGGGTTTCCTGTACCTCTGTTTCTTCGTCTATGCTGGGTGTGAATTTGATTGGCTCTGATCTTGGTTCCCCGGATGATCTTTCAGGGGTTCTGGAGGCTCTTGACTGTATCATTTGTAAGGCCTGGGGGCCTGAATGGGTCATTAGGGTGGGTGTTAGTATGTCGGTTCCTGTTAGTGACTGGATTTCTGCGCTGGTCTTCCAGGCGTCTATGCATAGTTTGCATACGTCTAGGGGTATCTCGTCAACGTCTATGGGGCATATTCTTGATTTTATGAATGCGCATTGACGGGTTATTGTGGTTTACCTCCTAGGGCCTGTCTTATGTTTGGCCAGAACAGGTATACTACTAGGATTGTGGCCATGGAGGCTAGTCCTGCTGGTGTCTTGATCCAGAGGAAGAAGCTTCCCACGTTGGGGAGTACTGCTGTCTGGCGTCCTACTAGGTCCTGTGAGGTTACGGTCCATGGGTCTACGCTTGGGTTGTTGTCGCCTTTGGTTTTATAGTATATATCGTTGCTATCGTATTGTATGTCGATTACTCTGTGTGTGATGAGGGCTCCTCTGACGTAGTCTCTTGGGGGTTTGAAGGTGATTATGTCGTTTATCTGTATCTCGTCTGCGGGTACGCCTTTTACGTATATGAGGTCACCTGGGTTGATGGTGGGTTCCATGCTTCCCGTTGTGACTACCATGAGTGGTGTAAAGTTGTTGCTGATGTAGGCGGCTCCCATATATGTCTGTACTATGAGAGCTACCAGAAGTATAGTCTTGAGGGTTTCAATCATCTGGTCATAGGTTAACCCCAAGTAATCGCTCAGGGGT
>CAZAQI010000093.1:0-7753 GCA_964487465.1 uncultured Candidatus Bathyarchaeia archaeon
ATGAATACCTAAAAAATTATTATCCTAAATATCTTCTCAAGTGTCCAGTAAGAAATATAGAAACATCATGGGTACCCAAACATGAAGTGAAAAAATATTTCAAACCGATTAAAAGAATGCAAGAAATCGAGAAACATGGACCAAAAGACAAATTAGAAGAGAAATTGTACAATTTAGTATCAATTCTTTGTGACCAAACAGGCTTAATTGAATCGTTAGGGGTAACGGGAAGCATTTTAACTAACACACATAACCCCAAATTTAGTGATATGGATATAACGGTACATGGCCTCGATGAGGCCTATAGAATTAAAAGATCTATAGAGACTCTTAAAAAGGAAGCAAAAAAATTAAAACCCATTTCCAGAGGAGAGATGGAAGACTGGGTTAAAAATAGAGTTAATAAATTCAATCTTAACAGGTTTGATCTCTTGAAGATAGCGGAAAATAGATGGAATTATGGTTATTATCTTGACACATACTTCTCGGTTCATCCTATCCGAAAGGAGGGTGAAATCAAGGAAAAATACGGAGATAATACGTATCATAGAAGGGGAGAAATAAAGGGAACAGCTACCATTACAGACGCATCTGAATCCATCTACCTTCCAGCTATATACAAAATAAAAGAAAACCAACAGCAGGTTAGTGAAATAGTATCTTTTGAAGGGTTATTCGGGGGAGTATTTGGGGAAGGAGATAAAGTGAAGTTTAAAGGAGTCCTTGAAGAGGTTAAAGGAAGAAACCCCCACTTTAGGATCATTGTGGGGGGAGCTAACTCCCCAGATAGTTATATAAAATGGGTAGACTAGTCCTCCGGATATGGGGTCCATTTATCTGACACATAAGAAGGGATACCACTTGAGTCAAGAGGGCCAACCGAGACATTCCATCCACTAGCCTCTTCTATTTCTCCACTTAATCTAGCGCTTCTACCAGGTATTATTATACTACGATGATTTACCTTTTCCTCTAGATTTGAGTCTGAGATTGCATCTGCTACAGTATCAGCTGTCATTTTTCTTCCAGCTACGGCGCTCTCAACACTCATTCCCTCACTATCTACCACAAGTAGATAACAATCGATTTTTGCGTTTTCTATATCGTTAGCTACAGTGTAATATGTTAAAGCAAAGTTTGTTGTAAGCATAACCGGACTTTCCTCGTGGGGTTCTCCTATTACAACCAACTCGGGTTCCACTGAAACAGGTTTACGGGGATCAGTGTATATGTTAGATCTAAGAATTATCTGAGGAAGCAAAGCCCAGCCACTAATACCATGAATTACCAGTAAGTCAGCGAATCGTGTAATCAAGACACCCGCTAGTTTGGCCTCATTCCACTCATTGATAATTGGATCTTCTTCCTCAACTGCCCATGCCACCATAGGTGCACCTATAAGGGGATAACCCAAAGCGTCTACTTCCTCGTTAATAGCATTCCATCGTAGAATAGTGTAGTTATCCGTGTTTACCGACATATAGTCATTGGGCTGAGTTCCGGGGTCTAATGCTATATCTTCAACCCCATATTCTCTAAGCGTCAAAGCTATGCTCTTCAAAGTAGCGAGATCGTCCGGGGAATAGGCCACAACAGGACAACTGTATTCTAGGGCAAGCTCCGCAACTTTTTTCCAGTTGTCTTTTGTTGCGCCATGTATTAGAGGCCTTTTATCTCCTACGACCTCTAGACCTGCTTTCAGTATCTCGGGGTCATTAGAAACTAGCATCAGAGGTTTCCTTGTGAGGTCATCGGCTTTTTTTACGGTTTCAGCGAATTTCTCAGCATCATTACTCGTTGATCGGATATTCAAAACATCCAGTGTAAGATCCATTCCAATGTAATTGTAAGCAAAATCGTTTAGTACATGAATCCTCGTCTCAAACTCTTCTTCACTCATCTCGTCAGTAACGTCTACAGCTATGGCAGGTTGATTAAAATATGTAAACTCATGCCGATAAAGAACGTACTCACCACCTATGGTGACAACATTTTCACCAACACCTATTTCCACAGCTCTTACTGCTGGCTTAAGTAGAGCCCATAACTCGGAGTATGCTTCCTCATTTTTCTCATCGAGAAGGGGTTTACATTCTTCTAAAGTGGCTTCACGGTTAACCAGCTTTGCTGCATATGCCATACAATTTGACTCACCACATTCCTTGCAGTTGGTACCTGGAAGGAGTCTATAGATCTCGATAGGGCTAAGCTCTTTTGCGGGCATCCTAGCTACCTCCTATTTTTATGCTGACCCAATCCGTTGGTTCTGTAGTTTTTTCACCCTTCATTAGATTGTCTATCATATCTTTTAGGGCATCAACTGCTGCTGGGTGCATCATCATAAAATAATCCACACCAGCTAGTAACAGGGTTTGACCCGTTATTGTCTCCCATATTGGACCGCGAAGTTCTCTTGGATCGAATTCGGGGCCCATCTTCATCCACGCTTCTCGAGCAGCCCAAGCATTAGTAGTTCCGCTAGACATCGGATGATTCAACTCGGGATCACCTTTTAAAGCGGCAAGTCTACATCGCTCCATAACAGTAAAGGCATAATCTAAGCCATATCCAAGCGCTGCTGTTGTTGTATCCATTAATATTCGGTTCTTTGGTAAGTAATCGTATAGTTTTCTATTTAGCTCTCTGGCTTTGTTCACATCCATACTTGTGAAGGCTATAACTGAGTTGTTATGATCCCGAATCATTTTAGCTGATTCTTCTATATTCATATCAAGAGTAACTGAGTTTATTAGTAGATTCTCTCCCTGAATCTGCTCGGATATTGCCTTAAAAACAGCTAGATCTTTCTCGGGGTCGCCGCAACCACCTATGCTTATTGGCACATCAACCGCTTGGAGAACATTCTCAACGGTTTTTACTGCAGCCTTTGGTGAGGCGTCCTCAATCAATGGATCAATTGTTAGGAGATGTAGATTGATCACCTCCGCTCCATATTTATCGACACATAGTCTTGCCCATTCTGCCACATCGTCTACAACTTCACGAAAATGCATCTTCACGGCTTTAGCTAAACTAATTTCCGGCCAGTCGAATACATCTATAGCTATCACAGGCCTATTTTTTGGCGGTGACTCAAAATTATAGAACGCAGGTGCCCTCTCTCCACCTATTATATACGAAGCGCCTCGTGTGCCCCCCTCTGATTTAGTTGCACCAAGTTTGACCTCAACAATCTCTCCCGTATAACCTCCATCAGGGATTTTGACTTCAGCAGGTAATAGCTGAGTAGGAAGCTCAGTGGGAGAACCCGTTTTTTCCATTTGTGACTGCGTTTGCTGAGAATAATAATCTATAGTAGGGATTTTTCCACCGGATAATAGTTGACTCATCCTACTGGCCGAATCCCTGATATGTACAAATTCATATGCCATTCGAGTCATTATCGCAGGGTTTAGCTGAACCCCGTTAGATCCTATATCAAATTCTAATTCTTCAACCTCAATACCAACATCCTGAAGCTCTATTTCTTGAAAGTTAGCCAGCTTTTCAAGCATCTCAGCGCTTAGAGGGAGCTTAATTTTCTTCTCCTTAGCCATTTTACTCACTCCCTCTCTGCTCTGATGATAAGTTTCTCGGCTTTGATCTTTGCATTTTTCAATATTATTTTGAAGCTAGTACCTTGGGGTAGTCCTTCTACAGGTAATGAGCTAGCTGGTAATTCAAGAGATGGAACGGAGACCCCCGTCATAGGCATCTGAGGCTGAGCGGGTTGTTGAACAGCCTCCGTTTTTACCTTTTTTTCCTCTGGTTCCTCGGCCCAACGTTTAGTAATTGGGTGATTTTTTTCCATCAACCATTCTTTTAGTTCATCTAGGTTTGATACATCATCTTCTGTGGCTAACTTGGGGATTATATCTTCTGGTAAGAATTCCTCTATCCGTTCCAAGATATCCTCAGGGATCCAAACTACTCTTTCCCATCCACCATCAGCTTGCATGAATTTGGGGCTCCGCATATACTCTATACTTAAACCATGGAAACCATCCACCTGTCTACCTCCGGCTGTAAGATCACTGATAGTTACGAAATTCAAACCATTTACTGTCTCACCTTTGTAGTTACGGTGAACAATCCCATATCCATCAACTTCAGGAATATAGAAAGCACATCCCTCAAAGCATCCGCAACTGGTATGGGGGTACCCAAAACCAGTGTATAGTTGTACTCGTTCGATCTCACCGAGGCTTTTATCTCTGATTACCTGATTAACCTGCTCATATTCTCCAGTAACTGGGTCAATAAGTTCTCCTTTTGGTATCTCAAATACGGGTCCTTTAGGATCGACCTTCGCTGTAGCCCTACCGTCAAACCAGCTAATTGCTCCACAGTTAGCGTATCTCTGTGGCGTTATCACGCATAGATGTGTTGGGGCAAAGCTTTGGCATAGACTACATCCATAGAATACATCTACTTCATCGTCACTCATTCCCCTCGCACGAGCATCTCTTGCCTCATAGATATCTAATGCTTCTTCAAAATGTTCTTGTACCTGCTCAGGATCGGTTATGAAGGTGATCTGCATTTTTTCGATGAATGACATCTCGCTCTTATATAGTCTGAAAAGAATCTCCCCGAATTGTTGGAAGCTATTGAATCCTTTCTGGAAGCTCTTTTTACTAAGCCTCATCTGTATATCGTATCGTTGGTTCAGGTGCATGAAACCCTCGATAAAGTTTACATACTCATGTAGCCGACGCTCAATTACGCCTTCAAGGTCTTTCTCTATTTCCTCACCGGCTACTTCGATAATCATACCGAAGGGGGAGTTCGTACCCTCGGGAAGCTCCGAAATATCATCACCAATAATTGTTATTTCTCCATCCTCGATCTCATCCATTTCTTTTGCTTGAACGAGTTCAAACTTGTATTCTTCTCTAGGGCCACCGAGTTCCACTTGCATGTCTCGGCCTCTAATTCTTTCACCCTCATAGATGATTCCAACATCTACAGGGATATCCTCAAATAGTGACATCTAGTTTTCCTCCTTTAAATTTTCAATAATACTGGTTAGATTTTTTACCCACTCATCATGTTTTATGGTTCCAAGGGACCAGTCTGCGTTTGGTTGATATAAAAATCCAAGAGATATCGTGCGTATTTTAGGATTAAAGTTCTTGAGCCCGGATAATACAAGCCATTCCATATAATAGGGCGCGCCTGCAAAAAGCACTAAGTCATATTGCCCTTTTCCATCAAACCCGCTCCAATTCATATCACTTAATCTATCTCCTAGATTCATCATTGAGATACTATACACATTTTCTACACCTCTTCTATGGAAAGAACCTATCAGATGAGCAGTAGCAGCAAGTGTTACGCCTTTATTTTTTTTCATCCGTATGGCAGAGTCTATTAAAGTTCCATCATCAGTTAGTATCTCTTCAGCTTCAGAGCCTATTACTAAAAGACCCCGTTCTGCTTTATTTATCATAGCCGCTGCAACATTAGGATTCGGGAAAATCATGGCTTTTTTCGGACCAGCTATCTCTGCGGTCTGACCGGGCTTCGTTTTTGCTGACATCCTATTTTTTCCCCCTCAACATTCTTTCAAGAAGAGTTGGATCTGGCAGCCCTATTTTATCCTCAATCCAACCTTTAGACTCTAGATGGGCTAAAAGCTCAGCTTTCATGGTGAATGGAAGGTCTGCCTCTCTGCGTACAAATAGTTCAAGATCATCAGGCATGGTTCCATAGTATTTTTTGTGCAAATCGATGTAATGACTTATTTTAACTGCTCGACCTTTTGTGGTGTCATTGGGTCGCATAGAAAGTTTCGCTGTAAGAACTATAGCTTCCTCTATGGTTTCGGCAGCGTAGAACAAATGCTCAGGAACAGGTCCTACATACATTTCTTCACCTGTTCTTGCATCAAATGTTATCCAATCTTCTTCGTTTTCTTTTCGTCCTAGGAGGTTTCGTCTGTATTTTGACCCATGCGGACCAACGATAACAGGTATCCCAAGTCGCCAACATCCAGCAGCAATACTTGCTGCTTTCTGGCTCATTGCACCCCAAGCAACACCAACTGCTCCTACACGATTATAGATATAATCTGCTATCTCCTCATAATTGCCTCTTAATGGTCTTTTAGCGAAAATGTTAGCAATCTTCACTGTGGCTCCAGTAATGTGACTGTTTGATACACAGCTTCCTACATTCACTAAACCGCCAGCATCAAACGCTGCAGGGTATTTATCATATAAATTCTGGCCATCATCATCCATTACAGTAGCAAGATCCATAGCTGAACATCCACTTGCCAATACAATGAATCTTCTCTTTAGGAACTCTTCAGCGATAGTAGCCACTTCACCACCCCCCTTTGGATAATTAGCGCATCCAACTAATGCAACTACGCCAGGTATCTCACCAAAGACTATCCCTCTTCCTACTTCCCTAATCTCTACGTCTGTTATTGCTCCGCTTCCAACCCTAACGTTGAAGCATTCATCAGCACATGATTCCGCTGACGCAGCATACATGTAACTTAGAATAGGTAGGTTCTCTGGGCATGCACTTTCACATCTTCCACATCCTACACAGAGTAATTGTAGTTCTTTTAATTGAGAAAGATCACCCGTTTCAGCAGTTCTGATCGCGTCCATTATGGGTAGACTATTCGGACAAGCGCTTACACATTCAGAGCACCCTCTACATTCTTCAATACCTTCCAATAACTCCTTTATTGAGGGGTTTTTGTATTGACCACGTTGAGGAGAAATGGCTAATACAGTCTTTACCACAACTTCTCCCACTTTATCGGGCTCAAGTATTAAAACTCCTTTATGACGGCCAGAAACTAGGTCTGCTACTATAGAATCTGGGTTATCATGTGTTCTATCAGGTAGCCCCATCATGCTTTTTTCGCTTGTAGCAATTACAGGTGCACCAATCTTCTCTGCCTCATCAAGTATATCTGTACGTATACATTGTTCGTCTATTACTATTACATCTGGGATTCCTGATCTTACGTATCTGATCTGCCAAGATATTGGCCCCATTATCTTAGCCCTATTATCATATCGGCTATTATCATGAGCAGTACAACATAATCCTCCTATCTCCACTTGGTCAAATAGATCGTGCTCCATGAGATAGTCTATAATATCTACGCTAGGCAAAACATTATGTCCAATACACATTATCATGGCTTTACTGGTATCAAGAGACCCGAAACCTAGAGTGGTTAACGGTGATTCAGATACCCCTTTTGGCATACCTAGAGTAGTTATTTGGGCTATATCTGCTACTTCCATAGCTACATGGTCTAACATACCTGCATGGAAGGCTTTGGACTCAAAATCTAACGGATTACCTTCCTGACCCGTGTGCGCGGCTGCTGTTAACTGAACTAATTGAGTCTCGACGTAATCTAGAGCTTCTTCTAGGTCACCAATAGTCTTGGGTCTAAAACCACATACAAGTCGTATGTGGGGCGCGTTTACATTTGTGTTCAACGCAACTTCTATCGGGTGTTCTCTACCATATTCTTCCAATAAATGGGTTAACATGTGCCTTGCATGTGCACAGTGAGTTGATGCGCCTATACAACAAGCTAATAAAACAATCCTTGATTGTTGTCCAGCCATAGTAAGACCACATGCGCCTTTCTTATCTCCCGTCAAGTCACATTTTCCAAAAGTACACAAACAGCAAAGATCACAAAAAGGCATATAGAATGGTTTGTATTTTTCCAATAGTTTATGATCCCAATCACGTAAAGTACCAACTG
>CAZAQI010000094.1:0-7668 GCA_964487465.1 uncultured Candidatus Bathyarchaeia archaeon
ACTAGGTAACAAAAAAGATAGAAACCCAGAGACTAAAGATAATCAAAATCCTCTAGAGTATCTAGGGTTTTACTGGTTGTTGCCCTGATGGCTTTTATGTTAACAGGTACTGTTTTGGGTGTTCCTGATTTTATGTGGGAGAAGACCTTTGGAGGGGATGGAGCTGATTATGGGAGAGCCATCATTGAGACTAGTGATGGGGATATTGTCATCGCTGGACGTATTGACTTACCTTGGCCCTCGGATCCAGATGTATATTTGGTTAAGGTAAAGAGTAATGGTGAGGTTATCTGGGAGAAGAATCTGGGTAGTAACACTAAGCATGTTGAGGCTTATGATGTAGTTGAGGCTGCTGATGGTGGATATGTGATGGCTGGTGTTTATGAGCCTGGTGCCTCTAGTCAATTGTATCTTATGAAGACGGATAAGGACGGTGTTATGCAGTGGGAGAAGACCTATGGGGGGTTAGCTTCTGAGGTTGGTTACAGTATCGCTAATACTGATGACGGGGGCTATATCATAACGGGTTATACGACTTCGTATGGTGATAGCCTTGATGTATACCTTGTTAAAACTGATTCTCAGGGTGATCTCCTCTGGGAGAGAGCCTATACCCGAGACGGTGAGAACGATAAGGGGCACTCAGTTATTCAGAGTGACGATGGTGACTATATGGTGTTCGGGCAGGTTTATGTAACGGGTTGGGGTTGGGATTACTATCTAGTAAATGTGGAGCCAAATGGAGATGAGGCTTGGAGGAAGGTTTATGGAAATATCCGTGCTGATGCAGGGTACTCGATTGCTCAGACAGGTGATGGAGGCTATCTATTAGCCGGGTACACCTTCCAGGATGATCCAGCCGGTGGTGACGCATATCTTGTCAAGGTTGATGACGGAGGTAATGTCCTTTGGGAAGAAATCTATGGAGATGTTGGAAAGGATAGGGTATGGTCTATCACGGAGACGAGTGATGGACACTACTTAATGGGTGGAACCAGAGACGATCAATGTTTCATGATGAAGATTGAAGCTGATGGCTCTGAGGTCTGGAGCAAAGTCTATGACCAAGAGGCCACTTATCATAAGCAAGTTGCGGTTTATAATAGTGATAATGAGTATTATCTCGTCGGGTCAAGGAATGTAGGTGATAGTGATGTTCTTTTGCTTAAATCAGGTGAACCCGAACCCCCGGCGCCGGCAGAACCCAAACCTGAGCCTAACCCTGGAGTTATTTTCTGGGGACGTGGGGCGTCTCCCGGAGGTTGTGTGCGTTTCCATTTCGGGTTACGGGATATTAACTGGACTGATGTTGATGATCCGTTGATAGACCTCACGGTATCGGATAATTTGGGTGAGGTGGTCTATAATAGGAGATGTAGAGTTCGTAGATCACATAACTGGTATGTGTGGCACCTCAGCCAGGATATGTTCCCCTCTGGGTCTTATGAGGCGCGGGTTACAGCGGGGGACTGGACCCGGAGTAAACCGGTTACCGTCCCCTAACCCTCAGTGTCTACTATCCTTGTGATTGCTGTAATAATCGTGTAGGACCCGTGTGAATGGGTTATGATCATGCAGTCGGGTGTTTTCCTACGTTTATGACTATGTTTTTTCTCGGTTCTAGTCCTCAATTATGCTGAAACTTAGGTCTGCTTTTCTCAGTTGTTGTAGCAGTTGTTTTATGTATGATTTCTCGTGTATCTCTAGTACTAGTTTTAGTTCTACTTTGTTTGGCGGGGTGTCAGGGTCATGTCGATCCTGTGTAACTTTGATCACGTTTATGTTGGAGTCAGCTACGATGCTCAGTACCTTGTTTAAGGAGCCGGGTCTGTCGGAGATATTTCCCTGTATTCTTACTCTTTGGCCTAGGCTGAATAGTTCTTTTTCAATGATCCGGGACATGAGACTCATGTCGATGTTGCCCCCCGAGATGATGGCTACCGCGTCTTTGTTCTCGATGTCTACTGCTCCATGCAGGTAAGCTGTTAAGCCTACGCATCCGGCTGGTTCAGCTACAATTTTTGCGCGTTCAAGTAGATAGAATAGGGTCCGGGTAACCTGGAAATCGTTGACTGTGACTATGTCATCTAGGAGATCTTTTGTGATACTGTATGTTAGGTTTCCAGGTTTTTTTACCGCGATGCCATCGCAGATAGTGTCAATGTTGGGGCTCTCAGTGATTTTTCCCTGTTTATGGCTGGTTTTCATTGATGCTGCGGTCTCTGCTTCGACTCCTATGATTTTTACGTCTGGTTTGTTTTCTTTGACGGCTACTGCGATGCCTGATGCGAGGCCTCCGCCGCCGACTGGGATGGCTATGACTTCTACGGAGGGGAGTTTGTCTAGTATTTCTAGTCCGATGGTTCCTTGTCCTGCGATGATGTTTTCGTCGTTGAAGGGGTGGATGAAGGTGGCGCCTGTTTCGGTTGCTTTTTCTTGGGCGTATGTTAGAGCGTCGTCGAAGGTGGAGCCGTGGAGGATTACTTGTGCTCCGTACCCTTGTGTGGCTTGTATTTTAGCCGCTGGGGAGAAGGCGGGCATGATGATTGTGGATTTTATGCCGTGTTTGGTTGCTGCGTATGCTACTCCTTGTGCGTGGTTGCCTGCGCTTGCAGCTATTACTCCTGCTTTTTTCTGGTTTTGGGTGAGTTTTGATAACGCGTATGTGGCTCCTCGGACTTTGAAGGATCCTGTTTTTTGTAGATTCTCTTGTTTTAGGTAGATGTTTCCCTGTGTCATTTTGCTGAAGGTGTTTGAGTGGATTAGTGGGGGGGTGTGTTTTACATTTTCTAGGGTTTTTGATGCGTCCTGTATTTTCTCGTATATGTGGTGGTATAGTGTCATGAGAGTCTAGTTTTATTTGTTACTCTGTTTCTGATAATGTTTGTTGTGCAGACTGTATTGTTTTTGAATATAGCGGAACCCTAACACGTCGTCTCGATAATGTTTGGTGTTTTTGTGGCTTTGTGCATGGGGTTTATTTCTCGGTTTCTACCGTGAATTAGTTATGATTGGTGAGGTTCCGGAGCTTGAGCTGTTGGATGTGCGTAGTCGGCCTTTTGGTAGCGGTCAAGAATATGTGTTTCTGGAGACCAGTGATGGTGATGTTGAGGGCATATTTCGTCCAGCTGAGTCCTCGTCTGGGGTGATATGGGTCTCGGGGGCGCGGGGTGGGGTTGATGGCCCGGCTTTTGGCGTGTTTACGGCTCTGAGTTATAGGCTTTCCTCTATGGGTGTTAACTCGTTGCGGTTGCATTATCGTTATCCGGGGGATTTTATGCAGTGTGTTGGGGATGTTTTCCTCGGGATCGAGTTTCTAGGTGAGAGGGGTGTTGATGAGGTTGCTGTTGTGGGGCATAGCTTTGGCGGCGCTGTTGCTATCATGTCTGGTGCAGTATGTGAGGGAGTTAAGGCTGTTGTTGGGCTCTCGAGTCAGACATATGGCGCACAACAGGTAGGTAAGATATCTCCCCGGTCTCTCTTGTTGATTCATGGGGAGAGGGATCGGAATCTACCGGTAGAGTGTTCAAATATAATTTACGAGGATGCGGGGGAGCCTAAAGAGTTGATTACATATGATTGCGGTCATTTCCTCAGGGAGTGCAGCGGAGAGGTACAAGACCTTCTCCTGGATTGGCTGGTAGAAAAATTATACGTGGGCTGAGTCTCCTCCTTAGGGGCTTCACCCGGGTCTTGAAAATATAAGAATCCTTGTTATTGTCTACAGCTGGGTGAATAACCCATTTATTTTGTGAATCCTCTGTAGGGGTGATGGTGGAGTGTTTATCTTAGAAGAAGTGTACGTTGCTCTTGAAGCAGCCGCCGAGTAATTGTTTCAGGGCTTGGCTGTGTTCTTTCCGATAATTGTTGAACCTGAATTTCTCGTTGTAACCCGTGGCCTTTATCTGAAGTTCATATCTGTCCTTGTTATCAGAGTCATGCCTGTCTCTTACCCGGAGTTCCTGTACCATGTTGAGGTGGACTGGGATCGCGTTGTACCGGTTGTGGATCTGCTGTGGGCTCCATCCGTGGAAGTATTCCCCCGCGTTGCTGTGGGCTCCTAGCTGGGCGCCGATTTTCCCGAAGAAGCCTTGACCCTGATTGTCTGCTTGTTGTCTGGCGGCTTGTACTATCTCAGTTAATTCTCTGCTGTCGAGCCTTACGAACATTAGTTGCTGTGGGGTGATTAATAGTACATAGTTTTCTCTTCCCATGAAGCCCTTGCTTAGTCCACTGATGGATGCGTATACCTGTTCCCCTTGCTGAGTGGGGGTTGATTGTTGTCTTGGTTGTGAGGGAGTTGCTGTTGCTGGTTGTAGTGGTGAACCGCAGCTACTGCAGTAGCTACTTCCATCAGGGTTCTTGGCTCCACAGTTATTACAATATACCATAATGTATGAATAGGGGTATGAATTAAAAAAGTCACTATGAATAGTTTGGCTCATGGGGAGTTTGGATATTGGTTTTGGTGAAGTCCCGCTCCCCATGGCTGAGAGTGTGTAGGTTCTTTCTTTTTTGACTGTTCTATTTTTCCTAATCCTTATGGTAGGATAGGTGTTTTTATAGAAATTTGGGGGTTTAGATTATTCCCCTGTATCTCATGGCTTCAGCGACTCTTCCTATGGCGAGTGCGTATGCTCCTGTTCTGAGGTCTACGTCGTATTTCTCAGCCTGTGTTGTTAGGTCTTTGAAGGCTTTTACCATGATTCTTTCTAGTCTTTGGTCGACTTCTTCCTCGGTCCAGTAATATCCCTGTCTATTCTGTACCCACTCGAAGTAACTTACGGTTACTCCCCCGGCGTTGGCGCAGATATCTGGGACTAGGATGATGTCTCTCTCGTTAATGACCTTGTCTCCGCTTGGTAGCGTGGGTCCGTTAGCTGCCTCGACGATCATATCTGCCTTGATCTTCTTGGCTAGTTCATCATCTATGACGTTCTCTAGGGCTGCTGGTATCGCTAGGTCGCAGTCCACTGTTAGGACTTGGGCTGAGCCCATTTCCTCTGATCCCGGGTATTTTAGTACGCTGCCTGTTTCTTTTTTATGCTCCATGACTTTTCTGGGGTCGAGGCCGTCTGGGTTGTAGATTCCGCCGCTGCTGTCGCTGAGTGCGACTACTTTGGCTCCGTGGTCGTGGAAGTTTGTGGCTGCGTAGTATGCGACGTTGCCGAATCCTTGTATGGCTACGGTTGCGTCTTTTAGACTCATATCGTATTTGTCGAATGCTTCTCTGGCTGCGAAAAATACTCCGCGTCCGGTGGCCGCGGTTCGGCCGACTGATCCGCCTAGTGATAGGGGTTTGGCTGTGATGACTCCTGGTGTGATCTTGCCTGTGACCTTGTAGTATTCGTCTATTAGCCATGCCATTATCTGGGCGTTGGTTCCAACGTCTGGTGCTGGTATGTCCAGGTCTACTCCGATGAAGTCTTTGAAGGCGGCTGCGTAGGCACGGGTTAGTCTCTCTAGTTCGCCTTTGGATAGTTTCTTGGGGTCTGCGTTGATTCCTCCTTTTCCTCCGCCGTATGGTAGGTTTACTACGGCGTTTTTCCATGTCATCCAGGCTGCTAGGGCCATCTCGGATGGTAGTTCGAGTTCGGGGTGGTATCTTATGCCTCCCTTGGTTGGGCCTCTGGCGTCGTTGTGGTGGACTCTGACGCCTTTGAATGTCTTTACTGTGCCGTCATCCATCTTTATTGGTAATGATACTTCTAGAATGGCTTTGGGTTTGCTTATGACCTCGTATACTGCTGGTTCAAGGTTCATTAACTCGCAGGTTTTTTTGACATTGACTAGTTGTGACTCCCATGCGTTTAACTCTTTACTCATCTTAACTCCTCTAGAGTTATGGTTTTATACATATAAATCTGATTATGTCGTGTTATCTATTGTTTTTACTGTACATGTTAAGGTTTTTGGAGTAATAATTGAATAATGTGTCGGATGATACGAATCGATGGATGCATTCTCCACGGGTTAGAGGAGAAAGAAGGTAAGAGTTATGTATGGTGGAGTTGGATTTTAAGAACTCTCTGAGCCTGGTGTGAATAGCTCAACGTATAAGATCCTGTTCTCGCGTTTCAGATCTGCGGATCCCTAGAATGTTTGTTAAGGGTATAGGCCTATGTTGAGCTTTGTGGAGGATAATTCATATTTCTTTTTTGAGAGTGGTTACAGTGTTTTTCACTGGCATCAACCAAGGATAGAGGAAAGGTACGCGGAGGTTGAGGGTACGGAGATAAGGGATACTGCTTCAATAAAACTCCTAGAGGAGACCGAGTCAAAGCTGCGAGCATCAGAAATCAATTACAATTTTATCAGCTAAACCAGTTATAATGTCTCTGATAGGGTTTCCAGTATTGTTGAGGAAGATGCGATTGATTTGGTTGTGATGGGTAGTCGTGATCCCGTTAATCACGAGGTTCCCCGCGAGATCCTATCAGAGCTTAAGGTTCCGATATTGGTTGTAAAATAGTTCTGTTTGTTTCCCATTTATCTAGTCCTATAGGTGCTTGACTGTGAAAACAGGCTAGCAATTGGGTATTTTATTGTTTTTTTGGTGTTGAGTGTTCTTTTCTTTTGGGTTGTTTGTGGACATTAAAACCTTGAATCTTTGTTGGTTATTATTATTTGGTGTATGATGTTTGCGTATGTGATGCTTCAAACCGAGTATGAGTCTCAAACTAGGGTATTGGAGGAAGTGTGTAGAATAGAACAAGTTTCTGAGCATTATGAAATATACGGTTTGTATGATATACTGCTTAAGGTGCAGTGCCGTGATAACGTTGAGTTAGAACAGGTTATTTATCCACTCCTAGAGAAGACGCCTATGATTAAATCAGCCAAGTTACTTAGAATCAAAAGATGAGCATCTCGTTTTTTATGTCTGATTGGCTTTTTGTGGTATGATATGTACTTTAACTAGGTTTTGAGGATAATGTTTTTACCCTCTATGTTTAACCTTAACTTAGGGTTAAGGATTGAGTTTGTCGGGCGTAGTTAATAAGATTGCTAAAGTTCTTGATGATATGGCTACAGATCTTTACGAGTTGTCAGTGGTTACCACAACGGGGTCTGTTACCACTATTGAGATAGAGGATAAGAGGAAGGGTGGAAAGCGACAGGTGTTTGACGTAGAGGAGACGGGTATAAGCGCCAAGACGATAATTCAGATAGATGGGGATATTATTGTTAAAATACCTGTAAAGGATGCAGAGGGAAACGCTGTTGAGATTGATGAAAGGATGCTACTTCTTCATGAGGAGAATGTTCAGATGGCTATGGAGAATTGGAGAACTATTGTGTCTACACTTGTATCATTAATTAAGGACTTGCAGGACGTAGTAATATAATCTTGGATATATCTAAGGTTAATGGGTTCGTTGGACCTTGTATCCATGTAAACGGAAACCGGATACTGTTTGACTTGCCCAATGTAACCGGTTTATCCTCCGTGGAGCGAGATCAGTTTATTGATTATATTGATGAAAACTGTAAAAAAATGCTCGTTTATCCCTCTGAATTGAGGTTTTTTTGTAGAATATTGGCCCTATTTTCTAGTCAGGTTCATTTTATGGGTTCTGGCTTAGAGGTAGTTACTAGGGTTGAGGAGGAGGTTTGCTGTATTACTTATTATTCCTTGAAGGGTGATTTCAAGTACTTTGAGACAGG
>CAZAQI010000095.1:0-7559 GCA_964487465.1 uncultured Candidatus Bathyarchaeia archaeon
GAAATAATCAAAGTTCTAAGAGAAGAAACAGGATTATCTTTTTCTCAAATCAAGGAAAGAACAAAGATAAAAGGCTCGTTATTATCCAATCATCTAAACAATCTAATCGAGAACCTGTTAGTAGAACGTTATTATGATCATTATTCGGAAAAAAACACCTATTCCTACTATGAACTTACCTCCTTAGGTAAAAGAATGGTAAATGCCATTGAGGCCGCCTTTTATAACGTTCCCCAAATAATTGAAACTACCTTTGTTCGTACTGTAAGTCGTGGGGTTCCGGGATATGCTGGAGAAGAGATGATGCCACCTGGTACCATGCGTACAGCACAATCAACAGATGATATCGCACAAGAAATTGAGGTGCTTACTAATTGAGTGAAATAAAACTCATAAACACCCTTGATTTTTCAATTGAAAAAGAAGATGTCATAGTTTTAGAGGTAGAAGATGGCTCACAAATAAAATTTAGAACAGTTCTATTGAACATTATTGAAACTGATAAAAAAAATGATTCTGGGGTATTATATCATTTTAATGTGCAAAACCTAGTAACTACTTTCTCTCCTGAAGAATTACGCGGTGAAAAAGGTGAAAAGTGGCCAATGTCAGAGTTGGAGGAAAACATTACAGAACCTAACATGATGTTTAAAAGAACTGGAGGAGATGGAACTAATATTTATAGTTTTGAGGATAAAAAACTCCTAGTAAAAGTGAATATAAATCAAATCGCCAAGACCTCAAAATACAATAAAACGGGGATGCCTACATACATTGTTAGATCAGAGTCAACAATAGCTATTGCAGAAGAAGGATCTAAAATAGAGGAAGAAGAATAAAATCCTCAATTTTTTATTAACACATAGTATGGGTTTATCCTTGCTTCTTAAGCTCTTCTCTTACGACTTGACGCATTTTTTGTTGTTCTATGTATCTTTCTGCTTCTCGTAGTCGTCTATCCAGTTCTATGTTTTCGCGTCGCTGTTCCTCTAGTTCTTCCCTTAGGGTCTCTAGTTTTTCGCTCCGGTAGGTGCTTAGTGAGGGGTAGGCTTTCTTGTATACCTGGATAAGTTCTTCCCGGTTTGGTTTCTGGTATGCTCCTTGTGTGCCTCTGCCTTTCTTTCCCTGCATTACATTTACCCATCTTTCGGGTACTCCTCCACCGGTCAGGTTTGTGCTATGGGTTTTACGTAGGCTGTGAGGGGATATTGGTTTTTCGAGTCCTGCTTTTCTTCGTTTATATCTCATCATTCGGCTATAGGCTGTGGGGAGTACCTTGTCTCCTATGTGCACGGGGTCACGGCCATCCACGGAGGGGTATTCATGGATAGCGCAGTATACATAGCTCTCAGGATCAGGTTTCAACTCATAGAAAT
Organism: uncultured Candidatus Bathyarchaeia archaeon; assembly: GCA_964487465.1. Lineage (GTDB taxonomy): Archaea > Thermoproteota > Bathyarchaeia > TCS64 > TCS64 > RBG-16-57-9. Next base: position 1,377 of record CAZAQI010000095.1, read on the forward strand.
TAATTCGGTGTTTCATCCATGTTCTTAGGGCTTCCACGCTTTCAGGCCCCATAACGGGGTTGGCGGGTAGGGGTGTGTCCTGTCGCATATTCTTTACAGGTGTGATTTCGAAGGTGTACCACTCTAGCTCCGGGTCGTCCAGGATGGGTTGTATGTGCTTGACTTTGAGGTTAACGAGATCCGAGACCCTTAGCCCTGTGTCACGCATGGTTAATACTGCTGAGATGTTCCGGGGATTGCTCATATAGTCTAATAGTTTACGTATTTCCTCGACTTCGGCTTTATCCTTGCCGTTAGTGGTGAAGTGTTCCCGGTGTTTGCTTTTGGTATCTGAGTTAAAGTTTACACGGTAGCTGAGTCTATCTTTGAGATAGTTGCCTTTCAGGTAACATAATACCGCGCTCTCATAATTTGATACTGTGCCGACGTGAAGCCCCGTAGGTTCTCCTGTCTGAATATTCACACCGTTGGTTAACAGGTTATGGTAGTATTCATGTAGCTCGGTTTCAAGCTTCCTGATCTTTCTCCGGTCATCGCTTTCAAGGTGACTCTTGAAGTATTCATACAACATATCCGGGGTGAAGGGCTCAGTTCTTCCCCGGGGCTTGAAGGTCTCTAGGAAACGCTTCATGTATCGGGTGTAGATGTGCTGTGTCTTCTCTGTGAGTTTGCCTGCTTCGTCAAGAAAATACTCCCACGCCTCACCGCCTGGCTCATTTACACTGTTTTGATTCATGGCACATAGGTCTTAGAGGTGAAAACTATAAAACGTTATCGGATTACGGACATTACATGTAATAAAATGTCCTATTCCCGACATGCTTATTCTCTGATAAAACAAGAAGCCTATGCTAAATAGTTAACTATAAAAAAGAAGAAAATATAGATTTTATCGGGTTTTTGTCCAGTCTCGCCCCAAGGTTTCACGGGCGATGACTAGTTTCTGAATATTTGCTGATCCCTCTGCGCCTATACAGTAGCTCATTACACCTCTCATCCCCATCTCCAATGGACATTCTTTGGTGTAACCATATGCACCCATCCAGTAGAGAACCCTTCTAAAGGTATCCAGCGCATGATGTGGTGCTAAGTATTTGCACATAGAAATGTATTTTGCAGTCTCCAGAGCATCAAATTTCCCCGTCTCGTATTTCTGATCAAGCATCCAAGCAGTTCTATAGACGAGACTCTTAATTGCTTCATGATGAGCAACCATATCAGCAAGGTCAAATTGTATTCCCTGATAAGCAGCAATTGGGTTACCGAATGCTTCCCTTTCTTTAAGATAATCCATACCAAGCTCTAATGCTCTTTCAGCTGCACCAATACAGCTCGCGGATACAAGAACCCTCGCTGCGTCGAACCCTTCCATAGTGTTATAGAATCCTCTATTTGTCTCACCTAGTTGATACTCTTTTGGAACCTCTACGTCTGTCATCTTGAATCCGCCAGTGCTTATGGCCATTCTACCCATATTATCAAAGCGCTGAGTGATCTCAACACCATCCCAGTTAATTGGAACAAACGCGGCGGTCATACCTCTATGCCCAGCATCCCTATTATTATAACCAGAAACGAAGTATCCTCCATCCAGCTCCTTAGCCTCAGCGGTTCCACTGATGTAACATTTTTCACCGTTTATAATCCATCCATCATCCGTTGGCTTCAGATTAGTTTTGAATCCTGCTACATCGCTACCCCCACCGGGCTCTGTAACTCCAATACCTAGGAACCCGTTTCCTTTGGTAGCTCTCCTAATGTATTCATCTTTTACAGTCTCACTGGCTAATTTGTTAATAACATATCCCCAGCTTGCCTGTACCAGATAAAAGACAGGAATAGCTACACTGATATCCGCGTATCCTAGCTCCTCTGCCCCAATAGTGGCTGTAACCCAGTCGGCACCTGACCCACCATCCTCCTCGGGAAGAGTAAGTAACAGTAACCCGAGATCACCCATACCTTTGATAAAATCCATGGGTATCTCATGGTTTGTATCGTTTTCCCTAACCTGTTCCAAGGTAAGATTCTTTCCGAGCCATTCCCGGATAGCGTCACGGAAGAGCTCCTGTTCCTCGGTGAATGAAAAGTCTATCATGTTTTCACCTATATTTAATTTGATTTAACTTACAACTTATATAAGCACTTCTACACTCAACGAAATAGTTTTCGACTAATAACGATTTATCATCGTAGATGCTAAATGTACCGGTAATTACTCTATATTTGATAGATATGAAGATCTTAGTACTCGGAATGGGGCTTATGGGGCCAACCATAGCAAAAGACTGTGTCGAAGACCCCGAAGTCACCAAAGTAACTGGCTGCGATATTGATAAACAGAAACTTGATGAAGCATTGATTTATGTAAATCACCCAAATTTTGAGGTAGATGAAATTAGTGTATTAGATCATGATAAACTAGTTGAAAAGATGCGGGAATATGATCTAGTTATTCATGGTACATCCGCAAAATTCAGCATCAACGTATTACGAGCAGCCATGGAGGCAAAAGTAAACATAGTCGACCTAGCGGGGGGCGGATACCCTCAAGAAGGGCGAATGTATGATGAAGTAAAGAAAGCAGGCATCACAGCAATACCGGGTTGTGGAGTAGACCCCGGATTAATCGATATATTATCAGGACAAGCCATCAGAAATATGGATCAAGCTGAAAGTGTAATGTTTGCCTGTGGAGGTCTCCCTACAGACCCCAAGCCTCCACTCGATTATAAGATCGTATTTGGAGGAACCAAGATGCCTGTTCGCCCAGGTTTAGTGCCCATGATAGAAGAAGGGGAAATGGTGGAAATGGAGAGATATAGTGAAGTGGAACCTATCTACGTTGAAGGGCTAGACCCCATGGAGGCATTTACAGATGGATATCCCTCATCACTACTGAAACTATGTCTAGAAAAAGGAGTCCAGACCTTTAGGGGGAAAACCATTCGATACAGTGGATTTGTTGAAAAGATTAAATTTCTAGACAACTTAGGGTTAATCAGTACAGAACCTGTTGACTATGATGAAATTGAAGTTGTTCCGAGAGAATTATTCCATAAAGTAATCTATCCATTAGTAAAATTTGATACAGAGGAAGGGGATAGAGATCTCACCGTGCTACTAGTTCACGTTGAAGGGGTAAAAGATGGAAATGAGATCATAATCGAGTACGATATGGTAGACTTTTATGATGAAGAAAAAAGCATTACGTCCATGGCGAAGACAACGGGATATACCGCTGCATTAATAGCTAGAATGCTTGGAAGAGGCGAAATCAGAGAAAAGGGAATCCAGTGGCCTGTTAGAGTAGTTAAGGGAGAACTCGTAGATGATCTATTAGGTAATTTACGGAAAAGAGGAGTTGAGATAACAGAGACCGTAACAACTATGCGTGAGATATAGGTTCTATCTTATCTCAACGTCATAACAGGAGCGTTTACAGCGGGTATTTCTTTCTCGATGGTAAGGATCGCACCCACTATCGGCCTCAATTCAATTCTTATATTCTCATATGGTCTTCCGTAAATATCCTTATGGTCAGTTAACGTAGGCTTTACATTAGCGATATCAATATTTCTAAGGTCGATGTGTACCTGCATTTTCTCACCAAGCTCTAATAACGAGTCACTGTCACCTGTTACTGTCTTTATCGTAGCTATAGTGCCATTGCGAAAAGAGTCGCTATAAATCACAGCATGGCCCCTTTTATTAGTGTAAGTTATCACCAGTGATTTATCGCTGCAATCAACAGGTTCATGACCCTGAGCCAGTTTAATATAGAATAAAATCTCTTCAAGGCAAACCTCACTTTGGTCCCCTGTCGTTGTATTACTGAAATACCCAGTTACTCCCGCGTCAGCGATAAGACCGCTGCTTGTCTCCTTCATGCCAGATATAACTGTTGTCTGGGCCTTGTCGCTTGTGAGGAAACCTACGTTCAGTATAACAAAGCTGAATGCTGAGGCGGTGATAACAAAAGCTGTGAGTATTATGGCTGTCTCTATTCCCGTGATTCCCTTTCTTGGGTTAATCTTGATTTTCATATTGTTGCCTCTTAGGCTCAAACCTTGTCCAATTATCTATAGATCAGATTGTCTTTGCCTTTGGCAAACGTATATTTTATCTATATTTACTATTGTGGAACTTTACTATAGATTAGTAATGCTATAGTTGTAGGGATATGGAATACGAATATCTCAAACACCTCATCAAGAAATTGGTATCGTGTACGTTGGATAACTCCAATAACCAGTGAAACAAACAAAAGTAAATAAGTGGTTTTTCGCCAAGAATCCCTCTCATTCATCTGCATCACAGCTAGGAAATAACTCTTTGTTGTAATAGATCAAACAAAGGTATATCCTGATATGTGCCTTCGGGTAATTTTCGACGAATAGTCATGGGAAGAACTTTTTCATTTAACTCGATTACTGCTATATCTATGGTGTCAATGACGTCTTCGGGAATAGGTGCTAATATCGGTGCTCCAAGTGATATTTGAAGCGCCCTTGCGCCTACTATTCTCGCACGTTCAAAACGTGTGAGTTTCGGGGGTCCAATTAAATTGTCTTCACTCAAGTTGATCATCTTGGTTTTCTTCAAGATAAAATGGTTTAACCCATCATGTATCTTGAAACTATACCACAAACCAAGGAAACACGATATAAACATTTCTCGTTTTTAATATGATTGGGTTCTTTTAGGCACATAAATGGTTGATAAAATAAAATAAGAGTGTAAAGAAAGAGGAGAGTATCACTCTGAAATTATTTCGTTTTTTAGTTTACCGACGCCTTTGATACCTGACTCGATTATATCTCCAACCTCAAGTAGTCCTGATGGGTGCGCGGCACCAACCCCTGATGGTGTACCTGTAGCAAATACATCACCAACTTCCAGCGTTATTCCATCTGAGAGAGTACTGATAATCGTAGGTATATCGAATATCAAGTCCTTGGTGTTTGCATCTTGTCGCATCTCACCGTTTACTTTACACCATATATCTAGATCATCAGGGTCCTTGATCTCGTCCTTTGTAACTAGATATGGGCCCATAGGAGCAAATGTGTCTTGACTCTTCCCACGATACCATTGTAGATGCTGTTGCTGGAGTTTTCTCGCTGAAATGTCCTGGAAAACCATGTATCCTACGATGTGATCATATGCGTCTTCTTTGGAGATATATTTTCCTTTTTTACCTATTACAAATGCTAGCTCTACCTCGTAATCCAGCTTTTCTACTGCTCTATTGTATACTACCGGGTCATAGGGACCAGTTATAGCTGTCGGGGGCTTGGTAAAGAATACTGGATGAGGAGGGAGATCTCTATCCGATCCTCCTTCTTTTACATGTTCAGCGTAGTTTAGGCCTAGACACACTATGTTTTTTCTTGTACGTGGAATAGGGGCAGTCAGCTTGGTCTCACTGAGTTTTAGTAAGTTCTTGTTTTCTACGTTAGCTACGGCTCTCCGGGCTTTTTCCAAACCTTCTTCGCCCATATTAAGCAGTTCAAGCATACTGTTCGCCCCTGTTTCAGAGGTTAAATCCAGTATATGGTCCTCAACTACCGCACCTAGTCCATATCCGGTTTCCTTAAGGTAAGTAACTAGCTTCATTTCAACTCAATGAGTATACTTATTGGATATAACATTATTGTAAAATAGGTAAACAAGAAAAATAGGTTCGACATCTATTTGGGTATGGAGATAAAGACGCATTTACTGGCTCATAAACCTCTTCTTGGAACACCTGTTGATATCGTTGATGATGAGTCAGCTACCGTAATGTTAGTTGCAGTTGAGAATATGGTGGTTGATGAACATGGATTGATTCACGGTGGTTTTACTTTCGGACTCGCTGATTACTCTGCCATGCTAGCTATAAATGACCCTAATGTGGTTATAGGTAAAGCCGACGTAAAATTCACAGCACCGGTTAAACGAGGAGATGTAATGTTATCAGAAGCAATTATCTCAGAGAAAAACAGTAATAAACGAATTGTAAATGTCAAGGTCAAGGTTGAGGACAAAGTAGTTTTTCGTGGAGAGTTGACTTGCTATATACTAGATAAGCATGTTTTGGAGCAATAGGTTTCCAGTATTTGAAACCTCTGGCTAAGACTTATATTCCATTACAAGCCCATAAGGGACGTTTAGGTGAATAAATTTGCCTTTAGTAAT
>CAZAQI010000096.1:0-7491 GCA_964487465.1 uncultured Candidatus Bathyarchaeia archaeon
AGAGTCAAGTGGGGGCCACGATTCTACACAGAGTTGTATCAAAGCTATTCCATGATAGAGGTGTATTACTTGACTCAACATATCAGTTGAATATCGGGGGTAACACTGATTTCGAGAATATGACTGTGGAGAATAGGCTACAGACAAAAAGAGTGAGTAAGACAGAAGCTGTTCAGAGTTTAATACCATATAAAGTTCCCACACGCATAGGCCCAAGTGACTATGTTCCATTCCTTAAAGACCATAAAATATGTTATATCAGAATAAATAGCCACAGCTTTGGAAATCTACCTATCACCTTCGACGCTAAACTAGTGGTTAATGATAGCCCTAATAGCGCGGGAGTAGTTATCGACGCTATACGTGCAGTTAAGATCGCATTAGATAGAGAAATCAGTGGAGCACTTCTGGGTATAAGCAGCTATAGCTTCAAACATCCACCACAGCAAGTACCTGATGATGAGGCTAGAAGATGGGTAGAAGACTTTATCGAAGGTAAAAAGGAAAGATAAATCATAACCAGAAACTTATCTCAGCCTCTGCTTCTTTCACATTTCCTGAAGCGTGTACAAGATTCTCTACGGCACGTCCTTCAGAAGTGCTTTTCTCAATGCTATCTATCCCAAGGTCTCCTCGTATTGTTCCTTTATCAGCTGTAGATGGATCCGTATAACCCGTTATTTTCCTAACTTTTTTTATGGCGTCTTCTCCACCAAACTTTATCGCTAGCACAGGGCCCCGGCTAAAATATCTTCTTAAAGCCGACAGTACCTTCAAACCATGTTTATCTGGATCTTTTATACTAGGTACGGCGGCTTTCGCTTTTTTCCCTATGGAGGCTGCCATAGAGTCAGGATAATGTTTCTTTAATTTCTCTTGATCTACTTTTTTGTAGAATTTCATGTCCAGAATTTCAAGTCCATCATCCTCATAGTACTTGATAATAGTACCAACTTTATTTCGTTCCAGCGAATCGGGTTTCAGTATTACTAAGGTCTCTTGGTACATGACTAGACGGATCACACCCCAGTTAATAGGTTTGACGATAAAAAAAAGGAGTATATGATCATGGTTTTCTGTAGGATACGTGTCTATGCGGGATCTCTGCAAGAACCCTAACGTCATCTATGGTTAGCTCTGATTCATGCTCTCTTAAATAGGCCTCATGTTCAGGGCAATATCGATTCTCACTCAATGGATCAGCATTTATCAGGATGTGCATCCTTATAGCGCCAGGACCAAGTCTAGTGGAGTAATCGCAACCGGGCACAGGGCATCTGAAGCGATCTATGATGCTACCATTTTCCGAGAGAGTAACGTATTTTTTCAGTTTTTCGGGGATATTAATGCTCATTTTCCCCGTTAATAATATTACACAAACAGAGATATATGCATTACCAACAACCCATACTAAATCTAATATAAAGATGATTGTATAAACATATTTTAACTAAAAAAAGAAAACAGCTGGTTAGTTCAGGATTATTTTTGTTTTTTACCCCAAGCTTCAGTCCACTTGAATTTACGTGGATCTCGTTTGAGGTCAATAGCGCTCTTCTTGCATTTATTGCTACAGAATCTTAGAACTCTTCCATCTCGGCGGACAAAATTCATTCCTGTGCCTGGTGCAATATCGTCGCCGCAGAAACTACATTTATGGACTTGTGGCATCATAATCACCCTATCGGATCTTCCTTGCTTCCCGCTCTGTGTCACGTAAAAGCACTATGTCATCGATCCTGACTGGTCCTTTGATGTTACGCGTAATGATACGGCCCTTGTCTCTGCCTTCGTCAATCCTGACCCTTACTTGCATTATCTCTCCAGTTAACCCTGTTCTTCCAAGGATCTGGATGACGGTTGCGGGTGTAAGCAGATCAGAGTCTTGACTCATTTTACTTCACTAACTCGTTTACTTTCTGGACAATTTCAGATAAGAGGTTCTCGGCGTCTCCTGGTTCCTCGATGGTTGCTGCTGCAGAGCCAACGCTGATACCTAGTGCCTCACCTATTCCCTCTTTATTTGGAACGTATACAAATGTTGAATTCCTCTCTTCGCAGAGTAATGGTAGATGTGCCACGATTTCGGGTGGCTGGACATCTTCTGCTATGATTACGAGTTTGGCGTTGCCCCTCTCGATGGATTTAGTTGTCTCGTTTGTTCCTTTTCTTATCTTACCTGTCTCTGTTGCTGTTTTTAGTGCATCTAATGCCGCGTTTGCGACTTCTTTCGGTACTTCGAACCTTACGTAGAAGGGCTTCGAAGGATCTACATCTCCTGACATTTCATTTCCCTCTTAAATGGTACATAGCCTTACCAGTATGTTGTTTATTAAACATATCGTTAATTTAGAAAAAAATTTCTTATTTATGGGTGAAGTAAGCAACGAATGGCTTTTTCTGTTCTACTCTGCAGTATCCGAATCGTTCAAACTGGAAGATATCATCTGGCTTCATCTCTTGTACACTTTCCTCGGCTAATCCAATTGCTTCTGATGCATCATGCATTATAACCTTCGCCTTGATACCGTGCCCGTATGGTAACCAATTCAAAAATGGTGCGTCCTCTTCACGAGCAAACTGATAATCCTCCGAGTGATAATCAGCTAATATCTCGTCTTCAATTTTGGATATTCTAATATTGGCTATCCCCATTAATCTTACCAATTTGTTTTCTTTAATCCGGCATAGATCATTTTTAGATAGATTCAAATAGATTTTTTCATCTACCGGATCTAATACGTGGACTCGGTTTCCTCTCTCAGGGTAGTCCGGGTGTATCGGTAGCTCTACAGTAATTTTTTTCTTAACATTTCTAACAACGAGTTTAACTGGGTTTTCGACAAAGCTATACCTATTACTTATCGGTTCTATAATCTGCCTATTTTCTGCTGCGAAATTATCCCATGTAATTGAAACATTGACGGGTTTTGGCCCAACATGTATCATCAAGTTTCTTATTGCCTCTGGCTGTATTCCCCTTTTCCTTAAGGATTTCAATGTACCAAGCCGGGGATCATCCCATCCATGATATGTCCCATCTTCTATTCCTGCTCGCATCTTAGACTTACTTAATATACCAGCCTCTAACCCCAGTCTTCCTACATTAATAATTTCAGGATATTTCCAGCCAAAGTGTTCCTGTAGCCACCTTTGACGAGTAGTATTAACATCATGCTCCTTTCCACGTATTATATGTGAAACACCCATTAGATGATCATCTATACCACAACTAAAGTTATACAAGGGCCATACTCTGTACTTGTTCCCTTTTCGCGGGTGCCAAGCTTCACTAATTCGTAGTGCCGGCCAATCTCTCACTGCCGGGTTAGGATGCTCAATGTCTGTTTTTATTCTTACTACGGCGTCTCCCTGCTCATATCTTCCGTCGAGCATCATCTCCCATCTCCTTAGTTGTTCATGGGGGGAAAGGTCTCTGCATGGACATGGTTTTTTATCCATGTATAATTCTCTGAATTTATCAACATCACAATCACAGACATATGCATTGCCTTCACGGAGAATTTTCTCGGCGTATTCATAGTAGATCTCAATACGATCAGATTGAATGTATTTCTCGTCTACTTTGACACCTAACCAATGAAGATCTTCTAGTATAGCATCATACATTTCCAGGATCGGTGGTTTTACCTCTGCGCTAGTATCCTCGTATCTTAGAATGAAATGCCCATCATACATTTTTGCGTATTCATCGCAAAACACTATGGGCTCTGCTGACCCAAGATGTAGGGCACCATCTGGATTTGGCGCAAACCGTGTTTTAACCATAGGCCATTCCTCAACGTTTTCCAAGGGAGGCAGAGTTTTTGGTTCTTCCACAATTTTTTCTGTTTCTAACAATTCAGGATAGTTTTCAGTTACATAAATGGTCTGCTGTTCCTGTGTCCATGTGTTAACTTCTTTAACGGTCTTGTTAATTAAGGGGATAATTTCTTTTACACGATTTTTGAGTTTAGGATGCTCGGCTAAGACCTTACCTATTACTGAACCTGACTGTGCTACTCCATCATGTTCTGATGCGTTATGGGCTGCGTATTTTTTAGCGACCTCAATTATCTCGTCGTTTGTCATGGACAAGGTTATTCTCGATGAATAGAATAGAGATAGCTATTATTCCTTTCTCTAGTATTCACGTTGTACGAAATAATTTACTAGTTCCATTAACTGTTTTTTAGCATCAGTCTCTTCTAGTGAATTAATGCTTTCAAGAGATCGCTTTGCGTATTTATCCGCCTTTTTTTTCGCATAAGCAATTGATCCGAGATCATGAAGTACTTGAATAGCGTCATCAACTACTCCTTGCTCCACAGCGCACCCCTTCATGGCGTTGAGGAGCGTTAATTTCTGTTTTTTATCAGCATATCCCAGTCCATGTATCATTATAATCGTCTTTTTTCCTTCTCGAATATCACTACCAATAGGTTTCCCTAATGTTGATTCTTTAGCAGTTATTCCCAAAATATCATCAACTATCTGGAAAGCTATACCCGCATCCCACGCAAAATTTGCTAGCGCTTCAACCGTATTACTAGACGCCCCTGCTGCAATAGCGCCAACTTCTGCTGATACCTTGAAAAGGGCACTAGTTTTTGCACCTATCATAAATAGATAATCATCTTCTGAGACATCTGTTGCATCGGGAAAACTAATGTCTAAAGCTTGTCCCTCACATAGAGCTATTATACCATCAGTCATTTTTCGTAGAGCAGAGAGAACATCACTGGCTGTCATCCGTGCCGGAGCATAATCAATCACAGATTGATATACCTTGGAGAAGAGTAAATCACCTGCTAAAATCGCCATTGGTTCACCATATTTTACATGAACCGTGGGCTCGCCTCTACGAATCTCATCATGATCCATCACATCGTCATGAACTAGAGTGAAATTATGAAGTATCTCGATCGCGGCAGCGAATGGTATGGCATCCTTTACACTCCCCCCCGCAGCTTCACAAGATTTAATTGTCAGAAAGGGCCTCAAGCGTTTTCCACCCGCTGATATGAGGTGTCTACCTGCTCTGTACAGTTCGACGGGTTTCCTATCTTGTAATAGATTAAATATGAAATCATTCACGGGCTCAGCTGTTTCTATTAGATTCTGCTTAATTCTCTCTGCAGTAGACATATTGTGGGATAAAATAAGGTACTTAACTTAAATTATTCTATGTTCTTTCCACATAAGCTCTGGGATCAAAACCTCTGAGCGTTAGCCATTCAGCGGTTCTCCCCATGATTATTACTGGAATATTAGATAGATTATCCAGATTTTTAGCGCCAACGAGAAACATCGCTACTTTAATCTCTCGTATAAGATTATCAATATAATCAGATAGTTGCTCGCTTCCCTCCACTGCCTTTTCTAAGAAAGGCTTCGCTAAACCACCTAGTTCTGCACCTAGGGCTATGGATTTAACAACATCAACTCCTGTTCTAATTCCTCCACTCGATATTACGGATAAATTGGTTTTTTGAGTTGTCTCAACTACGCTAATAGCTGTAGGTATACCCCAGTTCCATAATGCCTTTCCGAGGTACTCCATTTCCTTTTTACCCAATTCCTTAGCGATATGATATTCCACAGCGCTCCAAGAAGTGCCACCTACGCCACTTACCTCTAACCCAGATACCCCCGCTTTTTCCATTTTCACCGCATCCTCCCACGCGATCCCTGCACCTGTTTCCTTCATGACTAATGGCGTCTTGATCTTCTGTAGCGAACGGATCTTTTCATATATACCACTGTAATTGGTATCCCCATCTAATTGCACCGCTTCCTGTAATGGGTTCATATGAAGCGCTAGCGCATCAGCTTCGATCATCTCGACGCATTTCTTAGCCTCTTCTACTCCCCAGCCTAGACTCAGTTGTGGACACCCTAAGTTACCCATTACAAAAGTCGATGGCGCTTTTTCCCTCACTATACTAAACGTTGGGATGGTTTCAGGGTGAGAGACAGCTATTCTTTGGCTTCCAACGCTAATTCCAATATTTTTCTCCTCAGCAACCTCTGCTAAAACCTCATTCAGTTTAGCTGCTTTCCGGGTTCCTCCAGTTATTGCACTAATTATGAGTGGGGCTGCCAGTTTTTTTCCAAAGAAAATTGTTTCTGTTGATACCTCATCGAGGTCTATCTCGGGTAATGCTCTGTGTATTAATCGGATATCTTGAAACCCTGTGGATACCTCGGTTTCAACGTTTTCTTTAAGGCTGACACGTATGTGGTTTTGTTTCCTTTTCTCTATCCCACTCATAGGATTATAATGTAAGTATGGTGCCCATTACTTTTTCCCCTTTTAGGGCTTTTTTAACACGGTTTTCTATTGTTGCGTTCAAGAATAATACCTCACAGCCTGCGTTTACAGCGTTTTTAGCCTCTGCTAGTTTCCCCTTCATGCCCCCCGTTACATCTGTGTAAACGGTTTCAGCTACTTCCGCGTTACAAGTGCTCAAGGATACCTTTGGGATTAATTCAGCTTCGCGGTGGACCTTTGGATCTGAATTAAACACTCCATCAACATCAGAGCCGAAGATTACCCGTTTAGCGCCAAGGTTGACTGCTAGTTTTCCCACAAGTTGATCTCCAGAGAGTATAGCAACCCCTTGTTCAGAGTCTAGAACCGCATCACCGTACAAAACAGGGATAAGACCTATGTCTAACAATTGACGAATTATTGAATGATCGAATTCGATTAATCGTTTCTTTTCTGTTACCAGCATTGATGAAGCGCTCAACCCGAAGGCTGGAATATTCTTCTCAAGCAATGTATCAACAACTACCTGGTTCAGCTGAGTCATAGCCTGATGGGTTTTACTGAATCCAATTAATTGATTGGTGTTCTTCAAGCCTTCTGATATCATGTATTTCTTAGCTACAGGATGACCGTAACTTCCTCCACCGTGAACAATCACTAAAGGTCCAGAGTCTGATTCAGCAATTTCCCCAGCTAATCGTTTAATGTTTTCTTTATTTACTGAAAAAAATCTTTCCTTATTTGTTATTACGCTTCCACCGAGTTTAAGAATTTGCATATTCTTGGTCAACCCATTTACTCTCTACACCCTGATCTGTAAGAGAAACACGATATGAATCGCTCTTCCTCCTACGAATAGCCTTTTCTACAACGGGGATATCCCGTTCTTCAGCTAAGGCTATAATACATCCGCCGCCTCCAGCACCTGTTAGTTTAGAACCTAAAGCACCATTATTCCTTGATGTGTGACAAAGGATTTCTAGTTTCATGGTGGATACCCCCAGCGCTGAGAGGAAACCATGGTTTAAATCCATCAAGTCTCCAAGACGATGAATATCGGCTTTCTTTAAGGCATTTAAACCATTATCTGCTATCAAACCCATTGAGTCAAGAATACTGTTTACCTCTAAGGGGTTTCTTTCCCTGAGGAAAGCCACTTTTTCCACCATTTTCTTTGTGGATCGTCTTTTCCTTGAATTTCCAATTATGAATGGAAT
>CAZAQI010000097.1:0-7231 GCA_964487465.1 uncultured Candidatus Bathyarchaeia archaeon
TATAGCAGGGTCAATAGTATAGCTACAGCCTTCTGCTCATACCAGCTTAAAATCATGCTCAGCGGCAATTCATTGACCCCTACATCAAGTGCATCTGCTAGAGCAAGAGCGATCTGTATCGCGCTGTAGGCATCATTACACTGACCCACATCCAGTAGCCGTGGGATCCCGCCTATGTCCCCCAGCTTCTTATCGAAGAACCTGAACTTTCCACAGGCCAAAGTTAATACCACGGTATCATCTGGTGCCTTCTCGACGAACTCTGTGTAATAGTTTCTACCAGTCTTAGCACCGTCACAGCCACCAACCAGGAAGAAGTGTCTGATGTTTCCCTTTTTCACGGCATCTATCACGGTGTCAGCAACGTTCATCACTGCGTTTCTAGCGAACCCCACCATCACCGAGTCTTTATCCATGTTCTCTGTGAACCCAGACATCTCAACTGCTTTCTCGATGACCGGAGTAAAGTCCTTGTCCTCGATGTGCATCACATCTGGCCACCCGACTAGGCCGGTGGTGAAGATGTTATCCTTGTAGCTGGGAGCGGGTCTCTGGATGCAGTTTGTGGTCATTAGGATGGCGCCCGGGAATTCCTTGAATTCCTTTATCTGGTTCTGCCAAGCTGTTCCATAGTGTCCGTAGAAGTGGGGATATTTCTTCAACTCAGGGTAACCATGTGTTGGTAGCATCTCTCCATGTGTATAAACATAGATTCCCTTTCCCTCTGTCTGTTTCAGCAACTGCTCTAGGTCTCTCAGATCGTGACCTGATACTAGGATAGCTTTGCCTTTCTTGTGTCCCAATGGTACCTCGGTGGGTGTAGGGTGACCATAGTGCCCGGTGTTTCCAGCGTCCAGCAACTCCATTGCACGCAGGTTAATCTCACCGCATTTGAGTACAAGCCCAAGCATCTCATCCACAGATTTCGTGGGGTCCAGCGTAGCTGCAAGACCCTCATAGATGAAGTCATAAACTGATTGATCTTCTTGCCCGAGTATAGCGGCGTGGTCCGCGTATGCTGCGACTCCTTTAAGCCCAAAAATGAGTAGCCATTGAAGGGCATTCACGTCTTCATTGATATCAGGGTTAGCCACTGGACCGTGCTCTTTTCCTTGTGCTACCATTCCTTCGATGGTATTCTTGGGGTAGAAGTTTGCTGCTTTTGAGTTATAGCCTTCTGGTCCACCTGCTTCTTTTATTTGTTCTTTTAGATCTTCTCTAAGTTCAACTGCTTTTTGGATTAACGGTGAAAAGCGTTCTGGATCGAAGTTAACATTGGTTAGAGTGCTGAATATAGCTTCAGCCATGAAGTGGTTGATGCTAGGATCGGTTACTCCATGTCGTTTACCCTCCACTACCACATATGATAAACCTTTTAGAGCGTAAATCAAGAGGTCTTGGAGAGCAGCAACTTCGGGACTCTTTCCACAGACTCCGAATTTTGTGCAGCCGGTTCCGCCGGCTGTCTGCTCGCATTGATAACAAAACATTTTTTTTCTCATTCCTTAGACTGCTTCTTTTTGAGGGGGCAGTTTTCTCCACCTGCGCAGTATTTATCTGCATGGTTTTCCACTGCGTTTAGGATTGGGTCTATTGTCTCATGATTAAGATAGTAGACATTGTTTTTTCCTTCGCGTCTGCGTTTTACCAGTTTGCAGCGTGTTAGTGGTCGTAGATTATGACTTATCATGCTCTGTTCCTGGTTTAGGCTTTCTACGATCTCGCTGACGTTCATGGGTCTCTCGTTTAGTAGCTCTATTATTGCTAATCGTGTGGGGTTTGCTAGTGTTGAAAAGAATCCGTAGCATATGTCTGTTAGTCCTTTTTTCATCCTAAATCCTCATGAAGCATTCTTCATATGAAGAATGTATCATAAGGTTATAAGGGTTTCGCGTCAAACCCTATGAGGACAATTCTCCCCCTCACAATTAGTCTCAAAATGCTCCCCAATCAAAGAGAATAAAGAATTAATGAATCCATCATTCAGAGCCACAAACTTCTCCTTACCCCTCTTTTCAGACTCTATAAAACTACAACGCTCCAGCAGCTTCAAGTTATGACTGATCATACTTTGTTCCTGATCAAGCACATCAGCCAGACCACTAACATTCATAGGCCCCTCTTGAAGATGCTCCAGTATTGCTAGTCTAGTCGGGTTAGCCAAGGTAGCGAAAAAAGTATAGCAGATCTCGTTTTGTCCTTGTTTCATCTCCTTCCACACGCTCCGAAGTAGATGCCGTAGAATTGTGTATGGTATGTTATAAGTGAAATGGTAGTGTGAAAGTAATACTTGAAGAAAATTAGAAGTGTAGCTTGTTTAAAGAGCCGTCGATAACATCAATATCACCCATATATGGCATCAACACCTCAGGAACCCTGATAGTACCGTCCTCCTGTTGATACTGCTCAATAATAGCGATCATGGTCCTACTCGTGGCTAACGCCGTATTATTAAGGGTATGCACATGCGCCTTAGGTGGTGCGCCAACCTTTTCACGGTACTTGATGTTCAACCTGCGCGCCTGATAATCAGTACAGTTGCTGTTTGATCCAGTTTCACGGAACTCACCATCGGCCATCCAACACTCAATATCATACTTCTTGGAGGCGATGCTCCCCATGTCACCGGTGCATACGTTCACAACACGGTAATGCAGTCCAAGCCCTTCATAGAGCTCCTCACTGTTTCTCTGGAGCTCTTCGTGTAGTGACCAGCTTGCTTCTGGTTGGCTGAATATGAATTGCTCAACTTTGTGGAACTGGTGTACCCTGAATATTCCCTTGGTGTATCTCCCATGTTGACCGATCTCGCGGCGGTAGCAGGGACTGATTCCGCAGAGCTTTATTGGAAGATCCTCCTCTAGCAGGGTCTCATCCATAAGCATGGAACCTAGGCTATGCTCGCTTGTGGCGATGAGATAGAGATCCTCGTCCTCGATCTTGTACATCACAGACTCAAAGTCCGATAGATCTGTGACACCCTCATATGCGGCTCTCCTCAACATATAGGGTGGCTCAATTAACGAGTACCCTCGCTCTAAGAGAAAGTCAATGGCATACCGTTGCAGGGCGTGATCTAGTAATGCGAACTCGTTACGAAGATAATAGAACCCGCTACCAGCAGTCTTCGCTGCGCGCTCAAAGTCAGCTATCCCCAGGGCTTCCGTTAACTCGGCGTGGCTCTTGGGGTCAAACCCGAATAAAGGCGCCTCACCCCAGCGTTTAATCTCCACGTTATCGTGATCATCCTCACCATAGGGAACAGACTCATGAAGCAGGTTAGGCAGCCTCATTAATCCATCATGAAGCTCCTCTTCAGCACTACTCATCTCTGACTCTAGCGCATCAAGCTTCTCCGGTATGGTTCTCGCCTCCTCTTTGAGGGATGAAGCGTCTCCACCCTTCTTGATGACATTACCGATCTCGGAGGATATCTCGTTCCTCCTTCTACGTAAATCATTGACCCTAGCTACGAGCTCTCTCCATGTTTTATCTGTCTCTATAACATGGTCTAGGAGTTCAAGCTTCTCTGGATCGTGTCTTCTGGCTAGGTTTGCCCTTACCTTCTCTGGGCTTTCTCGGATGAGTTTTATGTCTAGCATCCTGTTCCACGCAACAGGAACCATAGACGATGAGACTTTTAGAGGTTATGAGAAAAACACCCATTTTCACCTAGGTCCCCCTAGTATTTTCCTGTGCGTTCCCCTTTTAACCCGAAATCAATGAGAGTTACTTGATAAGACATGTCAACATATGAGATTGGTGCCTTTGAGGCTCTTGAATGGGCTTGGAACATCTTACGGGTAAAAGAGATGAACAACGAAGCCGATGCGGCCAACAGGATCAAGGAAATGCTCTTCCAGCTGGGAAGCGGTGCACCAGTTGATTTTAAGCAGCAGATGGATGAGATCCGTAACCTCGCATAAATACCCTGCAGAATTTTCTAAATATGTTAACAGAAAACAAAAACAGGCGACACTAAATAGTAGATATATAGAAGGGGATACTGGTTTGAAGGTAAAGCGTTTTAGTCTAGCTGAAGGAGCAAAAAAGGCTCAGGGTTTAGCGGTGGTTATAGATGTATTCAGGGCTTTCACTACAGCAGCGTATGTTATGGCTAATGGAGCGGAGAGAATATATCCAGTTGCATCTGTTGAGGAGGCTTTTGAATTAAAGCGTCAACATCACGACTGGGTTCTCATGGGGGAACGAGAGGGAAAACAGATCCAAGGATTCGATTTCGGTAACAGCCCCCATGATATTAGTGAAGTTGATTTCAAAGGAGTCTCGGTCATCCAGACCACCAGCGCTGGCACCGCTGGACTCTACAACGCCTATAAAGCGGACACTATCCTCCCCGGTAGTTTCGTTATGGCCGACGCCATAATTGAATATATTAAGGACCATGATCCAGCGGTTGTTAGTCTGGTTGCCATGGGGTGGGGGGGAATAAAGAAAGCTCCAGAGGATGAAGCCCTAGCTGAATACATTGAACAGAAGCTGAAAGGCATAGAACCAGACTTTAGATCCATGAAGAAGAGGATAAGAACCCACCCAGAGGGAAAAAAATTCTTCGACTCAAGCCAACATACCTTCAAAGAGGAGGACTATCACTGCGCCATGGAACTAAACAGGTTCGACTTTTATTTAAAGCTGGTAAAAGCAGAACAACCCTACATAGTTAAGTGATAACCGAAGGATTCATTTCAGGGCACGCTTCTCTATTTACATGAGATGAAGGTCTCAAATATTATGGTGGAAAACCCGGTAATGGTTGACCCCGATATACCTTGTATCAAGATAGCCCGGTTAATGAAAAAACAAGGAATTGGATCACTCGTTATCGAGGATAACGGGAAACCAATTGGTATAGTAACCGAACGCGACCTGGTGCACAGAGTTCTCGCTGAGGGCGTGGACCCTCATGAGTGCACGGCTTTTCAGATCTGTAGCAAGCCTGTTATTGCTGTGAGTATCCACGCGGATGTGGATATGGCTGTGGATATTATGAACGACTATAATATCAGACGCATCGTCGTGGTAGATGACAAGGATAAAGTCGTAGGGATATTGACAACGGATGATCTAAGCAAACAGTTGAGAGGAATGAGTGAGGAACTGGCAATCAAATACCTGACGATTAGTAGACGGAGCTAAGCCTCAATATCCGTATGACGCCCAAGGGGCCACAGAAGTAGATGCTTCTATCCCGTTCAACTAGGGTGAAAACATTCTCTGTTAAATGCTTCTTGTTCTTGACGTCCTACAGTATAAAATACCCCCGTATCATATACACGAAGCCCCAGCTTTGATTTCGCAGATCTGAAACTCATTGTAGTTTCATAGAAACGTATCACACCCCTCAAGGTTCTTCACATCTAAGGTAATGGACAGTTCTTTCTAAAGAAAGACTAAAGCGGTAAAAACCTAAGCACAAATTGTTTATACCAAACCTAAACTACAAAACACTATATTGATCAATGTAAAACATATAGCATTCTATAACTGAGAGTGATTAGAGATGGTAGAGTTCTGTGACCGCTGTGGAAGTTTTATGCAGCAGACTCGTAGCGGATACATGTGCCCCCGATGCGGCTGGGAGAAAAAAGCAGCACTAATACAGGTAAAAACAGGTCCCGAGACAGAGGCTGAGCCGGTATATGTCATGTCAGGGGTAGAGAGCGCCATCCAGGTTAACCGCAGGTGTCCTATGTGTGGATACAATAAGGCATATCATAACATTACAGTAGCCATAGGGGAACATGCTGGAGTCAACACGGATAGAAGTGTTGAGCGCTTCAAATGCGTAAAATGTGGGCATACATGGATGAGGAATTAACGGGGGTTAACCTTCACGTTGATAGGTATTCCCTCTTCTATGCTCTGAGAAACTATGCAAAAGTCCTCGAATAGATCCATACATCGATCAAATTTACTTTCATATTCCTCCTGATCTATCTCCGGGCTGATTTCCACAGACACTTCTTTTATCCTCCAGCGTCCATCCTCGTTTCTCCTCATCTTGCCCTCAACACGAGTCTCTACCTCACCAACCTCCGCTCTAGCCTTCTGGAGACAGAAAAGTAGGCTGGCTGAGAGACAGTTACCCATGGCAGCAGCCAAGACCTTAGAGGCGTTTGGTCCCTTGTTCTCTCCCACTGGCTCAGGTTCATCCATGATTAAATTATCTATACCCGGGTCACCGAAGTCTACTTTGAACTCAAATCCGTTCTTCCGTTTCATTGATACTTTGAAGGTTTTCTCTTCATCACTCATATGAATCAAGTAACGATGCATTCATGGAAAATAAATAGATCGACGCAGGCGGAGAAACTGATAAACCTTGACAGAGGGGTGTTAAGCTGTGTCAGGTATGAGAAGAAAAGATAAAGAGATCACCGAGAAAGTCGTTATGGAAGAGGTATTGAGGCAGAACGACGTAGGGCGACTGGGAACAGCGGTTGATGGTGAACCATACATAGTGCCCATGAATTTCGCGTACTATAAAGACAAAATCTATCTACACACCCATAGAGACGGAAAAAAAATCAAGGACATAGAGAAGAATTCACGGGTATGCTTTGAGGTAGATAGCGGCGAGATAATCAAAGGGGAGGACCCATGTGATTTTAGCTGGAGATACAAGAGCGTGATAGCGTATGGTACGGCACGTATAGTTGACACTATGGAGGAGCGGGTCACTGCTTTGAGGCTCATAAGCGATAAGTATAGTTTCGGGAAGGGAAAATTGATCACCCCTGAGTTAATGGAGAAATTCAACCACTTATCCATTATTGAGATAAAAATAGAGGATATGACGGGGAAGAAGAGCCCTATTTAATCTTTCCAGACATTATACCAGCGGGAGTAGCTTCGTTTCTGCCACTCGGGGCGATCGGTTGGATAAAGCTCTCTATATGGATATGAGACTGCCTCCTCCTCGGAGGCACCTTCCTCTATTAAGCCATTCATTATCCATTTTATCTCCTTCATCCACATGAGTTGCTTCTCAATCTCACCCTTATCACAGGGGGGACCATGTCCTGGGATGATCTTATCCACATCTAAATCAAGGATACGTTGGAAGGATTCAATCCATTGATCAGGGTCTGCAGTGGGATCACCAGCCCATGGGAACCTGTTAACGAATAATAGATCTCCGGCGAATAGCAGCAAGTCATCCGGGATATAGACAACGCTGCTGCAGTCTGTGTGCCCAGGCATGTGAATG
>CAZAQI010000098.1:0-7163 GCA_964487465.1 uncultured Candidatus Bathyarchaeia archaeon
ATTATCCTCCCCCGCATTATGGATAATCGGGGCATTCCCTTAATCTCCATGCCATCATAGGGGGTCCATCCACAAAGTGTATATTGATCCTCGTCGCGAATAACGTGTTTTCGATCCAAGTCAAGCACTACTAAATCGGCGTCGCTTCCGGGTTGGAAAGAGCCTTTACGTGGATAAACACCATATAGTTTGGCTGGTTTTTCTGATATAACATTAGCTAGCTGGGATAGTGTCAGCCATCCCTCTGAGACAGCGTTTACGAGTAAGGGCATGAAAGTATCTAAGCCCGGAATGCCATTTGGAGCCTCTAACATATCGGTGTCACCTATCTGTTTCTCCTCTTTGGTGAAGGGCGCGTGATCTGTTGCTACTGTGTCTATGTATCCATTGGCTAGAAGTTTTCTCATCTGAGCCACTGTTTCCTTGCTGCGGGGGGGTGGCGCAAATTTAACCCAAGGACCTTTTTCTTTCACGTCTTCATCGGTTAAGTACAGGTACTGGGGACAGGTCTCAGTATGAATTTTTACGCCTCGTGTGCGAGCGGCAACTACGTTTTTCACAGTTTCGGGTATGCTTGTATGTGCTATTACGCCTCTGCATTGCGTTGCCTCAAGATACTGGATTATTCTTCTACCCGCTTCCTCTTCCGCTATTTTGGGGCGTTCCTCAAGGTAGGCTGAGTAGTCTGTACGTTTCTCTGATTTTAGGCGTTTGTGATTGTCTTTGATGATGCCGTCATTTTCTGCGTGAATTAATGCTAGGCCGTTTACTTCTGCTAGTTTTCTGAAGGCGTTTAATATCTCGCCGTCGCTGGTCTGTGGCCAGCCTGGTCCGGGGTCACTTACGAAGAATTTTATGCCGGTGGCTCCTTTTTTCCACATTTCTGTAAGGTCTTTTGGTGGATAGCCTGATGCACAGGCTCCATGCATCGTGTAATCAACGTAGCAGTTATCTTTGAATACGCTTTGTTTCTCAACGTATTCCATGGGATTAAAGCAAGGTATTTCGTAGCCGGGCATATCGTGGATTGTTGTTATTCCACCATGGGCTGCTGCCTTGGTTGCGGATGCCGGTGTGTCTGGTATGCTTGTGGCATGACAGTGCCCATCAAGGACACCGGGTAAAACGGGGTCTCCGTTGAGGTCCAGTGTTTTTTCTGCGTTAGGTAGATGAGGGGTTCTGGATACTGCGACTATTTTTCCTTTATTTATTGCTATTCCTGCCTCTGTTATGCCTCGTGGTGTTACTAATTTACAGTTTTTAAGGACTAAGTCTACGCGCATAGGGATAGATGGGTGTCTGGACTTATCTTTTTTTACTAAAAGTTGTTAGGATGGAGGAACTTATTCACTTTAAAAGTCCGTTTTAGTACCAGTATTATTTCTTAATCAATAACTCAACTCGTAGAAAAGCTAGGAAAGAATAATAATCGCCGCTAATTGGATTACATAGACTTCACCGCTAACCAAGGAGGAGTATAATTGTATAGCAACAAAGTTCAAGAACATTTTAAGAATCCTCGTAATGTAGGGGAGTTGGAGAAACCGGATGGTGAAGGAACAGTTGGGAATCCCGTTTGTGGGGATATGATGACCATGCATATCCAGGTGAAAGACAATAAAATTGAGGATGTTAAATTCAAGACCTTTGGGTGTGGTGCGGCAATCGCAACCAGTAGTATGGTAACCGAACTTGCTAAAGGAAAGACGCTGGATGAAGCATTGGAGATCAGTAGACAGGATGTAGCAGATGCTCTTGGCGGACTACCGCCGGTGAAAATGCATTGTAGTAATCTGGCGGCGGATGCATTGCATGAGGCGATTAAGGACTATAAGGAGAAAAAGAATGATGAGTAAGGTAAAGTGTGGAATTTGCAGTACAGTGATTGATAATGAGGACTGTCAGTTAATGACGGAGACCATCAATGAAGATGGAAAAAACATCAAAGTTTGTTGTACACATAAATTTAAAGAGAAAAAATAGGATAATTAACCAACATTTTATTGGTTTAATGCACGTTAACCAAAGTAATTAAAAATATACGTCTAGAGGTAAAGTCATGGTTAAATGGAGACTGCTTGATCTTGGCGCTATAGACGGTTATACTATGACCAATCTCTATGAAGCTGTTGGCACTGAAGTTAGCGATGGCAATGTACCACCCGCCGTGATATTAAATCATCCTGAGAGTCCTTTTGTGAATATTGGGTATCACCAATTAATGGAAAAAGAAATCAATGTAGAATATGCGAAAAAACAAGGGTTCAGTCTAGTTAGGAGAACTATTGGAGGAGGCGCGATACTGGATGGTCCATGGGAACAAGACTATTTTGTGGTGATTAACCGTGATGACCCAGAGTGTCCCAAAACTGTATCAGGTTTTTACTCCAAATTTATGAGGCCACCACTTTATACTTTGAAGGCTCTGGGAATGGATGCATCGATTAGACCACCTAATGACATTATAGTGAATGGAAAGAAGATCAGTGGTAATGGCGCGATAAGTATAGGTAAAGCCAATGTGTTAGCAGGAGATTTGTTGCTGGATGCGCCTACAGGCTTGATGTCAGAGATAATAAAATCGCCAAGTGAGAAATTTAAGGATAAACTCGCTGAATCAATGAGTGAATGGGTTACCAGTATAAAGTCTCAGACAGGTAGGGATACGCCCCGCAAGACAGTTAAGGAATTGATAATTGATGGATTCAAGGAAGAACTTGGTATAACCCTTGAACTAGGTTCTATGACGAAACATGAGAGCAAGAGCCTTGAGTCACTAGTTAGAGAACGGAGAAAAGAGAAATGGATCTTCAGTAAAGATAATGACTTGTTAATGAAAACAAAGCAGGGATCTACGGGAACAAAGGTTACTGGAGGAGTTGTGGTCTCGGAGGCTGTTCATAAAGCGGGGAAAATGATTAGAATTGTTCTAGTCTCTAAAGAAGATAAGATAGAGGATATCGTGATTAGTGGAGACTTCTTCACTCAGCCCTATACAGGAGCTATAACAAAAATGGAGGGAAGGTTGATAGGAGCTAAACTGGAGCGAGATGCATTGCAGAAACAGGTAAAGGAGACGTTTGAAGCTCTGGGGCTTAGAGTCTTGGGGGCAGAGAGAGAGGACTTTGTTGAGGCTATAATGAAGGCAAAACACGAAATAGAGTAAAGTTTCTATTCCTTTTTTTGAGTCAGAATAAATAGTGGAGTATTAAATCAATTCTACCTCTAAGGATCAGCTGTAACCCGCTATATCGCATAATTTTCTTAATTCTTGACCGGTATTCTGGTTTATAGCAATGGATCTCACAATTCTTACAGGACGGCTTTGGGTCAAGGGGACAAACCTTTCTCCTGTGTGATGCATAATAAAGTGTATCTTGACATTCATCACATAAATTTAAACCCTCATGTAACGCCTTAGAGCTTTTCCTGTGCTTTGATTTGCAGTAAATTTCTATGAATTTTTCTAGGATCTTTAGATCTTCTTCTACTCCCGAATTCATACAGGTTTGTTCCTTCACAGGATTAGTTTAGGTTTATATTGGGTGTGTTGTTTGTTTTTAATATGTTGGTTTATTTTTGGGTTGGGGTCTTGGTTGTGCTCATCGGGTTGGTTGGGTCTGCTGTTCGTGTGAATGATGAGTGGGAGGAGTCGGTTATTCTCCGGTTGGGCCGGTTTGATCGGCTGCAACGGGCAGGATTGTATTTTTTGATCCCTGTCTTGGATCAGGCTTCTTCGCTGGATAAGCGTGTGCGTACTATGGACATTCCCACTCAGGAAGCCATTACTAAGGATAATATAAGTGTCCGGGTGGATGCTGTGGTGTTTTATCAGATTGAGGATACTAAAAAGGCGATACTAAATGTGGATGATTATATGTATGCGGTGCGGCAATTCAGTCAGACTACTTTGAGGAATGTGGTTGGTGAAAAGGATCTGGATGAGATTCTTGAGAAGCGGGAAAATGTTGCTGCGGCTATTAAGGAGTCTGTGGATCAGGCGTCTAGGGAGTGGGGTATTGATATCAGAAAGGTGGAGCTGCAGAATATTGAGTTACCTGAGAATATGAAGAGGATTATGGCGCGGCAGGCTGAGGCTGAGCGGGAGAAGCGGGGAGTGATTATCGCGGCTGAGGGGGAGGTGGAGGCGGCTGAGAACCTGGCCCAAGCATCCAGGATATTGGAAAAGTCGATATATGGATACAAGCTTCGTGAGCTTCAGACTATCTCTGATGTGAGTCAGGACAGGAGTAATACGATTATTTTTGCTCCCAGTGATTCACTGGACTCGGCGACATTGAGTACAGGCGTCTCAGCAAAAGTGCCGGAGGATAAGAGACGAGAAGTGGAGTTGGAGTAAGAGGGTTTGGGATCAGTTTTAAAAACTTCTTCTGGTATCTGTTATGGAATTGGGATCTAATTGGTTGATGATATAAAGGAAATTCTGGAGACTAATCTCGGGGAGAGTATTGAGATTAAGATATGGTTTGATAGAACACTCCGGGGGATATTGGAGGGATATGATGATCACCTGAATCTTTATTTAAAGGATTCAAAGGATGTCACTGACTCGAAGAATATAGCTAGTATTGGGGATATTGTGCTCCGTGGGGATACCGTGGTGATGGTGCGTTCCCTGGAGAAGGATATCTAGGTTAGTTTAGTTGGGTTGTTTGTCGTCTGGGTCATAGTTTGAGCAGATTAGTTGTAGAAGAGGTAAGGGTTGAAGGTAACCGACTAACCGTTGACTATAAGCGGACTGGATTTATGCGTAAACTGGTTAAAAAGGGGCCGTTTTACGCCCAGTATGATACATCTATTGAGTCGGTTCCAGTCTCGTTGGCGGTGATACCGTTTCTCTCAGCGATCTCTCCGGTTGCATGGGTCTCGGGTTCGGAGATTGTGGTGGATGAGGTTGATGACGCGTTTATTCACTCGTTAAGGAGGGTGAAGGAGACGTTGAGGGAGCTTTATCCTGAGCTGGAGTTTACGGGGTCAGTGAATTGTGAAAAAGTGAAATCGGATAGGGTATGTGGTTCCCATAGATCTGGGTTATTGTTTAGTGGTGGCGTAGACTCTATTTCCTCTTTTATTGCTCATCGGGATGAGAAGCCCGTGTTGATCACTGTGAAGGGATCTGATGTCAGGGTTTTTGAGGATGCAGCATGGGAAAACATCGTCAAACGGATTGATGGTTTTGTCTCGGCTGAGGGTGTGGAGCACCGTGTAGTTGAGTCTAATTTCAGGGAGATACTTAACTCGTTGATGATTTACGCGTATTTTGGGGAGGAGATCGGGTATGATTGGTATGGGCGAGTGATGCATGGGTTGGCTTTGACTGGTTTATGTGCACCGGTCTCAGTGCGGTGTGGTTTATCTCGACTGTATATTGCGGCTACTCATTCAGTGGATAACCCAGTTGCTTGGGGATCTTGCCCGGATATTGATAATAATATTCGGTGGGGTGGGACTCGTGTGGTTCATGATGGTTATGGGTTTAGTCGTCAGGAGCGTGTTGAGCGAATCGCAGAGCATTACCGTGGAGGAGTTTACATTAGGAGTTGTTACAGGTCTGGGGATGGCTTGAATTGCAGTGATTGTGAGAAGTGTTACAGGACTATTATTGGATTGGTATTGGCGGGTGTCGATCCAAGGAATTTTGGCTATGAGATGAATGAGGGTGTTTTTAGTGAAGTTAAGAATGATCTGCAGGGCGGGAGGTTTCGCTTCGGGGATGATGAACTGTATATGTGGCGTGATCTACAGAAGAACATAAAGATAAAGGAAGATCAAAACCCTGAGGTAAAGGATTTTTTACGCTGGTTGAAAGAGGTGAATCTCGGGGAGTTTGTTGATCCAGAGCCGCTGGGATTGAGTATTCTTTGTTTGGTTAAGTACCTTCCAGCGGGGTTGGTGGCTAAGATGGTGGATGTATTAGATTTGAGGGGGTTAAGGCGTTTACTGGAGTAGTTTTTTTCGGTGATAGGTGTGGATATGGGGATAACTGTGCTGATTTTACTTATTTAGGTGTTTGAGGTCCTCCCAGACCCAATCTATGTCAAGTTTGTCCAGTTTCTTTTTTGTGGGGACGCCTTCTCGGGTCCACCCCATTTTTGTGTAGTAGTTTTCCAGCATCTTGTCCCAGTGAGGCATTATGTGTTTTCCCTCAGTGGGACCGTCAACTGGTTTGGAGCCATACCTGTTTGATGGGTAATCGTCTTCTTTTCTTATGCCTGTTTCTAGGTTGAAGGCCCTAAGGAGGTTAACGGCGCGACGGCCTATGTTCCAAGCTTCTTCTGGGCTCATGTTCCATCCTGTAGCGGCAGAGATGGCTTCTGCTAGTCTCGTGTGGTTCATTCTTGTGTTGAATCTGCATGTGACTGCGCTGTCCTCAAGTTGCATGAGGCCTTTTGTTCGGGCGACTTCGTTGCTGATGAGTATGGGGTTTTCTGGACCCTGAGCGTCTGGAACCATGACACTCATGTGAGTCTCTATGGTTCCCGTGTTGCTTACGCTGGTGTCAAACATTTCTGCCCACCGGTTTCGGTGGTCGTGTCCTCGTGGAGTGTTGCCTTTCTGTGTGTATATGGCGGCTTTTGCTGCTTCTCCGCCTAGTTGCTGGGAGGCATGTTTTACGCCTTCTGCTAATTGGTCTCCGAAGCCTTCTCTATTGGCAGTCATGTGTAGTAGTTTTTTTGCGGCTTCGGCGTCTCCGAAGCCTGTCTTTAAACCTACTTGTTCTTTTGTGAGCCAGCCTTTTTCCATGCCTTCCATGACCCAAGATACTATCCATCCTGCTTCGTTGTTGTCTAGACCGAGGCGGTCGGTTATGCCGCTTAGCATCATGGTTGCTTCGGGGTCTGTGATTCCTGTTAGTGGGCCCCAAGCTGCCATTTGTTCGTATTCTGGTTCCTCGACATGGCATTTGTATGGGCCTTCTTTGATCTGGAACATGGTGGAGTGGAGTAGTCTACAGTTCCAGCAGGGGATTCTCTGGGTTTGGTATTTTTCTCGGAGGGTTTTTTCGGCATATTTCTCTGTGTCTTCGCGTGGTAGACCCCAATTGTATGTGCTATAGTTTTTTACGGGGAGGGCTCCGTTTTGGCTTTTCCACATAGTGGCTACGCTGCCGATGGTGCCGGTGAAGTATTCCACGTCTTCAT
>CAZAQI010000099.1:0-7163 GCA_964487465.1 uncultured Candidatus Bathyarchaeia archaeon
TTTCCCTCATTGAACATGGTAAGTATATGCACTTCTGCATCTTGGACTATTTCACGGAGTTCCTCTGGGGCGTTCCAGTCTGATTCGTGGATTATCTGGTTCATGTATTTGAGGCCATTTCTCATCATGGGTTCTGTTGCTCTGGATTCTACCAAGGTGTTTATTGATTCTTCGAGTAGATCGAAGACATTCTCCGGTTGAGTCCATTCAAAGTTTCTCAGTTCTTTCCCCAAGGCTTTTACGGCTTGGACCGCGATGCTGGTTGCTCCCTGTATTTTAAGGGCTTTTATTCGATCCGCAGTGTGTTGGACAGTCATGAAAAGTCTATATTCTGGTTGTTGGCTATTGTTTTAAAGGGTTAGTCTTTTATTTCTGATTTTAGGTTGTTTTCGGTGAAAATGCGTAACATTTATAAGGAGTTAGTGAAGACTCGTAATTGAAATATGGGTAAAATACCCATAGGTAATTTTGGAGAAAAGGTAATGAATAACACATATAGAGAGCCCCAAAAGGACGCTTTGTCTAAATGCTCCAACTGTGGAGGAACCAAGATAATCAGTGACGTAGATAGCGGAGAAAACATCTGCGCCACTTGTGGAATAGTAGTAACAGAAACCATAATGGACACAGGTCCAGAGTACAGGGTTTTCAACCTCCAGGAAGCCAACGACAGGCGCCGAACCGGAACCGGGTACAGTATGAGCATATACGATAAAGGACTCAGCACCGTCATCAAAGGCGATAAAGATGCCATGGGACGAAGACTGGACTATGAGACCCAGAGAAGAATGCGGAGACTCCAGCGCCAAGACAACAGGAGCAAGGTAAACGAGACCCACGCGAGAAACCTGAGCATCGCCATGGCTGAGCTAGATAGAATGACATCAGAGCTACACCTACCTCAAAACGTCAAGGAGAACGCAGCACTCATCTATAGACGCTCACTAAAGAAAGACCTCATACGAGGCAGAAGCATAGACGCCTTCGTAGCAGCCAGCATATACGCTGCATGCAGAATACTCAAAGTACCCCGACCATTAAAGGAGGTTTCAAAGACAAGTAAGAGACTCCACAGCGAAGTAGCAATGACGTATAGGCTCATGCACAGAGAGTTGAACCTGAAGCCCCCCGTAGATCGACCTTACAAGTTCATACCGAGTATAGCAGCCAAACTAGAAGTACCACAGCCAACAGAGATACTGGCTATAAATATACTGCGAAAAGCAGACGAGATCAAAGCCTTGACAGGCAAGGACCCACGTGGTCTCGCAGCAGCAGCCCTTTACATGGCAGGTCAAGAGACAAATGAGAAACGGGTTCAAAGAGTCATCGCCGAGGCGGCGGGTACAACAGAGGTAACACTGCGGAACAGGTACCGTGGATTAAAGGAGGCACTGGAAGAGATGGAGATAACTCCAGAGGACCTAGCCCTTCAGATTGTCTAATAATATTACATACTTTTTTAACATCAACCAGTAAAACTGGGTTTATGCAACCCCCTGAGCAGAAACAGTTCTCATTGTTCATGTTGATGCTGGTGCAGGTATCAACCAGTTTCAGCATGGGTGTAATCGCTCCGATCCTGGGATTATTTGTTAGAAGTCAGGGATTAAGCATGTACCAGATAGGGTTCATAGGCACAGCATCCATGCTAGGCTGGTTTATCTGGGAACCCATCATGGGGATATTCGCTGATAGGTTCAATAAACGTTTAATGCTGGCTGGTGCCATGTTTCTCACCACAATACTTTACGGATTATATCCACATGCCAAGGGATTCCTCGCTTTCGCAGTACTGGAGTTCACAAAGACCAGCATAATGTCAGCGTATAGCATACCAGTCAAAGCACTGGCAGCTGAACTGCTTCCAGTGAAGGATAGAGGCAGAGCCTATGGTAGGTATATGACGGTTATCAGCCTCGGGGGCATGATTAGCCCATTTGTTGGAGGCTTCGTCTCGGAGTTTTCTGGTTTTACATACCCTTTCTATATCGCAGCTGGGTCAGGGTTACTAGGTATACTTGCGGTTTTCTCTATAAAATATAATGAACCAGAGCTTTTAGCAGAATCAGGGACAAGAGAAGGTATCAGGGATCTGTTAACCGGACCAGTGTTAGCGATATTCTCTGTTAGGGGATTATTCTTCTTCAACGCTGGTTTCACAGGCAGCTTTTTATCCATTTTTCTCAATGAAGCACCCAAGTTTATGGCTACAGAATCTCAGATCGGTACATTCTATACCATACTGAGACTGGCTGGAGTAGCATCCAGAACGCTGATTGGGGATATCTGTGACAGAATTGGAAACAGAAGGATTATCACCGGTAGCCTCGCCGGTATGGCGGTTAGCTATCTTGGCTTACTCTATCTATCCGGCTTGATTCCCATGTATTTAATTGGCGCACTCCATGGCTTATGCCAAGCATCAGCTGATACCAGCATGATGCTCCAACTAATATCAGTCATGCCTGAGAAGAGATCAGGGCTAACAATGGGTCTATATTCTGAGTCAGAAAACATTGGAGGCATAATATCCACACCCACAGTTGGTTACCTCTACCAGAACCTAGGCGCAAACACATCAATATGGCTAGTAACAATGGTAATGCTACTAAACGCAGGATACAGCTATCTGGTAATACGCAGAAAAACGGGTCCAGAGAATTAGATTAAAGTGTACAAGTTGTTTGATGCCTCGTAAGCTACTTGTCCCTGGGCTATGAGGTGGGTTAACGCGCGTTTTATCTGCATCTTTGTAAGAGTCACGTGGAACTCTAATTCAGATATCCTGGCTTTTCCTTCTTCCAGCATTAATGCGAATGTTACTTTGTCGAGGTTTGTGATTTTTCTTAAATGTTCCATTGTATTCTCAGCGAAGTGAGTTTGTATCAGTCTTATAATCCTATCGATTAGAGTCGAACTAGGTTACGTCAAGTGACGTAATGATACATCTGATAATTATAAAACTCATCAGACACCTAGACTGTATTATGAAGGAATACGAAGACAAACTAAGAGAATACATCAAGGAACATGATATAGAAGCAGAAATATTAACATTTGATCAATCAACCCACAGCGTAGCAGAAGCTGCGGAAGCGGTAGGCGCCGACCCCGATGAATTCGTTAAATCAATATGCATGATAGGCCCAGATGATGAACTCATCGTAGCCATCGTTAAAGGAGAGGACAGAGCCAGCAGAAGTAGAGTCGCCAAAGCATTAAACATTAAACGCCCCAGAATAGCAAACCCCAGCGAGATGCTGGAGAAATCAGGTTACCCTGTAGGGGGGACACCGGCTTTCGGGTATGACGCCGTATTCTTGATGGACCCTAAGGTAATGGAGAAAAAACAGGTATACAGTGGAGGAGGCTCTGATCAGGCTCTAACACTCATGTCACCCCAAGAGATGCGGAGAGCTAACAACGCCAAGATAGCCCGTATCCGTAGCTGAGAGCCAATATTAAATTCTCATAGTTCTTCATATTATTATGTCAAATGTTACAAATCCAGAGGAGTTCTTCGGTCATCAACTAGGCGCCGACAGGAAGATCGCCCGATGGGATAAGATAGTCGAATACTTCAACAAACTTCAAGAAGAATCACCTCGAATCAAGGTGGTTAACATGGGTCCATCAACGGAGGGACACCCATTTCTCGCAGTCTTCATCAGCAGCGAGAAGAACCTCAAGAACATGGACCGTCTCCAAGAGGTTAACAAAGAGATAGCTAACCCCGGTGACAAAGAGGAGGAAGAAATACAGGAACTGGTGGAGGAAGGCAAAGCTGTCGCCATACAGTCCATGAGCCTACATGCTACAGAGATTGGGGGCACACAGATGGCACCTGAATTGGCCTATGACCTAATCACCCGAGGCGATGAGGAGGCTGAACGCATCAGGGATAACGTCATCAGCATCATGGTACCATGTTTCAATCCCGATGGCCAGATCATGGTAACTGACTGGTATGATGAGTGGCTGGACACGGATTATGAGGGTTCAAGCACACCGTATCTCTACCATAAATACACTGGACACGACAACAATAGAGATGCCTTCATGCTCAACATTGTGGAGAGCCAATATATGGCGGAATTAATGTTCGAGTCCTGGCCCCCACAGGCTTTCCAGGACCACCACCATATGGGTTCATACGGAGCAAGGCTCTACGTCAGCCCCTACAGTGACCCCATACACCCACATGGAGACCCATTAGTCTGGCGTGAACTCCAGTGGCATGGAAGCCATATGGCGTACAAGCTGGAGGAAAATGATAAACGGGGAATAGTGAACGCCGCCATATTCAGCGGATGGGCCCATCTGGGATTCCACTGGATAGGCATCTATCATAATATCCCCAGTATGCTGACAGAGTCGGCCAGCGCCAAACTAGCAACACCACTCTATATTCACCCGGAGCAGCTTAAAGCAGAGACCAAGGAGAGAAGCTTAATAGGCACCCGGATGATGCCCCATTACAAGCCCACCACCAACTTTCCCAATCCATGGCCCGGTGGATGGTGGACCCTAAGAGACATCGTGGAGCAGCAAAAGATTGCAGCGTGGGCGCTCCTGGATAATATGGCGCGTAACAAAGAGACAGTGCTATGGAACCACGCAAAGAAAGCAATAAGACAGACGGAAAGAGGTGCTATAGGCAGCCCACAAGTGATAGTTATACCAGCTGACCAGCATGATACACGAACCATGGAACTCATGATAGAGAAACTCCTAGCTCAGGGACTGGAGATATACAGAGCTACAGAGCCTTTCACAGCTGACGGATATCTGCATGCTACAGGAAGCTATCTAATACCCTTGGCCCAACCCAAGATGGGGTTAATCAAGACACTCCTACTCAGGACACGTTTCCCCGATGACAGTTTCACAAGGATGGGTGACGGAACACCAAACAGACCATACGATACAGCAACTGACACTCTAGCAGAGTTCATGGGCGTATCAGTTCAACCAGCGGATTACCTCAACGAGTTCCAGGTGGAGAGAGTAACCAAAGACATCCACCCCGTGGGCGTCGTGGATGAGGAGAGTAAAGTAGGTTACCTCCTTGATACAAGGGAAAACCACGCCTTCAAAGCAGTAAACATACTTCTAGAGAAAGAGATACCGGTTAAACGCATAACCGAGCCAATAATGGCGGGAGGATACCAACTCCCAGCCGGATGCTTCATTATAGAACCGGGATACAAACAAACACTTGCTTCCATAGCCCAGGAAATAGGTGTAAACTTCCACGCCTTAGCCGAATTAGATGCTGAGATGAAGCCAGTAAAACGACTAAAGATCGGATTATATGACCGTTATTGGGGAGGAAACATAGACACCGGCTGGACAAGACTATGCTTAGAACAATACGGGTTCGAATATGATCTACTATACGACAGCGAAATAATTGAAGGGGACCTAAGCGAATACGATGTCATCATATTAACACATGATACACCGGAGATGATCACGGGCGGTGAAGACCTTAAGAAATGGTGGAAAGAAAACAGACCCAACTGGCCTCTACCCAACTATCCACCAGAGTACCAATCAGAACTGGGAGAAGAAGGAAAAGAAAAACTAGTTGAATGGACTAGAAAAGGTGGGACTCTACTCTGTATAGGTGGTTCCACTGAGTACGCCATAGGTGCACTGGATCTACCTATCACCAACGTGGTAAAGGGGTTAGCCCCCAAGGAATTCCACTGCCCAGGCAGCACCCTACGCATATACATAGAGAACCTAAATCCAGCAGCCTATGGAATGCCCGAGGAAGCTTTAGCACTCTTCTGGCACAGCCCAGTATTCAAGATAAACCCGGGACCAGATAACCACCTCTACGAAGTCATCGCGTATTACCCGGAGGAGGAGATACTGGAATCCGGTTGGCTCATCGGGGAGGAGAAGATAGCGGATAAGATAGCTGCTATAAACGCCCACGTAGGAGAAGGAAAAGCAGTCTTGATGGGTCCAAGGATACAGCATCGTTGCCAGACCCATGGAACATTCAAGCTACTATTCAACACCCTGCTGGGTTAATCATCCTCATTTTATATTTCATTAACACCCTGTTTTTACTGGTTTAACTTGTTACGCAACGAGATAGATGAAGTAATGAAACAAGGGTTACCATATATTATCAATACATTATTCGACGCAGTTTTCACCGTCTTGGGCATCGTGGTTGGAAGCGCATTTGGCTCGGTGATTGATACGCGAGCCATAATAGGAACCATGGTCACCGCCAGCATATCCTTGGGGGTATCCAGCGGCTTCAGCATATATGAGGGCCATTCATTACAGGAGGAGAAACGTATAGATGAGATTGAGGAGGCACTTCTCTCCGACCTAGAAGACACCGTTATAGAGGAAAAGTCACGGCACACCACATTATTCTCGGCCATACTGGTCTTCTTCACGCCGTTGATCGTCTGTCTCTTCACATTGATACCCTTCGCCATGGTCTATCTCGGAGTAATAAGTGTCCAGAAAAGCCTTCTCTACGCAGTAGGAACAGATTTGGCGTTGATTTTCTTATCCGGGTTAGTTTTCGGGGGAGAGAAAAGATTACGTAAAGGGATCAAAATGACTGTTCTGGGTGGTCTGATATTCCTAATTGGTTTTCTACTCAACCGAATTGTATAACATAGAAGAAACTAGGATGAGAAATATTCGTAGACCACTTGGCTTACCCTCGCGATCACCTCTTCTGCAGCGTAAATATCCTCAGCCTCCATGGTGAAACAGGTTAAACAATATTTCTCACCAGACTCTTTCATGGTAACGATACCAACATCATTTCTGATACCCGGTAAACTACCGGTCTTCCGTTGGAGTAACAACTTCTTCTGTGGCAAGTATTTAGGTATCCTATAGTTTCCAGTCTGACACTTTGCCATTATATCCAGTATTTTCTCGCAGCTTTCCTTACTGGCCACTTCCCTATTATTGATTAGCTCTAGTAAATGATTCATCTCGTTTGGGGTGGATACATTGTTATCCTCGACGCCCAAGCTCCAAGATCCACGGTATTCTCCATTCTCAGCTGCCTCACGGAATACATCTAGGGTCATCTCCTCTGGCTCCAAATCATTCAATTCAACTAGGTCAAAGAGGATGTCTCTACAATACTTGGTTACATGTGTCTTCTCTAA
>CAZAQI010000100.1:0-7128 GCA_964487465.1 uncultured Candidatus Bathyarchaeia archaeon
CCTACCCGAGGGGGCTGGAAAACAGCCAAAAACAAAGGGTTAATCAAAATTCTCTCTAGTAAACCTGTCTAGACCATATCCTTTATTCATAACTCAAACCTTCAAGTCCGCGAGGGAGGCTATAGCATCATATTTAACAGTACCTTAAACAAGATCAATACCATAAATAAATCAAATACAGTAAATAAAACAAAAAGACGCATAGAAAAACATCTGACAACTACCCCAGACTAAACACACACCAATAAAAACAAGCAATAAACTAACATAAACCACCAATATCCTACCGTAAACCACACAGCCAGACCACTACCCCGGCTGACTAACAGTTTTTATCCCTACACCACATAGCATAATACATGAATAAATGGAAATACCTCAAGGAAGTAAAGAAAGAAAAAAGCGAAGAAATCTGCAAAAACTATATGCAAAAACACCCCACACAACTATGCAAATACGCTACAGCAACATCAAACAACCCAGGCATGGTCGCCATATACACCAAAGAAAAAACCAACAAGTCCACATAACACAGAAACAATATCGAACCCCCCGTTCAACCAATACACAGCCAACACAACAACAATACAAGAAACGGATAAACAAGATCAGACAGAGACTCGACCCTACTTGACATAAAATACAAAACTATAAACAAATAAACGAAAAACTACACACATCATACAAGGACATAGTTGAATCCTAGCAATCTCCAAAGTATAGTTTTATTTTTAAGACACACTGGAATAGCAGCCCCAATAAGTACTACCACAAGTCTAAGAAAAAGAGTAGAAGAAAACCTGTTCTATAGGGTTTAGGGGTATTTTACGGGTGTACAATAAGACCAGCAACACGACACCCAGCATTAATGAGGAAACAGGATACTCGGGTATTCCACCTTCAGAGGTATCAGAATCATCCCCTGCATCATCATTGGTCTCGTCACCTGTACCTGTCTCACTCCCAGTACCAGTATCTGTATCATCACCAGTACCTGATTCACCGGACACCAGATCCTTGAAACCACTCGGAACCTCCTGCGTATCCATAAGATTGATGCTCTTCAACTCGAAATCCACCTCATGCATAACAACCCTCAGATGCGTTCAAGGATAACGAGGTGAGGATCCCACCATAAGGCATAAGCAATAAGACCCCTGACCCCTGGTTTACCCATAGAAACCCAAGGCAGCCCCTACACCTAAACAGCAATCAATATTCACAAAAAAGGGAAGTATGGAATTATCCTCGGCAAAGCCCCGGAGCCCTACTTAGGTCTATACTTGCAAGCATCCCAGGGATCCGTAGTCTGAAACGCTGGGGCGGGAATCCTGCACGTCGAGCCATTCACACCGGGCTCAGGTGGACTCTCAAAATCCAGCTCAACCTTGGGTGACACTGCTGTACAGTAACTCTTACCGTCTTTCTCTTCTAACCATGGACAAACCATATCCATCGATTCGCGTCTACACGACACATTATATAACCCCTTACCATAAAAACAGCATATATAGCATATACTAGATAAGGGGCTAAGTCCAACCAGATTTCGCCACAGATACCCTCGGATAAGCCGCACTGAGCTAAGACACAGAAAAACATACACAACACGAGAAGCATTCAAGCACCATTTAATAGCCCAAAGACGGCTCTCAGACCAAGCTAATAGATCCATTAGCAGGTAAAAAAGGAACAATCACCAAGCTAGTAAGTTTTATAAACGATTCCGGAGATTCGCCCACCTATGATGAGACGAATCATAGAAAAATATAAACAATCCAGTATAGATTTTAAAATATTATTTTTAGCCTCACTAATAGGAGTACTAAGCGGAATCGCCTCATATGTCTTCCAGTTTTTTTTGAACTCTTTTTATCATATATTCATAATTGGACCACAAAACCTTCTAATTAAGAACGGCTACGCGCGCTACTCTTTCACACCTTTCCTAGTCTCGCCAATAATCGGTGGAATCCTAGTCGCATACATGATAAATCACTGGGCTAAAGAAGCAAAAGGACACGGCATACCCGAGATAATAGAAGCATATCATCATCAAAACGGAAAAATCAGGTCTAGAGTTCCTTTAGTAAAAATATTTGCCTCAGCACTAACAATAAGCTCAGGTGGATCCGCTGGCCGAGAAGGTCCAATAGCCCAGATAGGAGCAGGAATAGGATCCCTGATCAGCCAAAAACTGGATCTATCAATAAAAAATACAAGAATACTATTAATATCCGGTTTAGCTGCAGGGATAAGCTCCACCTTCAATGCCCCAATAGGTGCAGCTTTATTCACATTAGAAATCGTCAGACCCCGGATCTCATTAAAACAGTTCCCAATAATCCTCTTAGCATCAATAACCGGCTACATAATCCGCCTAGCATCCATCGGCTATGAACTCGTATTAGATCCCGTCTATGTAATATATACCATAGACCTACGTCTATTACCCGTATACGTAGTACTAGGCATAGTAACAGGGATATCCTCTGGTCTCTGGATCAAAACCTTCTACGGCATCGAGAACCTGTATAAAAAATTCCTAGAGAAAACAAAGATTCCAGACCTACTTCAACCGGTAATAAGCAGAACGATCGTAGGACTATCCCTATGTCTACTTTTTTTAAACATAGGCCCCTCCTGGAAGCAATACAGCCTCATAGGAAACACACTATCACCTATCAGATACGTGCTCAGCGGCGTCTCTCTTCAAGGCCCTCTAAGAAGCACTCTATTAACCCTAACACTGGTCCTACTCCTCAAGATCATCGTAACACCGTTGACACTAGCCTCAGGCGGCTCAG
The DNA here is from genome assembly GCA_964487465.1 of uncultured Candidatus Bathyarchaeia archaeon. GTDB lineage: Archaea > Thermoproteota > Bathyarchaeia > TCS64 > TCS64 > RBG-16-57-9. The sequence goes on from CAZAQI010000100.1 coordinate 2,808, forward strand.
GAGGAGTCTTCGCCCCAACCCTATTCATTGGCGCATATATAGGAGGCATCTTCGCCCTCCTCCTCAGGAACATGATGGCTCTATCAGAGATAAACGTGGTGACAATAGCCCTCGTAGGGATGGCGGGCTTATTTGCAGGCACATGCCGAGCCCCCATAACCTCCATAGTTATGACGACCGAGATGACCGGTAACTACCTAATCGCCGTCCCATTGGTTATCACAACCATGATAGGATATATTATATCACGAATAATCGAGAAGGAGGACATATACTCCATGGAGCTAAAAAGCAGAGGAACATACGTAAGATTCTACAGCCTAGATAAACTCAGCAACGCCACCGTTAGAAACAACATGATAAAAACAGAAAACATGAGAAAACTCAACCAGGATACACCGGTATACCTGGCAAACAAACGGATACTATACTCTGACCACACGGGACTACCCGTCTTCGATAACGGGGTATTCATAGGGATAGTCACAAGAAACGACATAATGAGGTACCTAGGTTCCCATGGCAGAAAAGGTACCGTACAGGATGTACTAGACTTGAAAGAGAATAAACAAGTAGTATGCATATCACCAGATACAAACCTTGAGGACGCCTATAATCTCATGAGGGAACATAACATCTCCAATCTCCCAGTAATGGAAGAAGGGGAAATCATAGGCTGGATGATAAAAGAAAATATAGAATCCGCTTTCGAGATTGAATTCGATGAAGTTACATTAGATGGGGGGGAAGGCCGCTTAGCTTAATGGTGTGATAACAGCTTCCATCTGTGAAGAATATGTTTCCTCCCCTGTTATCTCATCTACGATCTCTATCTGTAAGGAGTCAAGTTTTTCTCTATATTTATGATTACAGGATAACAGGTCAACATTGTTAAGATAGGTCTCTATGCCATGGAAATCTAGGCCCAGGAAATCTGTAACCTCTCAAGTTTTGGGGATCTTCAGTAAACGCCTCATAGTGGAGCTCCATGTACCTTTCCTCCGGTAGTATTATTGATTGTTCGCGGATGTTTTCCAGGATCCATTTATAGTAATAGGATAAAAATGCTACAGAGACACCCTGCCTCTTATCCATATTTGTATGTTCCTCCAACAATTGGTCGTAATCATCAAGATTCTGCACCCATTCATCGGGCCAGAGCTGTTTCCACATAGATGACCCCGGTTCTTTGAACCAGTTTTCCTTAACAACCTTATACAGTAGAGAATTCACGACAGCTCTCGGTTCACGTACGACATGTATAAACTGTGCATCCGGGAAGATCTCGTCTAGGAAAATGATTCGCGGCTTGTTCGTGTATTTGGTTAAAAATTTATTACCGCCTTGATACGAGACGTGTTTCGCCACCATTCTACGTATGGTTTTCTTGTATTTTTTGGCATGGACCCTGGTTAAGGGTAATGGTTTTTGTCTCAGGGGCCTAGGGAGGAGAAAATATGGACAGTAATACTGCCATAGTTTCCAGGCCTCGCATGGCATTGGGAGTAGGATGCTACGGTCATAGAATTTCCTGAATAAGGGATATTTGTATAGTTTAGAGAGATAAGATAGCTTAGGAAACGGCGGGAACAAGTTGGTGTATGTTGAGAACCAGCAGGTTTCAGGATGTGATGAAAGAATTTTCTGGGTTATGGTGGTACCGCTTCTCGGGCACCCGATTATGAATGCGGGTTTACTCACGGCCTTCAAATTACCTGCAGGTACAAGGTATCGTAATTTATATTTTACGAAACTATCTATACCACTCGTGAATTAATGAGTATCTCATATTCACCCTGTTTTTCTCATACGCCTAGTTTATACCCTGAAAAAAGGCATCCATTATAGGTCATCTCCATCCGCCCCAACTGAAACAAGTTAAAACAGTTTTACATCCAAATTACTAACAAACAAAAACTGTATAGGTATTCGGTTTTCACCGAACAGAATCGGTACATACCTAACATCGACTCACCGGAAAATAAACGTAGACTGAATCATTCAGCAGCACCCAAACCACAAACTGGTTAAGATAACCTCCACAGCCACAAAAAGGAAACAATACCACCTACTAAAAGACATCATTTATAGTGACCCATGACACATCGATAAACTGTGAAGGAACCTCAAAACCAAGGCTACAAGAAAATATTTTATATAATCGCTGGCACAATTTCCCTCACCGTAGCGTTAATCGGCCTAATACTACCAATAGTACCATCTATACCACTAACCCTGTTCTCAGCGTGGTGCTACTACCAAGGTTCAGATAAACTATATACATGGCTAATCAACCACGCCATACTAGGCCCACTAATTACAGACTATAACAAGAACGGAATGAGCAAAGAAAGAAAAAGAAAGATCATAGCCCTAACATGGACACCTTTCCTGTTAATAGCCACACTACTACCTGAATACTATCTAATACAAACAGGAACGCTTCTAACAACGATAATAGGCACGATAATAATAATCAAAAGTAAGACAAAGAAACAGGTTAAAATTAAGCTCTCCTCCCGCTAAAACAAAACCCAAAAAACACAAAGAGGAGAAAAAAAGTCAACTAGACCAGGGTAAAGAGCGATGAGCCCGCTATACACAGGGTCCCCAAAAGGGGTTCAGACTATTTAATCGGGATACATGATATCGGACTCAATAAACCCATAACCCAGCAACAACATAAATCAACTGTTACAACCCTGTCAACATTCCCTAGACTCATAAAAGTCAATATCCCAGAACTCATTAAACCTGATTAAGTACCCCTATTCTCAAGCTTCCTTAGCCTCTCCTTGAGCCTCATTATCTCTTTACGGTTTGAGATTATCCCCGTGAGGCATAAGAGGTCCATCGGTGCGATTACCTGTGAGTAAACCATGGCCCCCGTCTCACTATCCCAGTCCCTCCACACTTTATCAAAAGCATCCTGAAGATCATTATCCTTAAGCGCCGCACGATAATATCTCCTGAGCTCCTTCATCTGGTTATGTATCCTGGTCCGTTTCGAGTCCTTAATAATACGTCCCATGCAGAGACATCCATAACCCGGTTATATATCTTGAACCAAGGTATTTATCGGGGAGACCAGTAAAAGTAGCCCACCCCAAGGTTTAGAAAAGGCGTTAACAGCAGGTTACATATGGAAGCTGTTGAGGATAAGGTGTGCTTCAACCCTCAAGGATTCAAGGCCTTACTGATGACGCTCCAAGATACCTATAAGAGCGCTGGAAGTGCTATGATATTCCAGATGAGTCAAAGATACGGTGAGCACCTCATCTCAGAGCTTTATCCCCTAAGCGAAGACGAATATTCGGACCTCTTAGGGGCGATTGATAAACGATTAAGACACGTCAGAAACCTTGGCTGGGGCGAGTTCAAGGTCAAACGCTTTGACCTAGATGAAGAAGTCATAAAGATACAATGTAAAAGTCCGGTTCTAAACATAGACTGCAGGGGAGAGACGGAACCAATGTGTATCTTCATCAAAGGAGCACTCGTGGGGGCGGTTAACTCCATCCTCAAGAAGTATTTCATGATCAGTATGGAGGAATGTGTGGACAATGAAGACAAGTGCAAATTTGTATTAGAAACCCGTTAAACCCTTGGATTTGTCTAGAAACCCAACCCATCAAGATACTTACACACATCACCACACGTATTCAGAACATATACACCCAGTCTCTTCCGGATAATATTATCATCATAGAGAACAAGACAATAAAAAACAGGGGACAAGCAACAGAAGACTCTAACATGATTAAAACATTGAACATCTAACTAACCCAAGTTAATATAGTTGAAAAATATTTCATAAAAAGAATCCTAAGACTTCAATAAAACGAATTAAAAATATTAACCAATATAAAAAACGCAACTATAAGTATAATATTTATCACAAAACAATAAGCTCTATTATACATCAACTACAGTTACTATATGAACAATGATGAGACAAAGAAAACACAAATATCTAGCAATAATAATCACACTATCAATCATACTAAGCACTCCAACACTAGTCAACGCCCAGGACCCCGGTCAGGATATGGACACGGCCCTAGAGATCGAAGCCCCCGGCGAATACTCAGGAGAACTAACAATTGAGAACGAGAAGGACTATTACAAATTCTGGTCCACAGGAGATGAAACAATTACAATAGAGTTCACCTCCGACGCGGAGTATAACCAGAAACTCTACCTCTACAACCCCCAAGAAAACAGGGTACTGGATTTAAGCTCAGAGGACAACACAGTGGACACGGTTGAATACACGCTCGCAGCCGAGACCGAGCCAGGTTACTGGTACATCGGAATAGAA
>CAZAQI010000101.1:0-7081 GCA_964487465.1 uncultured Candidatus Bathyarchaeia archaeon
TTGAGAGTGTCCCCCAAGGGTTGTACCGGCGTGAGACCTTCAAGGTGCTTGGTGAGGACAAGGAGTGGTATGACGCTGATCTGTACCGCGTAGTTAATCCACAGGGACCTTTCACTCCTGCTAGGGGCTATGTAGATTTGATGATCTCTGGGGCCAAAGATCATGGCCTAGATCCTGGTTATATTCAAGAGATTGAGGCCATCTATGAGCGTTTACTCTGAGTACTCGTAGACTATCTTCCCATTTATCATTGTCATGAGTACCTTTGTCTCCAGTATCTCCTCTGGTGACACCGTGGTGATGTCCCTATCCAGCACAACAAAGTCAGCGAATTTCCCCTTCTCAATGGATCCTTTCTCTTCTAAAGTTCCTTCCAGATAGGCTGCGTTCCATGTATAAGCCCTTATAGCGTCTAGAATTGGTATTGCTTCGTCCTTGCAGATGGTTTGTCCTGATCTTGTTTTACGGGTAACGCATCCATAGATGCCTGTTAGCGCGTAGCTGTTGCCAAATCCATCGCTGTTACCCGCTGCGATTATCCCGTGGTCTCTGAAGCTCTTCATGGGGTAGTATCCACACAGCCTTTTTGGACCTAGGGCCGCTATGTGGCTGTCTCCGATGGGGTAGCAGAAGCCGATAGATGCACTAACATTTATTCCCAGTTCCTTCATTCTTTCAAATTGACTGGGTTGTACGTATCCGGCGTGCTCTATTCTGTGGCCGTGATCTGGCCAGTGCCTTGTCTTCATGGCTGCTTCTATGGCGTCGAGGGAGAGATCTATAGCCCGGTCTCCTATGGCGTGTATGCAGACCTGTAAGCCGGCCATGTGGCATCGTGTTACCTCTTCTATCAGTTCTTTTCTGGTACATCTGATGATACCCCGGTTACCCGGATCGTTGGCGTAGTCCTCGTATAGGGCTGCTGTGAGGCTTCCCATGGCTCCGTCTGTTCCCAGCTTGACGCCTACCACGCGGAGCCGGTCACTCCACTTGAAGGGTGTTCGTATTCCCTGTCGGGAGAGATCACTAGTTGCGTAACCTTTGTAAGGTGTCATGCCGTCCAGCATTAAACCGATTCTGATCTTGAGTTTGTTCTCTCTATCCAGTGTCTGGTAGGCTTGTGCCTGAGGTGCTTTGATGTGCGCCTCATGTATGCTGGTTAATCCCCAACTGAGATAGGTTTCTTCCAAAGTTGGCCAGTTTTCCACAAGTATCTGGGTTTCTTCCTCTGCGCTGGGTTTGGGTATGATATCTCTTACCCTGTCCATGGCGGCGATCTCGTCAAGTCTGCCCGTGGGGCTCCCATCAGGGTTTCTCTCAATGTTTCCCCCCTCTGGCTGTGGTGTGTCTTTTGTTATTCCCGCCAGTCTGAGGGCTAGGCTGTTGGCTACCGCGTTGTGTCCACCGGCTCTCCCTAGGTATATAGGGTGTTTCTCTGAGGCTTTATCCAAGTCGTGTCTGGTGGGGAATGTATTGTCTTCCCACTGTGTCTCGTCGAACCATGCGCCTATTACCCATTCACCCTCTGGTTTTGTTTCTGCTTTCGCTTTCAGCGCTGTTATTACGTCTTTGAGGCTGTTCATTGGGGGTGTGGTGCATTGAACCCAGTCGAGTTGCAGTCCTTTCCTTATGCAATGCTCATGAGTGTCAATGAATCCGGGTAACAATATTTTACCCTCTAGATCTAGTCTCGATGCGTCCTCGCGGGCTAACTCTAGGATCTCTGCGTTATTCCCTACTTTGATTATTTTTCCTTCACGGACCGCTACAGCTTCAGCCTCTGAGCCATCTAAGTCCACTGTTACTACCTTACCGTTATACAGAACCAAGTCAGCGCCAAACTCATCCATTATCGACATGGAACACCGTTAACTAGTTATGCTTAAGCTATTTAACATCCATCTGCATATCTGAGTGGATAAACATTGGGTGATTGGATCGTGACCGTCTTTCTCGGGGATAGTCTTACGGCTGGGTTTCAGCAGGGACCGGGTAGTCTTCCTCTCCGGTATTACCCGTTCACCAATATGTTGGAGTCCAGTCTCAGAATGTGGCTGGGCGAAATAGATGCAGAACGAGATATTGTTATAGTTAATCAGGGTCGTGACGGTGATAGTACTGTTGGTATGCTGAATCGGTTTGATGTCTGTGTTAAGTCGGAGGATCCTGATATAGTCTTGATCTGGGGTGGGATCAATGACCTCTCCTCCATGGTGCCTCCAGGAGATGTTTATAGGAACATCGTGAAACTTGTGGAGAAAACCAAAGCCCTTAGGGCTTTTCCCGTGGTTTTGAATGTTGCTCCCGTGGGTGGTGTCCATTTTAATGATCAGGTTAGAGAGTTGAACCATTGTCTTATGGAGTATTGTAGATCCTGTGGGGTTACTTGTCTGGATGTTTTCTCCCTCCTCGTGGATAGTGAGGGAAAACTAGCGGAAGAATACTCTAATGATGGTGTTCATCTCAGTGATAAAGGATACCGGACAATTATGCAGTCTATTTATAGCAAACTCGTTGAGATAATTCAGGGTTTAATCACGAACTAGCTCACTAAGCCATTTCTCTACTTCTTTAACTGTTTTTAATTGGTGTACTTGGAGGTGATTGTATTCGGGGTGAGCTGTTAGTTCACTGTATTCCCTTTTTCTCCGCCTGTATGTTTTTATCACCCATAGCGGCATAGCGTAATTCCCAAATAACGCGGAGAGTCGTTCAATGTTATCGTTCCAGAGCCTTTCACGGGTCCATACTCTCTTGATGGTGCGTCTTAATACACGCCAGAATACTACTGTGAACGGTAGATCGAGCCATACCAATGTGTCAGCGTTTCTCCAGAGGAGGTCTCTGACAGGCTTATAGTTGCCATCTGCGACCCATGATTCTCGATCTATTTCTTTTTTTACTTTTTCTATGAATTCTTCATCCGGTAGCTCGGTCCAGTTGGGTTGCCAATGGATGCTGTCCAATTCAATGTGGTGTATTCCAAGGGTCATGGCTATTTGTCCGGCTACAGTGGTCTTACCTGAACCGGAGGTGCCTACGACTATGACCCTTTTCATATTCTGTATTGGTTTCCTATGTTATTTGGATTTACCTTATATTATGTGGTTCAAAAAAGGAATCATGGCTCTGTCCCTCGTCCTTCAGACCACTGTGCCCTTATATGTTCTCATCTTTTTGGGTTTCCTCGCCCGGCAACGAGGTGTACTTGAGGAGGGGGATGAACGTGTCTTCTCGAGCTACCTGTATTATATTGGTTTACCTGCACTTCTGGTTATTGATTTATCAGAGATATTGTTTACAAGAGAGACTCTGGGTTATATGGTTTTGAATCTGATGCCGTTGCTGATTGTGGTGGTTATGGTGGTCTTGATCGGGTATTTAACGGGATTGAAACGTGGTCTCTGGTTCTTATCCATTATTGTGGTCTCTTTTGGTAACTTGGGGTTTTATGGCTTGGCTTTCGTGAGATTCGCTTATGATTCCTTGGAGGCTGAGCGGCTTGCAGCCTTATCCGTGTCTTCGATAAACACCTTGGGGTTCATAATTGCGTTGATACTATTGGAGACCTTTGTAAGTGATAAATCTAGGACATACTTGTTGAGGGAAATCTTATCCAGTTTATCTACAAATCCATTGATATTATCCATAATCCTGGGTGTATCCTTGAGTCTACTGAGTGTTGAGATTCCTTCACCTTTATCTTCGGGTCTACACATGATCTCTTCCAGCGTCGCGCCTGTCGCCATTTTTATGTTGGGTGTATCCATCTATGGTAAAGAGTATGATAACCTTGTTGAAGCGGCTCTTATTGGCTCCTTACGTTTACTTGTCTTACCTAGTGTAGCCTTCATAGTATCTCGTTTTTTTGGTTTAAGTGTCTTAGAGACCTCGGTGATGGTTGTTATGTATGGATCGCCTCTTGCTTTATCGATGATGATTCTTAGTCAGAGGTATGGGTTTGAGGAGAGGCGGATAGCATCCATATTGTTGGTTTCATCTTTTTTCGCTGGTTTAACCATGAATCTATGGGTGTTGGTTGTTGAGGCTTTTCTATGACTTGCTCATGTTTATAAAAAAAAGGTTCTGTAGAGTTATTCATGAAGAAACTAGATGGAATGCTGGAGGCGTTCAAAACGTCTAAACAGGTTTTTTTGAAGACAATGACCTCTGAGGCCCAGAGAGGCTTCATTGAAGGATCATAAATAATCCTTTTTTATGGGGGTTTTCTCAGCTCGACTCTTTCATGGTTGATGGCTCTGGTTAACACGTCTTCTACGGTTCCCGGGTGTCTTTCTGGGTGGTACATGGCTTTTACAAGTGTCTCATAGTCTAGATTGTTTACAATATCTGCAGCGACATCCAAGCTGTTCATGCTTAGCACCAGTGCTCGTTCCACTGGCATCCTCTCGGGGTTTATATCGATACCATAGTAACCCGTGTATCCCTGTGTCTTGAATACGAGGAGTGTGGCTAGCATCTGATCATAACCCAGTACCCCGATGTTCAGGTCTTGATCATAGTTGCCCAATGGTTGGCTGTTCCAGTGACTGTGCATTAGTCTAGCTTCTCTGAGTACCGTGGCGAAGCTATAGGCTAACTCCTCATGACCCATTAGGATGTGGCCAACCTCAGGGTTGAGGCCCACCATTGCGTGTCCCTTGTTCAGTATTTCTATATTTTGTGGTGCTTTGAGTCGTTTCTCTACATCTCGTGCCATTAGTAATCCATTGGCGGTGTTTCTCCAGATATTGTTACCCCTAGGCTCGTAGGGTTTTGGTTCCATGGCGACTCTTACACCGGGCACGGAATCCATGGCTTCTGCGAGTCCATCTTCGAATCGTTCCCACATACCGTAATAGTCGTGGCCGAAGGGGTTCTCGTATCCATCTATGCCGGGCCAGATTACGGTGAACTCGGTGTCTAGTTCTTTGTTGAGTTTGAGTGTTTCCTTGGTTCTGTTTATGGCGTGTTCTCGTACCTCTGAATTGGGGTTGCTCAGACTGCCGTGTTTGTAGCGTCGCTCGTAGAATAAGTAGGGTATGGCTGTGATTAGTTTGATGCCTGTCTCTTTTTCCAGGTTCTTGTAGATGTGTATGTTTTCCCAGTTGACTTCGTTGGGATAGTGGGCTTCCACGCCAAAGCTGGAGTTGATGTAGTTTTCGTCATGCATCCACGCTATCTTGTTGAGGATATCCTCTATGGTTCCTTTGTCAATGTAGGATTCATGGAATCTACTGGCTCCGGGGTAGAAGTACCAGACGCCGGCGCTGTACTTGGGCTTTAATGAATTTTGTTTCAGGTGTTTGAGACTTTCTTCCTCTAAGCGAAGTATCTTCTGGTGCGTTAGATCCTTGATGACCATAGAGAAGAGGTGTTTTATGTTGTTAAATCATTAACTTTGTCCTTGTATGCATTTTTACTTTGAATAGTGGCCTGTTATGAGTAGAATGTTTTCTGAACAGAGCTGTTACCTGTCTCTATTCAACTAACATGACTGTTTTGAGGGTTTCCGGTCTTTCTTGTGTGAAACCATTTCTACACTACAGTTTTCTCTGAAGATGGTGTCTCTTAGTTTATCATGCTTCTTCTGTATCGTTCTATATATCTTAGCGTTATTTTTGTGTGGCTTGAGTCTTGTTGACTCATCAACCACTACCAGTCGATTGGTTAATTCTGCTATCTCTTCACCTGCACCGTCTTGATGTTCATGGCACCAGAGAGCCTGTATTGCTGCGCCTAGGGCTGCACCCTCAGATTCCCGGAACCCCACTACAGGGGTGTCGAATATATCGGCGCATATCTGAGCCCAAGTCTTGTTTCTGCTGGCTCCTCCGGTTAGTCTGATCTCCTTGGGGTCTATTCCAAGCTCCTTCATCCTATTTAACCCATAGTTTAGACCCAATGTTACTCCCTCTACTGTTGCTCGTGTGATGTCCGCCTCAGTGTAGTTGCCGGGAGTTAACCCGTATAATACTGCCTTAGAGTCGGGCATGCTGGGTGTTCGCTCCCCGGTTAAATACGGTAGGAATAGTAATCCACCGGCGCCCAGGGTTGAGGCGAGGAGATTCTCTTCTAGTTCATGGTAGCTCTGTTTGAATAGGGTGCGTACTAGTTCGGTGGCTACGGTGACGTTCATAGTGCATACCATGGGGAGCCAGTGATTGGTAGAGTCACAGAATGCTGCTACTTCGCCGACTGGGTCTATTACTGGTGTATCTGAGTAAGCGTAGACTGTTCCACTGGTGCCAAGGCTTACGGTTACCTTGCCGGGTGACGTGTTGCCTGTACCTATGGCCGCCATCATGTTGTCGCCTCCACCGGAGGAGACCAGTACATCTGTGGATAGTTTTAGGCTGTGAGCTGCTTTCTCGCTCAGGCAGCCGACTGGTTTGTCTGATGGGTGGAGGGGCGGTAATTTTTCTTTGAGGTCTGGGTCTATGGCTTCTATAACGGGGTCGCACCACGTGCGGGTCTTGACGTCCATGAGGATGGTGCCGGATGCGTCACCGTACTCCATGGCGGCTACATCTGTTAGCATATAGTTGATATAGTCATGGGGGAGTAGCACGGTCTCTAGTCGTGCATATTTATGGGGCTCATTGTTTTTCAGCCAGAGTATCTTGGGGGCGGTGTATCCAGGTAGCATGGGGTTACCCACGAGTTTTATGGTCTCCTGGGGGCCTCCGAGTCGGTTCATGATTAATTCGCATTCATGTGTTGTGCTGGTGTCGTTCCATAGCTTGGCTGGGCGGATGACTCTTCCCTCCTTGTCCAGCGGTACGAATCCATGCTGCTGACCGCTCACACCTATACCCTTGACGTGAAGGGGATCGATTCTGCTTCTTTCTAATGCTTCCCGGATGGCTGCCAGTGTCTCACGTATCCATTTCTCGGGATGCTGCTCCATGTGCCCCAAAGGTAAGCCCTGGATTAACCCATACCTCTTTGATGCTTTGCCCTGTATTTCCCCTGATTCGGCATCCATTATAATGGCCTTTGTGCTCTGGGTTCCACTGTCCACTCCAATATAGTACATAGGCAATTCATGGAGTAATCAGTGGTAGTGTTATTTAACACC
>CAZAQI010000102.1:0-6998 GCA_964487465.1 uncultured Candidatus Bathyarchaeia archaeon
GCCCATTCCTGGAGGCATTCCTCCGCCCATGCCACCCATGCCGCCGCCCATTCCGCCGCCTGGTGGACCTGGTGGGGCTTGCATCTTCTCTACTGCAATGATGTCATCGATCTTCAGTAGTAAGGTGGCTGCCTCGGTTGCTGATTTGATTGCTTGTGCTTTAACGACCATAGGCTCGTAGACATCGATCTTGGATAGGTCTGTGACCTTGTTCTCGCGTCCATTTACTCCTATCCACTTGTTGCCCTTAGCGTGCTCGCTACGCATCTCGCTTATTGCATCTATGGGATCCATTCCACTGTTCTCAGCTAGAGTAGTTGGAATAACCTCTAATGCATCTGCAAAAGCTACAACTGCGAGCCTCTCGCGCCCCGCGAGCTTCTCAGCGAACTCTCTGAGGAGTCTTGCTATCTCGATCTCAGGTGCTCCTCCACCAGCGACGATCTTGGGCTCCTGTACAACATCCTTTACTACGCATAATGCGTCGTGAATACTGCGATCCGCCTCGTCTACAACACGCTCCGATCCTCCTCTGATCAGGACGCTAACCGCTTTGGGGTTCTTACATCCCTCAACGAAGATCATCTTATCATCGCTAATCTTGCGCTCTTCGACAGATTTCGCGTATCCCGCGTCTTCTTTACTTAACTGGTCAACACTATTAACTACCTTAGCTCCTGTTGCCTTGGATAACGCCTCCATGTCGGATTTCTTGAGCCTTCTTGAGGCGAAGATTCCTTCACGGGAGAGGAAGTGCTGTACCATGTCATCGATTCCCTTCTGGCAGAATAGGACATTGATTCCGGCTTCTTTTACCTTCTTCACCATGTCCCTAAGCATCTGCTCTTCCTGATCAAGATATGCCTGCATCTGTTCAGGAGTCTCAATGGATATTTTGCTATCGAACTCTGTCTTCTCGATCTCCATTGGTGCGTTGAGTAGGCCGATTGACGCTTCTTTAACTCGTTTAGGCATTCCGTCATGGACAACTTCTTTGTCTATAATTAGTCCCTGGACTAGCCTTGTATCAGTCATTGATGCGCCGGGTTTCTTCTCGATTTTAATGTTATCGAGGTCCACCGCGTATCCGCCGTTGTTTTCCTCTGCTACCTGTAGTACCGCTTCTACTGCTATATCGCTTAGATGGTCGCTGTGTGGGTTGATTAGTTTGCTCGCCATGGTTGTCATGCTGACCTTCTTTAGAACCTCTTTATCCTTTGGATCTACCTTCTCGGCGATCTCCTCAAGGAATTTCAAGGCCTCTTCCTCGGCCTGCTTATAACCATCGATTATTACGATGGGATGAACCTTCTTCTCCATAAGCTCTGTGGCTTTTCCGAGAAGCTCACCTGTCAATATGACGACGCTTGTGGTTCCGTCTCCTACTTCATCATCCTGGGTCTTTGAGACCTCTACCATCATTTTTGCCGCTGGGTGCTGTACATCCATCTCCTTGAGCATTGTTGCTCCATCGTTGGTGATGGTTACGTCCCCTAAACTGTCGACCAACATCTTGTCCATACCTTTTGGACCTAGACTGGTCTTTACGGCTTCTGATACAATCCTAGCAGCCATTATGTTGCTACCTCTCGCGTCTCTGCCGGTAGAGCGCTCGGTTCCCTCTTTGAGTATTACGACGGGTTGACCTTGTGCACTCATATGATATTTTCTCCTATTTTTTTGTTTAACCTGTGGTAGTATACCACTTTTGGTTGTAAACCAGAAGTTGTATACCTACATATGGTTAAAAAAGATTACGGAAAATCTTAAGCTAACTCAGCCAAAGTTACCATATTCCCCATTTTCTTGAGAATATCTTCAGATTCTAGGTCGTCCACTAGATCCTTAATGGTCTGTTCCCTTAACTGCATGTGTCTACTGATTTCTACTATACTAGCTGATCCCTGGTTAATTACGTAGTGAATTATCTGCCTCTTCTTACGATCCAGTTCTTCTAAGGCTTGAACGCTAGCATTCATGGCGAGATTCCTTATGTAAAGAAGTCTTGCTCTACGCTTCTCAAGACTCTCCAACTCGTCATCAATGTTCTGGACGATCTGAGCTAGTGGATTAATCGTGTCGATTCCGCATTCCTCTTCTCTAAGCCCTGTTACCTCATCTTCTAACCTATCCATATAATTGTCGGCGTTTACCCAGAGCTGAGGATTATTAAAGCTAATAAGCCTTTGATTGTAGAGGTTTGGACTGAAATCTATCTGCAGACTGTAAAATTTGTTCAAGCTAAATACTTTCTTATCAGCACCCCTGTGACTGGGCTGCCTTACAACGTCTACAAGTTGTGCGTTTTTAATGACTTTAAGATGTTTACTTGCCAGTTGTTGATGTATATTGAGTTCATTACTCAATCTTAGTGTATAGTCTGGACCTTCGCTTAGTTTTTGGATTATCCTACGTCTGACTGGGTTTCCTATTACGTCTACGACTTCCTCGAAGTTTTTCCCCGAGACGTTTCGCATACGATTCTTTTCATCAGACATATTACACTAACCCTAGTTGTAAACCAAAAGTTGTATACCTGTAGGCCTTTAATAAAGTTAATGTAAAAATTAGATTTTTTCAGCGATCGCTTTCGCGAACTCTATGGTCTTGTTTTCGCCGCCTAAGTCTGGGGTTTTTATCTTACCATTCTCGAGTACTCTGATTACGGCGTCTTCAACCATTTTGGCCGCATCTAGTTCCTTGAGCCACTCAAGCATCATGGAAGCACTGAGGATACAAGCTGAGGGGTTAGCGATACCTCGTCCAGCGATGTCTGGTGCAGAACCGTGTACTGGTTCAAAGATACACATATTGTCTCCTACGTTACCCGAGGGGGCCATTCCTAGGCCACCTACAAGTCCAGCAGTTACATCGCTGAGGATATCTCCAAACATGTTGGTGGTTACCACTACCTCAAAGTCCTCTGTGTTCATAACTAGCCTCATACCAGCAGCATCAACAATTAACTCTTGGTACTCTATCTCTGGGTACTCTTCTGCCACTGATCTTGATGCTTCAAGGTACAAGCTATCAGTGTAATCCAAAACATTGGCCTTATGAACAGAGGTAACCTTAGATTTTCCATTAGCCTTAGCCCATTCAAATGCGTATCGTACGATTCGCTCGGATGCCTCATATGTAATAACACGAATATTAAATGCGGAACGAGGGGATCGATCTCCAATCATCTTGTAAATTCCTTCAGTGTTCTCTCGGACAATCATAAGGTCTGTCTCTGGTTTTAAAGAAGAGACTCCAGGATAGGATTTGGCGGGTCTCAGATTTGCGTATAGGTTGAACATTTGTCGTAGGGGTAGTATTGTCTCTTTGGCAGTCTCTCCCACGCAGGCGAATAGACATGCGTCAGCTGCTTTTACTCCGTTAATAGTCTCTTGGGGAAGAGCTGTTCCGCTGCGCTTTTTCTCCTCGTCTCCTAGCATATAGGTCTTAAATTCAAACTCTATATCTGTTTTTGCTTCCAATGATTTAAGTACAGTTACTGTGGCGTCCATTACTTCAGGCCCTATGCCGTCACCTGGTAGCAAAGCTATAGTATACTTCATTTTACCATTCCTCAGTCTTGTTAAGGTAAGAAGCTAAACCTCCTGCATTTAACACTTCCATCATGAAAACTGGTAATGGTTTAAAGTTTAGCTCTTCGCCGTTGCCGAGATTTTTAACAACCCCACCTGTTAATTCAACTTCCAATAGATCGCCCTTCTCAACAATATCATGAAGACCTTGACACTCCAGCGCCGGTAAACCTATGTTAATGGAGTTACGATAGAATATCCGTGCAAAGGACTCGGCTAAAACTAATGATATACCGTTACCTTTGAGGGCGATGGGCGCGTGTTCTCTGCTAGAACCGCATCCAAAATTAGTTCCACCGACAATTATGTCTCCTTTCTCAACTTCTTTACGGAAACTGGGATCATATTCTTCAAATACTTTCTCAGCTATCTCCTCTGGATCGGTTAGCTCCATGTATCGTCCTGGGATAATGTAATCCGTATTAACATCGTCACCGTATTTCCATACCTTTCCTTTTAGATTCATTATAATACCTCCTCCGGATGGGTAATGTACCCTGTTAATGCTGATGCGGCGGCTACAGCTGCTGAGCTGAGATAAACCTCCGCCTCCGGGCTTCCCTGTCTCCCCTTGAAGTTTCGGTTACTGGTACTAATTCCTCTCTCACTGGGCCCAAGTAATCCTATGTGTCCACCAAAGCAAGCGGCACATGATGGGTTACTTATCGTAGCACCTGAATCGATGAGATCCTCGATTATTCTCTCTTTGAGTGCTTGTCGGTATACGGCTCTGCTCGCGGGGGACACCAGTAAGCGAACGTCGGAGTGGATTTCCTCTCCTTTTAGGATAGCATGAGCTTGTTTTAGATCTTCTAGACGTCCATTGGTACAGGAGCCGATGAAGGCTTGATTGATCCTAATCGCGCCTAGTTCTGATACGTTCTTCACATTATCCACGTTATGTGGACAGGAGACCTGTGGCTCAATATTAGTCATATCCGATTCCAGCGTTTGCTTGTATTCAACGTCTTCATCTGCTTTGACCAGCTCATAGGGCCCAGTGGTTCGTTTGGCCAGCCATTCAACGGTCTTATTATCTGCTTCACATATACCTGCCTTTCCACCCATCTCTATGGACATGTTACACAGTGTCATTCTCCCAGCTATGCTCATTTCTTCAACCACTTTTCCATGATATTCAAGGGCCATATAGGTGGCTCCACTCACACCAATCTCCTTGGCTATTCTCAGAATAACATCCTTGGGATAGACATGTTTACCAAGTTCACCATTTACGTTTACCTTAATGGTTTCCGGGACCTTGAGCCATGTCTTTCCGCGCGCCAAGACTGCTCCCATATCCGTTGATCCCACTCCTGTTGCGAACGCTCCGAAAGCACCATGTGTACACGTATGACTGTCGGCACCAATAACTAGCATACCTGGTTTAACAAGACCATGTTCAGGTAATACCTGGTGACAAACCCCGCTATTTACATCGAAAAAGTTCTTCATTTTCTGTTCTTGCACGAATTTCCTGATCACGTTATGTACACGGGCGCTATTGACGCTACTGGGAGGGGCAACATGATCAAGAACCATGACTACTTTATCAGGATCCCAAACTTTCTTGGATCCCATTTTGTACATTGCCTCAAACGCCAGTACACTGGTAACATCGTGGTTCAGTGCCACATCCACGTTTGCCTTAATAAAGTCTCCAGCGGAGACCGTTTCCTGGTTGGCTGCTTTTGCTAATATCTTCTCACTTATTGTGCTCATAGTTTTTCCTTCTTAATATTCTGGTACAAGTTTACGCCATTGAGGTAAGCGTTTACACTAGCTAGTACTATGTCCTCGTTGACACCTCTGCTGGTTACCAATCTATCTCCCTGCCTAAGTCTTACTTCAACATTAACGACAGCATCTGTTCCACCTGTGATAGCTTCTACCTGATAGAGTTCAAGCGTCACGGGTTCATCGATAGTTACTGCCTTCACCAATGCATTCAACGTGGCGTCCACAGGTCCATTCCCAGTGGCTGCTTCCATGTAGCTTTCCCCGTTTCTGGTTACCTTGATACTCGCGGTGGGAGTGATCTTGTTCCCTGTAGTGACGATGAACTCATCCACCACCAAGGGATTCTGCTGCTCAAGATTCATCACATCAGTTGCAATCCCATATAGATCAGTATCGCTGATGAGGTTCCCCTTGTCTCCGAGGGTCTTCACGTGTTCGAGGATCTGGTTGAACTGCTCCTTACTGGGTTCCAGCCCCATGGTCATCAAGTTATTGAATAGACCAGTCGAACCAGCATGCTTACCACTTACAAGTTTACGTGTCGCACCCACAAGAGCCGGGTCAATCCGCTCATATGTGGTTGGATCACGTAGAATCGCGTGGGTGTGAATGCCTGACTCGTGAGCGAATGCGTTTCTGCCTACGATTGCTTTGTTTGGCTGAACATGCATCCCAGTCACTCGACTAACGGTGTGGCTTGTTGAAGTTATACGTTGCATATTGATGCCTGTCTTGACCTTGTAAAGTAACTCCAATGCTACACAGTTTTCCTCAAGACTTGCGTTACCTGCACGTTCACCCAAGCCGTTGATGGTGGCGTGGATGTGTGTTGCCCCACCAGCTACTCCCGCGATGGTGTTGGCTGTGGCAAGCCCAAAGTCGTTATGAACATGCACCCCGAGAACCAGATCTGGAAACAATTCATGAAGTTCTCCATAGTATTCTAGGCTACGCTCAGGTGTTAATGTGCCTACCGTGTCACAGGGTGTAACCCTATCCACTCCAGATTCAATTGCTCTCTGAATTACTTGTCTGAGGAACTCTATCTCTGTACGGGAGCCATCCTCAAGGCAAATCTCGGTTATAATTCCACGATCCTTGGCATGTTGTACCACATTGCTGGTTACATCAAGAATCCATGCTTGTTCTTTGTTGAATTTGCGTTTCACGTGTAGTTCGCTGACGGGTATTATGATGTTTACACTATCCACTCCGGCGTCAATTGCCACATCTATGTCCTTTATTACGCTCCTTGTTGCGCTGCATATCTCTGCATCAAGTCCTGCGTTGCTGATTTTCTCGACTGCCTCTCTTTCACCCGGGGATACAGCCGCGAAACCAGCCTCAATAACCTTAACGCCCAGAGCATCAAGTGTTCTGGCTATCTCTAGTTTCTTTGGTGGTGTCAGGCTTATGCCGGGGGTCTGTTCTCCATCGCGGAGGGTTGTGTCGAAAAACTGTACCTGTTCTGGGTACTTACCTAATAAAACGATACCCCATTATCATTCACGTATCCACACTGCACATCTACTCAGATTTAAGGCTAACTGAGTGAAATTAGACTGAAACAATGATTAAATCACATAAAGCGGAGAGGTATTCACGGTTTGTGTTTATTTAAATAAACAATATTAAAAAAGAGCCTTGCCTAATATAATAAGGAAA
>CAZAQI010000103.1:0-6987 GCA_964487465.1 uncultured Candidatus Bathyarchaeia archaeon
GCGTGAACAGTATTGCTCAGGATTGTTAAAAATCCATCGCGAAACCATTTAGTAAGTAAAGGTTTAGAGTGAAAGCGTAATAGGTGTTATTATTAAGATCTAATTTTTTCCAAGTTGCTTTAGAGGAAAAAGCTAAGATGGCTGTTTTGATAGACGAATTATAGCCCTTTTATGATGAAGAGAAGATCTAAACATACTCTAATTTATGGTTTAAAATGGTGGACTGGGAGGGATTTGAACCCTCGACCCCCTGGTTGCGAACCAGGTATTCATACCCCTGAACTACCAGCCCTAGATAATCAAAAAGAACAGAATGATGATAAAAACTTAACCAACGGAAATTACAGGGAAATAGTCTGGATATCGGATCCGTCTTCCTTGATAACCATGATATCTATACCATCACCGCTCACAGCGTCACGAGCGATAGCTGCCTTCACAGCCTTCTTAGCTAGCTCCACACCAGCCTCAGTATCCATCTTCTCATCATACTCCGCCTCCAAAACGCCTATAGCTATAGCTGCACCTGAGCCAGCCGCGATGAAATCATCCGGAATTAGGCTGCCTACGGGATCCAAGCTATACAAGCTGGGGCCATCTCTATCAAAGCCACCTATAACGGTCTCCATCAATAGGGGCATCATACGCCTGTTAAAAAGCATATTGCTAATGAGCTTGGACATTGCCTTGGTCGTGATTGGCCGGTTCTTCTCCAAGTAGAACAAGTTAGCGTAAGCGGAAGCCTCCCTCACCAATGCTTGAATATCACTCATCAAACCAGCGAAAGCCAAGCCAATGGTATCTGTGAGCTTGAAAACCTTCTTACCCTTTGTGCTGGCAACTAGCCGCCCATAGCTAACCCTTTTCTCGCTAGCGAGCACAACGCCGTCGCTGCAGATTAATCCAATAGTTGTAGCTCCCTGTATCGCCTGGTAGCCCATTTATATCACTTCATGCAGAATACGGGACGCACGATATATACATTCCCCCAGCTTAGAGCCTATATAGTCGACTATCCTTCCTGGGTTTACTCCATTCAACCTGATAACCATAAGACTCCAGCACAGCCATGAAGTCTCTTACACCTAGGCTTCTAAGATAGCTTTGAGCCTTCCCGAGGGAAGACAACGATTTTAAATGGTTCTCGATATCTGAATGTTTCTCAGGTGAGACCATTACACCACCCATGTCAATGTAATCTATGCCCTCGTTCTCTATCTCCTTAAGGATCTGGGCCCGGGTAACACCCTCCCTCTGGGCAACCTCTTCAACCACCACGACCTTCCCATATTTGGGTATCTTCTTATCCTGTAACGGGATCTCGATGATAATCTCAGACTCATGCTCATCTACAGCCAGATACTCGCCATCTCCATCACTGGTTATCTGGAATAGGCAAGCGGTCTTGTACCGTTTCGGGTATTTTATGCTGGCCCTAAGACTCCACTCAGGCTTTACTATTACTCTTCGCAGTATCTCATCGAGTTTATCTGCCCTATAACTAACCTGGCTGGTGGGCTTAAGCTCCATGGATATCTTCTTCCGCTCCGACCCCGTGATCTCCGAGTTCTTTATCCGGTTAACAAGGTTCTCAAGATATGTATCTTCACCCCTGTATACTATGTCGATGCTGAGAGCGTAAGCGAGAAGAGCAACCATATTCGCGTAGTTATAAAACTTCATTAACATCTCCGGTGTGGGTGCAGTGAAATCAACGAGGTACTGTTCATCATTCAGATCGGCGTATAGGCTATCCTCAAGCTCCTCCACCGTGATCTCATGTCTCTCAGCTACCATCTCCATTACTTCTAATCGCTCTTCCCGCGTGGTCACCGTGGTGGAGGCAGCCTCGGTGAACACCTGTCTACGGGCCTCAAGAGGCGGGATACTGCTCCTAGACTGGAATACTGCTCTTGACTCAAGTACAGCCGCCAACCCTCGCACCTGTTTATAGTTATACCCCAGGTGCTCACAGTCAGCTAACACATCCTCCAACTCCCCACGTTTCTTATCCACGTGATCACTGTAAACCTCAATCAATGTATCAAGAATCCCCAATGGTTCACGGATGAAAACCGGTTTGATACGACCATTCCTGCGATAATACCTGATATGCTCAAAGAGGGGACTCAACGTTTCTTCCTCCTATAACTGGTATAAACCTCAGAGGTGCCAGCGCTAACCAGCTCAAATAATGTGGCTTCTTTCCCCGGGGATTTACGTAAGATCCTTCCTAGGCGTTGAACAAACTGGCGGTTACTGCCTGAGCCGCTCATGATAACAGCGATAGAGGCATCAGGCACATCAACCCCCTCATCTAGCACCCTGCTGGTAACTATCCGTTTATATGCTCCACTGTGAAAACGTGATAATATCTCCTCCCTCTCCTCCCCGGGCGTCAGATGAGTTATAGCTGGTATCAATAGCATCTTGCTAAGCTCATAGACCAGTTTGTTCTGCTTGGTGAAGATAAGCACCTTCTCATCCGGATTAGACTTTAGCAACTGTTTCAGGTAGTTTACTTTGCTCTGGCTATTTTGGGCTATATCCATAGCTTCATTTCGCGCTGTAAGGGCTCTCCTAGCCTCGGGGTCTCTGCCGGTTCTCTTCACAAAGTTGATATAGTCTCTGGAGCTCCGGATCTTTATGTTCTTCTTTCTTAGATAGTTCTTGTAGATCTCGTACTGTCTACTGTACTTGTGCTGCTCAGAGTTGGTTAAAGGTATGCGTATGGTCTTCACCTTGAACTCCGCTAGGTGGTCACCAGCCAGAGCATCCACCCCAAGCTCAAACACCTTACTCCCAACCAGTTCCTCCAATATCTCCATGGAAGCCTCATCCTTGGGTAGCGTAGCGGTCAAACCCATGCGTTTAGATGCCAGATAACGCTCAGCTATCCGTCTATTACTGGGAGAGGGCAAATGGTGGACCTCGTCAAATATTATAAAATCAAACAGGTGTCCCATTTTACCGGTTCTCAGCCTAGCACTATCATAAGTGGATACAGTAATGGGTTCTATCTCGTTTCTACCTCCACCTATGGCGCCAACAGGTACCTTGAAAGCGTCCTCCAGCACCTCTCTCCACTGGTCAACCAACACAATGGTGGGAACAACCACCAACGTTGAGCAATTCTGCTCCTCGATAGCCTTGGCTGCCAATATTGTCTTACCTGAACCCGTGGGTAATACGATTAAACCGCGGTTACCGGCATTGGTCCACGCCCGCAGAGCTCTTGACTGGTAGTCCCTGAGCTCTATGGTGCTCTTCATTTTAGGAGCATCAATGAATCTGGCGGCTCTATCACGATAGGAGTCCTCTGTTCTCTCTAAGTGTTCAACTACCTTGCTATACATGTACCCCGGGAAACTGTTCATGGGTTCCAAGCCTTCAAGATAAACTGGGGTTCCTTCAACCCTGATCTTGCCCCGCATATATCGGATTGTTCTCATTTCACCTATTCCCCAAACCTATGCCACAAACCCTTATGACTCCGGGTTCACCCTCTTCGCCATTAACAACAAATCTTGCTTCAGTGAATTCTTTTGCTAACTCTATGGCGGTTAAAGTATGTAACGTAATGTTACTGGTCTTGAATTTGGACTCCCCCTCAGCTAGACTAGCTGGAAGTATCATGTGGTCAGTGGTATGCTGATCTAGGTTGGCACCTGTCCTAATCTCGTTTATCAAGGATGCGGCTGCCTCCTGGCCTACCTTCTCAGCTGGTTTACCTCTGGCGCCGAGGCTGTCAGTCCCCAGGTAGACATCATCACCCTCAGCCCATAAGGTGATGAAGCTACCGGGTCCAAAAGGCTCTGGATCAGCCACCACACGTTTGATATCTACCTCCATACTTAGCTCACTTAGTTTTTCCTTGGCTGCATCAGCCTGTCTCTCAGCCACATGCCGGGGTAATGATCCACATAATGAGACTCCGTTAATGTTTTTAATCGCTGGATTCTCTAGATTCAAAGGGTTTAATTTATCCACAGGTAGGGTTCTCTGAACTATTTTTCCTCCACCCTTTGGATAGAAGCCGTGTCGCTCTACTCTGATTTCCAGTGAACCGCCCATTACCTGAAATGATTTGTAGACTACATACTTAAGGAATGCAAGAGGGGGAGACCATTTCACAGCGGTTCCACCCCGGATCGAGATACTGCTCCCCCTATCCGCGTAAAATAAAATCGGATTTAGACATTGAAGCATTAACGAAACACTACCAGCGGTACCAATATCGAAACTATAATCCCCGCCACGAATCCTCCCCGGCTTAAACACTATCTCAGATGAACCAATAGAATCTCCTCGGGTCTCAGCGTTCGAGATTCTTGCTGCGGCCCTTAACGTGGTTAAATGTTGGGGTTTTAAACCAGGTTGGCTTCGATTAGCCCTTATATTGTAGACCCTGATGGGCTCCCCTAGTACTGCGCTGTAGCTAGTGGCCATCCTGAGGACTTGGCCACCGCCTTCCATCATTGAGCCATCTATATCAATCATGGTTTATCTACGGTTCCCCCACAGAATTTGGGAAGAATCCTCGTAGCCTCCTTGGCCGAGTCATTGAGCTTCTCCTTGCTTACACTGGGAGCACCGCATAGAAGCATTAATACTTTCTCTGTCTTCAAGGTCACTTTACTGTAGTCAGCGTCACGGTACGGATAGATGGCTACCAGTCGTTTATCATCCTCTATGACTGCCTCACCTCCATCTAACACCACAGGCTCCTTCATACCTATACCCGTGAACTCTTCACCGGGTTCAGCCTCCCTCATCAACAACTCTCCGTCAAGAAGATCTAGATCAAAACTTGCAATGGGAATAGCTGTCTTGATGGATACCAGATTGTAGGCGTCTACCCATGTATTGATCGTGGGTATGGATCTACCGTGTAGTAGACGCCTGATTAGTGCCTCGGCGGCTGGTCTCGTCTTGGTGGGATCAATGTCCAGACTCCAGAAGAAGTCCCTGTAAGCCCTGAATAAAGGCTCATCCCGTAGCTCCTCCACCTCCCATCGTTCACGGGTCTCGTCATAGACCTTTTTCTTATACGCGTCTAACTGTGGGTCCTCTCGTCTAACATTGATATCTTTGAAGCGCACTATCTGTGCGGCGAGTCGGGGGAAACGTTTCTCTAGTTGTGGGTCGATCTCAAGGTATTCCATGAACATCATTCTCACTGTTATATGAATCAGTTTTAGCTAAATCCCTTATCCTGTTATCACCATCAATCTCAAGCACTATCCGGTGAACCTCATCAGGCACCAAGTCGCTCCAATCCTCGCCCTCCAGTATCCTCCTACGAATCTCTGATGCCTCATACTTACCCCGCTTATAGAGATCAATGGGACGCACCTCGTACCCTGCCTCTATTAATAGGCGCCGGGTCAGGCTCTGGTTACTGTAAACCAGATCAAAGCGTGGGGTCTGGGATTCTACAGCGCTCACCCAGACCCTATGGGCGGGGGCGTCTGGGATAGGGATAATCAGGTATCGATCAGTGGGTATGTTCGCTCTGTTAAGGGCTGCTCTTATCATCTCGATTCTTTCACCAGCAGTGAAGGGGTTGTCATGCTGGTGACTCATCTGGGCGCTACCGACTACGAGCACCAAGGTATCACACTCTTTGAGAATATACTCTACAGCGTACAGGTGACCAAAGTGAAAAGGCTGAAATCTTCCAACGAAAAGGGCTCTACTCATGACCGGGCACTCCTTTTGTGTTGATGATACTCCGGTGCTTATGTGTTTTCCCCCCAAAACTAAGCTGTTCTAAAACCTGAAACATTTGTTCTAATCACTGGGATTATACACAATGCGTGTATTCTCATAATTGTGATAAACACATGAGTAAAATAATTAACACGATTGTAGCCATTGCGCTAGTCAGCCTATTTCCGGCTCTCAGTCTATACGCTGGGATGCAAGGACAAGTATACACCAGAGACCAAGCTGTCATGGTAGCGGAGGATTTCATCAAAGAATCCCCCACATATAGTTTCGATGGAATCAAAGACTCCATAGAAATTGTAAATGTTGAGTCAACCGGTACCTCATGGTATGTGAGTATTAAGTTCACATCAAGACACGCTGGGTATGGTGACAGAACAGGTGAGATGGTAGCCCAAGTGTTAACCGATCACACCATGGTGATCCATGTCAGTGAGGGCAAGGTGGTATCCGCTGTTACTGATGACAGGTTCAATGAGATCACATGTACACTGATTGAGAAACATCAAGACCTTGAGGAAGCAGAGGAAACAGCCTTAGAGTGGTTGAGGAACGCTCCCACCTTTAGCTACGATGGTATTCAAGGAACTATGGAGATAGTTGATACCGTTATCCTTGAGAGCTACCCTGAGCAATACGTGGTAACCATTAGCTTCGCATGCGGTCACCCAGGATATGGTAATAGAAGCGATATGGTGTTAGCTCAAGTAATAACAGAGCATACTGCTGTATTAACTGTCGTTAATAACGAGGTGCAGAGCGCGGTAATAGATGGAGAATGGGACGAGTTTAATCAACGTGAAAAAGTCGTCTCTGAATTACTACCGCCTGAAATGGCTCTCGATCTAGCCGTCCAGTATCTGAGAGAGAATTATCCCGAGGCATCTGATCTTGAGATAACAGATGACTGGTCTGTAACGGATATGACACCTGAAGACTTGCTTGGTGTTTCAGTTACTCGATACATTGGAGATGGCTGGAATATAACACTACAGCACCCAGTAGTGTGGAAACCAGCCTATACACTCAATGTTGAGAACACTGAAACCGGGTTCACCTGGAGTGGAACCGTTGATCAAAGCGGAAATGTACACGAGTTAACTGACTAGATCTTTTCATTCCCTATTTTTTCCGGTATTCTTGATTCACAGGGTACTGCTGTTTGGCAGAACCCGCATCCATATCCCTCGAAGCCGTAGTGGCGTTTAACATATTGCTTGGTCATGTTCACATATTTCTGGCAAAGTATCTTATCAT
>CAZAQI010000104.1:0-6883 GCA_964487465.1 uncultured Candidatus Bathyarchaeia archaeon
ATCAATCCCCATTCAGAGTAATACCGGTTTAAGAGGGATCTATTTGACAGTATTTACGATAATTCATGGCGATGACGTGGATGGACTCACGTGTGGAGCTTTCCTCAAAAGAGTGAAGGGAGGAGACTTCTACCTCGCCAACTATGATAACCTAGAGAAAGCCCTAGAACAAGTAAGTCCTCCAGTAGATACCCTATATATGTGCGACTTGAATATCCGAGACGGTCTCGAAGAAGAACTAATGCGGATTAGAGAATTCGCCAGTATAAATATTATAGATCATCATCAAATGAGCCCCGATTTAAAGAAGAGACTGGAGAAAAAAGGGGTTAACATCAGGCTTGAGACCAGGGACTGTGCAGCGGTGCTAGTCTATGATATCTTTAAAAACCAGCTGGGACATGAGGGAAAAAGACTGGCGGCATATGCAGCTATCTCGGATATGTTTGAGGAGGGGCCGTTAGCTGATCCTATTCTAAGTAAGATGGATCGTAAATTTGCTCAACATGAAGCTCAGATACTAACTCATGCATTAAGCAGTGATCAATCCATCGATTTTAAACGAAGCATAATGAGAGCGTTAAGCGAGTATAATTATCCGCATAGGATCGAGGGCGCGGTTGAGAAAGCAATACAATGTCTTGAGGAGATGGCACAGATAAAGGAGACTATTCCGACGAACTCTGAGATATATGGTAGGGTCGCGGTAATGGAGGCAAAAGGGGATAAGAGTACCGGTGGGATCTCAAATCTATTAATAGATACTCTGGGTATTGACGTGGGAATAAGCTACAAAGTTAACGAGGAGTACTATAATATCAGTTTACGGGGTGAGAAAGCCCTTGAAGAGCATCTTGGTGAGATATCCAAAAAACTGGGAGCCAAATATAGTGGATTTGGTGGCGGTCATAAGCGTGCTAGCGGGATTAAGATCCCTCAGGAGAATCTGAAGCCTCTACTGGCTGAGTTAATCACTGAGATTAACGACGAGGAATAAATTTTTGACCCCACTCTATTTTTCGTCGGCCTTCTTCGATTCGTTCTTTTAGTGGATCCAGTCGTCTTGGGTCGAAGGGTATGTATCGAATTGTTTCCGCTTGGGGATAGTAGAGTTCTTTATTTGTACACAGTGTAATACGGTATTCGTTTTCTTTTTCTTGAGATTGTTTAAGGCAGTTCATGGCTCGTGCGAGGCGTATTAATTTGATACGGTTAAAAGGGTTGTCGAGGTCATAATCCTCTGGTCGTCTATAGTTGATTTCTCTTTCTCGTCTAGTGTCTGAATATACGATAAATTTTTCCCCCATATGTTTTATCTGTATGGGGTAAAAGAAACGACGGAAAACACGGAGATTTATTCTTTTCCCCTCCAGTACAACGGGTAGACCCTTTTCCGCCATGTCTAATAAATAATCTGGATGAATTAAAATTATTTACCATAACAACTTTTTATGGTGAATGAGCGTTGATATTGACTGTTTCCGGGGTTGCAATACCTACTTTCTAACCATAGAGACAAATAATATTTTGTCATGTACACGTTTATAGGTAATTTATTGGGGATAAAGCTGTTTTAACACCCTGTTGGACAAAAAGGAGATAAGTTGTAACGAGTTATCCCCTGGGTTCTAGAAGTAGCTTTTAAGTTTATTATAGGAGGTTTCTGGATTTTTGCTTTTCATAATAAAGGAGCCGCTGGCGATCATGTTTGCACCTGCAGTTATTGCTTGTTCTATGGTGTTGTCGCTCATGCCTCCATCAACCTCTATATTGATCTCTTGTGACCGGGATCGGATGTGTTTCACTTTTTTCAGTTGTTCTGGGAGAAACTTTGCTCCATACTGCCCCGGTTTAACGGTCATTATCAAGACGCCGTCCAATACATCCAGATAAGGTTCAACTATGGATACAGGTGTTTCAGGGTTCAAAGCGATGAAAAAGCAGAAACCTGCTCTTTTAACCTGTTTTATGGCTTCGTCAATGTTTTCTAGGGTCTTTGCGTGGATTATCACGGTATCAATCTGGGAGGGGAGTTTCTTGACTCTCTCCAAGGGATTTATAGCCATTATGTGAAGCTGGTATCGATTATAACGGGGTAAGTTCATCGGGAAGTCCAGTGAAGTGGATCCTACGAATTTTCCATCCATGAGATCCAACATTACATTGTCTGCGAATGGGATTCGTTTGAGCATCTGGTCGAGTTCTTCTTGATTCTGGGCTATTATTGCGGGCAGTATCTCTTTTTTCGGTGGCATTACTTTATTGGTTCTAAGCTTTGTTATTATATTTATCCATCCCACTTTTGTCGCATTAGGATATTATTGTCTCAACTAATGGATGCAACATGTTTATTGTTTAATATATTCAAAAATCAAATTATAACATTCAAATTGATATAAACTTGATAATAGATTATCAAAACAAGTAAGTATAACTTATATTCCAAAGATTATTAACATTAAACAACCCAATAACACTTCATATAAAAACATCAACGTGAACACGATGACTGGTGAAAAACCTCTAAAAATTCTACACGTAGACGACGAAAAAAACCAGTTAGAGTTCACAAAATTATTTCTAGAGCAAATAGAAAAAGATGTAGTAGTAGACTCAGTGAACACCCCCGAAGAAGCACTGAAAAGACAAGAAGAAGAGAACTATGACTGCATAATCAGCGACTACAAGATGATGTCCATGAACGGCATCGAGTTGGCTCAGAAAGTCAGAAAAAAGAGTGATGTCCCATTTATTCTATATACCGGCCATGGTAGTGAAGAAGTAGCTGAACTCGCGTTCTCCTCTGGTATAGATGATTACCTGAGAAAAGAAACAGAACCAACACATTACCAGGTTCTGGCAAAACGCATAAAAGAAACAGTGGAAAAACACAGACTGGATGAACTCTACAAGAAAGTTGTAGAAGAGAGTAGAGACGCCATTATTATTATAGTTAAAAACAAAGTAGCTTTTCTGAACCGTGCAGCATGTAATCTAGTTGGAATAAATAGTGTAGAGGAATGTATTGGCGAAGACGTCTTTGAATTCTTTCTTGATGAGTCTGAAAAAATCTTTCCACCGTCACTAGATGAAGAGGGAAACTATAACCTCAAGATGAATTATAGGACCAGTTATGGGGCTATTAGAAACGCAGATGTAAACATTAGCAAAATCAGATACCGTGGAGAAGATGCCTACCTATGCTTTATTCGAGATATAACAGAGCAGAGAAGAAACAGAGAAAGACTCAACGCGATATACCAGCAAGCCATCAAACTTAGCACCGCTGCTGATGTCCAAGAGATCTCAGAGATTACACTGGATATAATGGAGACGGTTTTTGATTATCATACATTAACATTCCACATTGTTGATGGAAACAATTTGAAGACACTGGGTACAAGAGGTGGACCATCCTTTGAACTGGTTCTTCCTTTGAATGGTCAAGGTATAACCACAAAAGCGGCTAGAGAAACTCAGAGCATAATGGTGTCCGATGTATCAGAGTGCAGTGACTTTGTAAAAGGTAATATGGATTCAGGTTCAGAACTAGCTGTACCAGCTGTGCTAAATGGTGAGACATTAGCTGTCTTGAATGCAGAGAGCAAAGAAGTAGATAACTTTACCAAACAAGATAAAAAATTACTTGAAACACTTTCCCAGCACGTTGCCTTCGCGTTCAATAGGATAAAAACGGAGAGACTTAGAGAAAAAGAGGAGAAAGATAGAAGACAACGACTTGATTACGCTCTAGGCGTCTTAGATCACACTGAGAAAGTTTCAACGTTAGTTAGTGGGGATCTTCAGAATAATTTACTCAGCATAATGAACGCTACGGGCGTAATGAGGATTCAACCAGATATGATGAACGAGATACTTGATTCAATAGAGGAGAACGCTGACAAAGCATACTATACCTCAGATCTAGTTAGAGAAATCTTAGACAAGTTAACACGCATCAATGGATACATAGAAGTAAATCATGCTATTCGCACCATTCTAGAGAAGAAAAGATTCCCTAAAAACATCCGAGTCAACACCCAATACGATGAATCAATCCTTATCGTAGAGATTGGTGAAGAAAAATTCACAAGGATAATAGACAATCTATTAATGAACGCAGTAGAGGCAATGCCTGGTGGCGGATCTCTGTACGTTAAGGTTAATGGTAGAAAAACAAGTGCACAGATCGATATATGTGATACGGGTAAGGGTATACCAGAGGAGCGACAGGAAAATATTTTCGAACCATTCAACTCTACAAAGGATGGACACACAGGACTGGGGTTGACATTCTGTAAAAACGCAGCTGAGTCAATAGGTGGAGACTTAAAACTAGAAAAGAGTAGTGATAAAGGCACCCGATTTAGACTATGGTTACCGTTAATAAAAATAGATTAAGAAAATTAGGCTTTTTTCTTACTGGAGACTTTCTTCGATGATTTTGGCCTCTTCACTGTCACTGTACTTTTCTCAGCGAGGAGGAAAGGACTTTCTACGCCTGCAAGCACAACTGTTGCTCTTATCTTGTTATCAAGCGCTGGATTGATCTTGCTTCCCCAGACTACACGTGCATCAGGATTTATGCTCTCAAGCACAAGCTCTCCCGCCATATTCACATCCTCCAGCGTCATATCCTCGCCGCCTTCGATGTGAACGAGGGCTCCATGAGCTATATTAACATCATCGATATCCAGTAACTGATTATCAAGCGCCTTGTTTACGGCGTCCTCTACCTTGGTGCCTCCTGTTCCTTCCCCGAACCCAATTGCACATATTCCACCACCCATCATGATTGCCTTGATATCCGCGAAGTCTAAGTTCATGATCCCAGGTACGCTGAGAGTCTCAGTCATGTTATTGATAAAATCAGTAACTCTTGCGTTGGCTACAGCGAAAGCCTCTCTTATGGGTAGTTTACCCGCGATGTTGCGCAGCTCATTGTTATCAATAACTACTACGCTATCACAAACATCCACTAGGCTAGCTAAGCCTTGTTTTGCTTTCTTTACCCTTGTACCCTCAACATTGAAGGGAATTGTTACAACGCCTATGGTTAATGCCCCTAGTTCTCTAGATACCTTAGCGACCACCGGAGATGCACCTGTACCAGTGCCGCCTCCAAGAGCACTCGTAACGAAAACAAGATTTGCTTCACCAATTACGCCTTCAATTTCAACGGTGGATTCTTCAGCTGCTTTAGCACCCTGCTCAGGGAATCCTCCACATCCTAGTCCTCCACATAGTTCATATCCTAATAGCACTCTGTTATCTGCTTTGCTCGTCGTCAGGTGCTGTGCATCACTGTTAAGTGCAACGGTGCGGGCGCCAACAATTTTCTTATCCATCCATGAAACCATGTTGCTTCCGCCTCCACCTACGCCAAGAATCGCAATCCTAGGTGTGGCTTCCTTTGCTATGTCCTCGATACTCTTGGCCGGGACCGCGTGAGGCGCCACTTCTATTTCAACCGTCATTAAGTATTCACCTGTTTGAGCATGTATTTCTGTACAAAGTTTATAGTATTGTGTGTGTGAAAAATGTTACAAACATATTGATCTATTACGAAATATCATAAATCCATAGCGGATTTCACTAAGGACTGATACTGAGGGTCAAGTTCCGCCGCTCTTTGAAGATGAACACAGGCTTTCTCTTTTAAGCCATGAAAACTCAAATGAATACCGTAGCTAAAATGAGCTCTAGGGTTTAAGGGGGCATTGTTTAATGCCTTCTTGAAATGTTTGTCAGCTTGCTGAGGCCGTTCCCTTTTTGATAAGAACTGAGCATAATAGAGGTTTAATTCTGGGTCCTCAGGGTTCTTCTCCAAGCCCATTATAAGTTGTGTTTCGGCTTCGTCATCCCGTTTTGAATCAGCTAATAAACGAGCATAGTAAAGTCTTGTCTCAGGTGTGTTTGGATCTCGTTCAATAGCGGCCTTAAAGTTTTCTTCTGCTTCATCGTATCGCTGCTGGGTATATAAGTAAAATCCGAAGGTCAGATAAGCGTCAGGGTTCTCAGGATTCTTGTTTATGGATTTATTGAAATGAGCTTCTGCTGTAACATTGCTACCTTTTTTCACTAATATTAGCGCGTAATGGAGGTTTATATCAGCGTTGTCCGGGGTAATGTGAAGGGCTTCCCGAAGCATTCTCTCTGCTTCATCAAGTTTACCCAGTTTAGATAATACCACTCCTCTATTCAAGTAGAACTCGGGTTCAAGAGGATTCATGGATGTAAGGTAATTAAACTGACGCTCAGCATCACCATACCGTTTCTTCTCAATCAGAAACTTTACGTAATTTCCACGGATAGTCAAATCCTCTGGGCGGTTATCGAGGGCTAAACGGAAATGTTCATCAGCTTCGTCACTTCTTCCCTGGTCCCAAAGGAGTAATGCATAGTTGTTATGGGTATCAGAGTCATGAGGATTAATGTTGATGCTGTGCTTGTAAAGTCGTTCAGCTTTCACTGTATCTCCCAGATCTGAATATATATTAGCTAAGTTATTCATAGTCGTGGGGTCAGGTTCAACAAGAAGAGCTTCCTTAAGATGATTTGATGCTTCTTCCAATCTGCCTTCATGATAAAAAATTATACCCAGATTATTATGGATCGTTGCATCACTTGGATCAAGTTTCAAAGCCTCTAAGTACTGTTTTACAGCATCTTCTCTACGATCCTGTTTCTCCAAGAACTGGGCGTAACTGAGTAAAGCATCTGTTGACGCATCTAGTTCAATAGCTCTAAGATGATGATACTCGGCTTCACCGGGATTATCTATTGAGGCATAAAATCGGGCGTAACTCAGATGATTTTCAACAGTATTTGGGAAGATATCCCTTCTTTCTCTTTGAATGACCTCTTTTTTCTCGGGTTTATG
>CAZAQI010000105.1:0-6703 GCA_964487465.1 uncultured Candidatus Bathyarchaeia archaeon
CTGGCTCTAAAACCCAACTTGACAGAGGAAGCAGTTAGAGAATTAATCGAACAGGAAAGAGCAAAAGCAGCTGGGTTGCTGACTGAGGAAGCGGCAGCACACTTAGTAGCGAGTAATCTCGGCATAAACGGCGCCGGGGAGAAAATAGAAGCAAAGCTCAAGATAGGTGATCTAACCGATGGTCTCAGTGATGTGAGCCTTACTGGTAGGGTTATACACATATTTCCTAGTAGGACTTTTGAACGAGATAATAATAGGCAGGGGAAGGTTCTCAGGATGCTTATCGGAGATAAGACCGGGTCCGTTACAGTGGTCTTCTGGGATGATAAAGCGGATCACGTTGAGGCGTCAAAGCTAGAATCTGGCAAGATAGTTCGAATTCTCCATGGTTACAGTAAGGAGAGAAGAGGCAACATAGAGGTGAATATGGGTAACCGTGGTCAGATATTCATGGAGCCTATGGACGCTGTTGATGAGGATTATCCAAAACTGGAGAACTTCTTCCTCACTCCAGCTGATATCCATACAGAGGGTGCAGTAAACCTAGAAGGTGTGGTAACTGATAGTTATCCTGTATCCACGTTTACCCGTCAGGATGGAAGCGAGGGTAAAGTAAGCAGGCTTGTATTGGAGGAGGGGGGTGCAAGAATTAACCTAGTTCTCTGGGATGATAAAGTAGAAGAGTATGGAGAAACTCCGAAAGGTACAAGGATACGGGTAATCAGTGGTAACGTGAGAACTAACAACATGGAAAACCCAGAAGTACATGTAAGCTGGGATACAGCTATCGAGATATTAAAGAAAAACGTGAAACCCGTAGAACCAGTACCATACTGGACAAAAATAGGAAACCTCAACGAGAGCATGGGCAGCGTGAACGTTGCAGCCTTAGCCACTCAAGTAGGCGAGCTACGTGAATTTGTACGAAGAGATGGATCAGAGGGCCAAGTAATCAGCGTCTTACTGGAGGATGACACAGGCACTGTACGACTAAGTTTATGGGATGAAGACACTGAACTCGCTGAAAATATATCAGAGGGCACTTTAATCGTAGTTGAAAACGGTTACACTCGATCAGGATATGGTGGAATTGACCTAAACGTGGGACGAAATGGACGTGTACACGTTGATCCAGAAGACTTTGAGATGGATATACCCGAAATTGAGCGCAAAATCACGGAAATAATTGATCTACGTGAAGGCCAGAGAAACGTCACCATACGCGGTCAATTACTTGATGATCCCATTCAACGTGACATTGAGACCTCTAGAGGCCCAGCAACAGTTGCTAACTTCAGGATCGATGATGGCACTGGGGAGGCCCGCGTAAGTCTCTGGCGTGAGCACGCGGAGGAAGCTATGGATCTTACTGCAGGAGCAGAGATCAAGCTTGAGTATATGAATGTACGTGAACCCTTTGATGGCTTAATTCAGATAAGTAGCGGCGCATTCACAAAGCTAATCGTAGAGCGAGAATAATTTATAAAAAATATTTTGGGACCCTACTGGGTCTCAATTTTTGTTAGAGCTTTCTCGAAGATCTCTAAACTGGGGTCAATTAGGTCTCTTGTTATTGTTAAAGGAGGCATCCATCTTATGACGTTAACACCACAGTTAACTATGGCTAGCCCATTCCTGAAGCACTCCATCATTATTTCACTTGTCTCCTTGGGAGCGACTTCTTTTGTGTCCTTATCTTTAACAATCTCCACACCTACCATGAGCCCTTTTCCACGCACGTCTCCGATCATGGGGTGTTCTTCTTTCATCTCGTTAAGTCTCTTTTTGATATGGTTGCCTTGCTCTGTGGCGTTATCTAGAAGTTTCTCTGTCTTGATGATGTCGAGAACGGCTGAAGCTGCGGCGCAGCTAACAGGGTTTCCACCAAAGGTAGAAGCGTGACTGCCTGGTTTCCAGTCTTGAATCTCGGCTTTACTAGCCATAACTCCTAATGGTAGTCCTGCTGCTATTCCCTTAGCTGTACACAATATATCTGGCTCTACATCCCAGTGCTCTATAGCCCACCATTTTCCTGTTCTCCCAACCCCTGACTGGACTTCATCTACTGCGAACAATATACCGTGTTCATCCAGTAGCTTTTTGAGTTTCGTGAAGTAGCCTTTTGGTGGAACTACGTATCCTCCTTCGCCCTGTATGGGTTCAGCTATTAACATGGCTACTTCATCTGGTGGTAGATATTTGTGGAATAGGTGATCATCAATATAATCAACACAAGCGTAAGCACAGCTTGGGCATTCAAGGTTGAAGGGGCATCTATAGCAGTAAGGATAGAATATGTGCTCGGCTCCCGGTATTAATGGACTGAACTTTGCTCTCTGATACGGTTTAGAAGCCGTCAGTGTAACTGCACCCATAGTTCTGCCATGGAAGCTGCCAATATAGGCAAGGTATCCCTGTCTACCGCTATGATAGCGACTTACTTTCATGGCTGCCTCTATGGACTCTGCTCCACTGTTGCCATAGAATACCTTCTTTTGACCTTTCATGGGAAGAATTTTACTCAAATCTTCTCCCAGATCCACGTAATCCTCGTAGAAGAAATCTGTGTAGCTGTAATGGATGAATTTGTCCACTTGTTTCTTGATCGCTTCCTTGAGTTTAGGGTGTCCGTGTCCAACGCTACATACTGCTAGACCTGCGTTCATATCTATAAACTCATTTCCATCAACATCTTTCACGATGTTTCCCTGAGCGCTCTCAACGACAAGTGGATAAGCTCTACCAAAACTGGGTGATATTATCGCCTCATCCCTTTCAACAATTTTTTTTGCTTTAGGACCAGGCGGGGTGACCTTAATCTTTGGATATGACATCCTTATACCTTCTCTGAAAAATTACGTTACGTGTTTTTAAAACTGCTTAATTGGGAGCAATTATAATTTCTATTATTGATACATGGGCTTCGTTTCCGTCGTTTCGGGTTAATATGTCGGTACCTGTTTCTGCGTGCACTACTTTGAGAGTGGGCTGGAATACTCTTCTAAGCATCTCTACGGTATCTACTGCTTTATTGATATGTTTTCCCCGGGCTCTGATCTTTACGGTTTCAGCGCCTTCGTTAAACAAAGTAATGCAGGCTACAACATAATTCATTATAGGCTTACTACCCATGATTACTAGGTTACGCTTCGGCTTAGATGACAAGGAATTAAGTTCTCCTATATTATATATCCAGATATTACCTGGGATTATATTACTGGAAACAACACTCTTGCCGCTATAACCGTTACAACGAGTAATACTGCTGCCCCTAACGCGAACTCTGGTGGAATCTTTACGCCATTTGTCTCGTCTTGGAAGAACCTCATTAACCCGGCGCTACTCTGGGGCATCCCTACACTCTGTTTCTTCTTCTTCTTACTCATTGTTATTCGCCATGAGTACTCATGAGTAGCATAATAATGTTTCTCGATCAATTTTTTGACTTGGGTTTCATGAAATCTGTGAGGTTAAACTGGTTATGAGTCTCCTCGAGTTCTTCCTCCCAGAACAGGGAATCAATCTCCTCTTCTATGAGTTTAATGCGGTCCTCATAGTATTTCCCTAGATCATATTTTTCTATGAGTCCTTTTGCTGGTTCAAGATATTTTTCGATACCCCCTTTATGCACTGTCTGAAGTATGGGGCCTCCGCATCTGTCACATATCCCTTTCAAAGGTGGCCGTCTGTACTTCTTGTTGCATTTAGTGCATCTGAAGGTTTGCCGCGTAAACGCTCGCAGGTTTCCCACTATATCTTTCATAAAGTGGCTGTTAAGTATCTTTAATCCGACGACTTTCCCCTCGACTGCTCTTAGTTTCTTAGTGAGGTCCAGTTGGCTCTCCAGTTTTTCCAGCATCGATGGTAGCTTGTTGTATGCCCCTATATGACTGCCTAGGTTAATGTTGCTACAATCATGAGTGTAGTTGAAGCCTGTGAACTGAGCTGGGGTCCCTAATCTTCCTCCCAATGTGTCTACGAGTGGTCCGAATTCGTTTGGCGCTGCTCCCCGCATACTCATCTTATAGAACTCGGGAGGGTATCTTTTGATCACATCTACGTTATGGCTCTCTTTGTCCACTTCGCTGGGGTTGAGGTTAGGGATAACGAATAATGGTGCGTCCATTAAACCCCCGCTCTGTTCTGGTAAATAGTCTCGGCTAAAGTTGAGTAATGGATCAATAGCCATCATTATGGCGTCCTCGTCACCGTCACAGTTTCTACGTTTGGCTGCATGCCAGTATGGATGGGCGTAGCAGTTTCTAACTTTGGTCCATCCGATTAGTCTTCCAACTATTGCTGCGCTTGTGTGAGGCGCCATCCCGAGGACGATCTCACCCACTAGATCTTCTCTTGTCTCTTTTTTGTATACAGGATCCATCTTGTAAAAGTCTCTCATCTCATCATCGAGGAACTTTGTTACCTTAACTAGATAGTCTCCGCAGTCCTCGGGGAGTACTATGTCCTGTACTAGAAGTTCTAGCATCTGATCTCCTCTGGTTAATGTCTCGCCGTTTGTATCGTATTTGTAGCCAAGTTCCACAAGTTTTTCGATTGATGTACCAACTTCTTCTGGAGTGAAATGTGTTAATGGGATATCAGTGAGATCGTACCTTAGTGTTCCATCCTTGAACATGCTGAGGTCGTATCTAGCTCTTAGTATTCCTTTGCCAAGGTGTTCAGGTATCCTTTGCTCGTTCATCAATCTTTTTACGCATTTTATTTTGGGCGGTATCTGGCCACCTATATGTTTACGAGCTTTCTCAAGCTCTTCCCTTAGATCCACTTCAACAGATTTGTAACACACTGTTTCTGCATCACATCGTGGACAAACATCTGCATCCGTCTTTGTGTTACAGCGGGGACACTGTCTCCCCATAACCGTCATGGAGCCACAGTTTTCACATATGAGAGACGTGGACTCATAGCCACATTCCGGGCATTGAAGATCGATTAATTCTACCTTTATCTTGTCTCTTCTTTTACTTCTGGTGATGTCTCTTTGTGGCCCACCTGCGTTTCCCACCGGGTATAGACTGTGGATGTATGGACTCATTTTTCTTTCTTTGGCTTTCTCGGGGCGCCCCATTCTGGCTCCAACATGTATGTAGGCTTTCTCTTTAACCGTAAATCCAGCCCATTTGTTTACTTGCTCAAGGCTGGTCTCTTGGTTTGAATCAACGTATCTCTGGTCTAGAGCTAGGCACTTTGCTATTATTGGCTCATACCCATCAAAGTGAATTCTGCCGTTTGATACCCTGTGGGGTACCAGTAAGATTTCTAGAAGATTTTTCTCCTCGCGGCTTAGTTTAATCCCCTTGGCTCTATTTTCCCACTGGTCTGCTAAGGTATTTCTTAACTCCCGTAACTCGGATAATTCGATATTTGACCAATCAAATGTGTATCTTGGATGAAGTGGGGCATCAAGTCTCGCTAATCGTAAAGCCTCCTCTGGACGTGGAGGATCCATGAGGTTTTCTAGAAGCAGGTTAATTCTTTCTATGTTTAGTTCGGTTAGTTCCTCTACTGTTTTTTCTCCAACATTGGTGATACAGTGTTCTAGATCGTATCTCCACTGCTCTTCATCATATCCTGCGGGGAGAAGAGGCTGATTAAACTGGATGAAGTCCCCTGCGTTGAATAATATGTCACCGTTAAACAAGATAGTTTCTATCTCATCATACACTCTAAGAGCTTCTTTCTCATCTGGTACTCTTATAACTGAACCATTTTTTAATCGAACAATGGGTGGCTCAATGCTGTCAACAGGGCAGACCGCGGCAGATTTACCGGGTAGCTCTACTCGTAGCTGGAGCCCCGTGTTCATAAACTTGTTTAATGCTATCATGGTTGCTGGATGTATTCCACACGCCGCCAGTCCCGTGGTCCTAGATCTCCCGTATCTTAGACGGAAGCCTCCATCAGCGTTGGGGAAACTAAATACGGGGCGTCCTACTATAATTTCTTCCATAAACTGGGCTGTAGGTTTTTTCTTCTCTCCTTTCTCTTCTTTTTTCTTAATGTTTAACTTATTTAACCAATCCCATCCTTCTATACCAATTTTTTCACATATTCCACATAGTTTACGTGCTCTTCCAACTATACCATCCACGACTACGATTAGGGCGCCGCCTCTTAGTCTATTTGTCTCTATTCCTGGGACGTTTCTATAGTTGGAAACTTCATATCTGTCTGTGGATACGCCTGTGGGTTCGACTGGGAGGGACTTCATTGCTAGCTCTAGATCTTCATCGGTTACGTGGTATTGAAATCGTCTGACGTTTTGTTCGTAGATTCTTACTTCTTCTATGAATCTGTTCACCATGTTTTCACTGGGCTTCCACTTGTCAAGGTTTAGTGCTCTTCTGACTACATCGGCTATTACAAGGGTGAGAGCTTGTGCTGTTCCTCCTGCTGGTCTGATTGGCCCAGCAAAATATACTGATAAGAATTTAGTCTTATCCGGGTTTTGTTTGATTTTGATCTCGGGTATTCCCTCGATGGGTGCTATGGTAACTCCCTCTGTCATTATGGCGAGAGCGGTTCGTATCGCTTGGTCTGCAGCTTCTTCTTGCTCCATGACACCAAAGCGTCCAAGAGCAATTTCTTGTGCTATTTTGAAGCTCATTTCTCTGCGATCCATGTTTTCTAGTTCTCGCATCCTCTCTGTGATCCCCGGTGGACCTATGAGCTTCTCAATGCG
>CAZAQI010000106.1:0-6466 GCA_964487465.1 uncultured Candidatus Bathyarchaeia archaeon
TGGCTCTAATCGTAATCCCCGCCCGCTTCGTGCCTGGACTCTCCCAGGAACTCAAAGAGAAGGATATAAAGGGAGCAGTAGTCATCACCAGCGGCTTCAGCGAGGCAGGTGAAGAAGGCAAAGAGATGATCAACCAGATCGTTGAGACCGCAAAGGGTAACACAAGATTCATTGGACCAAACTGCATGGGCGTCACCAGCAGCGAGGCGAAGCTAAGCGCATTAATGATTCCTTTCCTGCATGAGAGTGGTGAGGTTGCATTCATCAGCCAGAGCGGTGGATACGGTCTCCAGTTGTACATCAGGGCATCAGCCATGGGGGTTGGTGTAGGTAAATTCATCAGCAGTGGAAACGAGAGTGACCTCAAGGGATGGAACTACCTGGAATACTTTGGGCAGGATGAGGACACAAAGATCATCTCCATGTACATTGAGGGTCTCAAGAATGGAAGGAAATGGTTTGAGGCAGCTAAAGAGGTGAGTAAAAAGAAACCCATAGTTGCCATCAAGGTTGGTGTGACCGAGGCAGGTAGTAAGGCAGCGGCCAGTCACACTGGTTCTATTGCTGGAAGCGACAAGGTCTATGACGCAGCCTTCAAACAGGCGGGTGTCATAAGGGCTTATGATAGCGCTGAGATGTTTGATTATGTTAAGGGGCTTCTCTATAGTCCACTGCCACAGGGTAAGAATATTGCCATTGTGTCTAACAGCGGCGGCGTGGCCGTTGAGACAGCTGACCGACTGATCCAGAACGGTTTAGAGGTACCGGTCTTCAGTGAGGAGGCTCAAGCGGAGATCCAGGAGCTAATCCCTGCTTTCGGTAACGCAAAGAATCCAGTGGACCTTACTGCTACTTTGAATATGAACAGCTTCCTCAATGTCCCAGATATCGTCTTGAAGCAGCCTGATATCCATGGTATGATCACCATTAGCTTGGGTACGAGCATCATCAAGACCATGTTCCCGGATGTTGCCGACGAGGACTTGACTGGAATGTATCAATGGATCAACAACACGCTGCTAGAGACATACAAGAAGTATGATAAGCCAGTTATCGTTATCGATCCATCCGCGGATGTTGCAGGCGAGTCAGCCAAGATACTGGAAGCAGCACGTGTACCAGTCTATACTACTCCTGAGAGGGCAGCAGACGTTATGGGTGTTCTCTACAGGAGAAAACAGTACCTAGATAGGGTAAAGGCTTAACACTTTTTTCTTACTTTTTCCAATTTTATTAGATCTATTTATCCAATTGTGTATAATGAAATCTTTTTCCTTTGTTCCCCCAGTCACGGATAAGCTGCGGTAGGCTCGTAGGGTATAGATTGTATTCTTCTAGTTCGTCTGGTTTAAGCCATATGAACTCTAGGTGTTTCTCGGCTGATGAAACTCTTTCAATGGCTAATTCTACCTTGAATATCAGATTAACTTCTTCGTATCTTCGCCCCTCTCTATCAGTGAATTTATGCTCAAGAACACCGATAAACGCCCCTATCTCCAACTCCTTTCCTAGTTCCTCAAAGAGCTCCCGCCTCAACGCCTCCTCAGCGAATTCTCCTTCCTCAAGATGTCCACCTGGTAGGAAAGTGTTAACCTCGCCAATCTTATGGGCTAGTAATATCTTGTTACCTTGGGTTATCAATGCCCGTGCTATGAGTTCAATAGACGCCATAGGATAAAATAATGTTAATTGAATATGCGTTTTCCCTTTGTCACCATATCAGTTTTTTTATGGTGATCATAACTCAATCTAAACTATTCGGGGGCTTTTCCGGTGAAAAGAACACGATTTAGGGCTTTCAGACCCATATCCCCATTTTTGCTATGGATTCATGTCGATTATACCATTATAATGACGTGGGTCTACATTCGTCTTCTGGAGCATCTCTAATTGTTTCTCCATCTTCCGTGTATTCTCCCTGATGATCTTGATCATATCCTTGTCCAGTTCACCTTTTCTCTCCGCGATGTGTGTAGCTTGATTTATGAGTATAATCTGGTTCCTGATCTCCTGCTCGGCCAGCCATATTCCCTCTTTAACCCTTTTCTGCTCCTCCAGATGCTGTTTATATTTCATCCTCTCTTGTTCCCGTACAAAATAGATTATCATGAAAACGCTGAACAACATAGTGGCAAATATAATCTTATCCATGTTGTATTTTTCGAGGAAGTTAACGAGTACAGGGGCATCGAATACTTCAAAGACGCTGGTGACGACAAATATACCCATTGATATGACGTAGCCGACGTATATGATCCTATACTTCTGGATGGTCTCAGTTATAGGTGGTAATGAATCCATAAATGCCCTCAAAGGAGCCGGAATATCCTTTATCCCCAAAGTGATCACTGAGAGACATCAATCCTTCAGTCCCTTTATGTAACTGCATGTAGCCCTCCACTACCCACAATCTAGGGCCCAAGATAGTTAAACGTCTCACCTATAGCATCAATCATACCATTAGCTGTTGATGAACCTATGATATCCCCCGAGGCTTCACGGATCAATCCATAGAAAACACCCACTGTGAAGGCGAACAAAGTCCAACTCCACGAGACCGTGTATACTCCCATCCACGGCTTCACCCATCTTAACCCCCTCCCAAGGCCATAGAATAGACTGGAAAACAGTAAACCGGGTCCAAAACTTATTTTCCCGATTCGCAGTGTTTTACCGTACTCCAGATCTATGCTGGACTGGATGAATCCTCTGTAGAAGACTTCCTCGGCGAATCCACCTATGAATATGTTCCAGATGAATTCCTTCAATAATTTACTGGATAACCCTAAGAATATGGTATTGAGCATTAACGGGGTGAGGATTAGTAACCCTATGATGAAAAGTCTTCTGTCTGTTGCTGGTATAACCTGTTTTCTCCTAGCTAACAAGCAGCTCATCAATAGTATTATTGCTCCAAGAAACACTGCGACACGAAGGTTCTCCCGGTAATTTATCTCCCAGACGAGGAAAAAAGAGAACAAAGCCTGTGGAATTAGAAAATAGCTCCACCCGATGAGCCCAGTGTTAACACTGTTTCTCCAGTTATCTGTAGTTAAACCCAGTAACCTTAACTCGTATCGCCTGAGCAAGATAACTATGAAACTGATTGCTATCATCAAGGCTCCGATGAGATAGCTACCTCCCAGCGCACGGTTCTCCCACCGTATCAGGTCTCTGACTCCCGGCGGGAATAGGATGATAATTTGAAGAACCGTGAACGCTAGAAACGCATCAAGTATGGGTCTACCTTTCATCACGGCATCAAGAACCCAATGGAATAAAAGAATAATTACCTAACCCTTAAACCCGATAGAAGGATGGTTGAGAGTATGTTTGACGGCGTCAGGCGATCATATGATCTCCTAATACTCTACGTGATGAAGGTTATAGAGCAGCTTGGAACAGATGAGGCGCTGGAGCTCTTGGAGGATGCAAGTAAACGCCAGGGAGTTATCACTGCAAGGGAGATGAAGAGAAAGCTCCCTGATGGATTATCTAATCTGGACACTGGGGCTGAGGTATACAGGAGATTCATGATGGACGCAGGGGCAGAGATTAAGATACATAAACGGGATGAGACGAGTGTCACATTCATTATTGAGAGATGTCCCTTCTTTGAAGCCTTTTTAGATGTGGGTGTGGACTGTGGAATGTTCCTGAATGGACTATGCAGTAACCTGACTCTGCCCAGTATACAAGCAACCCTTAACGAGTTCGATCCGGATCTTAGAGTAGAAACCGTACTTACCCGTGAATCTGCCGAGGAATTCTGCCTGGAACGAGTATACTTGGACATATAACTCCGGGTCAGCTGTTTCAGGGGTATCGTTTAAAACCATTAAGCCACTTTGTTCAGTTATGGTTATTCATGTTAAATCCGATATTTTGATAATAGGCACCGGGGGAGCTGGGCTCAGGGCAGCCATAGAAGCCCATGAAAAAGGCGCCAAGGTAGTATTAGCGTCAAAAGCCCCAGCAGGATACAATAACTGCACCATCGTAGCCGGCAGCGGATACTTGGCTGCCGTAGGCGGTATGAGTGTCGAGGAGCACAGGGAAAGAACCCTTAGCACAGGAAAAGGATTGAACGACCCAGCACTAGTAGAGGTACTGGTGAATGAAGGCGCTGAAAGGGTCTTAGAACTTGATCGATTCGGCTGTGTAGTCAACGTGAAACACGGTGGAATAAGCGTAGGGAGACCAGACACCAAGCTAGGCCAGGGCATCACCCTCCCAATGGTCAAATATCTTGAGAACCAGGGTGTCGAGTTCGTTGATAACGTGATAATCACCCAGCTACTCAAACAGGACGGGAGAATCATCGGAGCTGTAGGCTATAATGGGCGAGAAGAAGAACCAATTCTTTTCCAGACAAAAGCAGTCTTACTCGCATCAGGGGGAGCTGGGGCATTGTTCCAGCGAACCGATTGCCCCCTAAAAACCACGGGAGACGGTTACCGTCTCGCCTTTGAAGCTGGGGCTAGGCTCAGGGATATGGAGTTCTGCCAGTTCTTTCCCCTTGCATTAGCCGATCCCGATGTACCCCCATTACTGGTTGATGGTAAGGTTGTATGGGAGGGTAAGATACTCAATGCCTTCGAGGAGGATATCCCTAAGAAGCATAATGTAACGGAAAGACCATACATAGCCAAGAGCAGGGATCTGCTATCTAGGGCTATGATGAAAGAGGTTCATGACGGTGCAGGTGTTGACGGAGCTGTATTACTGGATGCCCGTGAGGTGGTTAAGAACGGTGAACCTGGAGAAAAGTACGGTATGGCTGACCGAGAGTATTATATCAATAAATTACACGCCCATGAACGCCCTATAAGGATCGCCCCCTTGAGCCATTTCACCATGGGGGGAGTGGTGGCAAACACCTATGGCGAGACAGGCGTCCCGGGTTTAATCGTAGCAGGAGAGGTTATGGGCGGCGTCCACGGTGCCAACAGGCATGGTGGAAATGCCTTAACCGATGTAACTGTTTTTGGTGTAAGAGCAGCTAAGAAAGCTGTAGAATATATCCAAGGTAGAGAACATGTGGATATAGTGGAGTTAGCGGAGCCTGAGCTGGGGAGATATAAGGAGTTATCCAGAAGAGATGTAGGTTATACTCCATCTACACTCAAGGATCTGGTTAGGGAGAATATGTGGAAAAACGTGGGTGTAATAAGAGATAGCGAGATGCTGGTGGAAGCCTATCAACGGTTAAGCGAGATAAGGGACTCCACACGTAGTATACTGGCGAAGCCGGGTAGACAGCTTCAGGACGCCTTAGAGCTACTAATGGCCCTTGATGTCTGTGAATACATCATCAGGGCAGCCATGGAGCGAAGGGAAAGCCGAGGAGCACATTATCGCTTGGATCACCCAGAGGAGACTCAGGAGTGGAGAAAAACCATAATCCTATCCAAGGAAGATGA
Organism: uncultured Candidatus Bathyarchaeia archaeon; assembly: GCA_964487465.1. GTDB lineage: Archaea > Thermoproteota > Bathyarchaeia > TCS64 > TCS64 > RBG-16-57-9. The sequence continues at coordinate 5,424 of CAZAQI010000106.1, forward strand.
AGCAATAAAACTCGATCACGCTCCAATAGGTGAAGCCTTTGACTCAACTAGCTGAACGAATTAGAGTGGACGCTGAAAAAAGGGCGGACCCCAAGCGCAGAGAGGACCTGCACAGATACTTCAAAGAACCTATCGAGACCTATGGATTAAACCAAACTCAGAACAAGGAGATAGCCAAAAAGTTCTACCCTGAGGTTAAGGGCGATTTTAAGGCTGCTCTCGAAATAACTGAGGAGTTGATGACAACGGGTAACATGGATCTCGCTTCGGTGGGTCTCAGGATCCTTGACAGGTTCAGGCTTAAACTAGGGGCTGAGCAGTTCCCCTTATTTGATGACTGGGTGGAATACTTGAATAACTGGGCTACCACGGATCACTTCGCCACCCATCACCTAATGATGTGCGTAAAAGACGACCCAACCCTTGTGGAAGAACTTGTAAAATGGACAAGTCACGAGAACAGATGGAGGCGTAGAGCCTCAGCTGTAACCATGGTTCCCATAGCTAGAAAAGGTGAGATGCTCGAAGAGGTGTTCAGGATCGCCAATGAGTTAATGCTGGATAAGGATGATATGGTCCAGAAGGGTGTAGGATGGATGCTCAAGGAAGCCTCAAAGAAACAACCGCAGGAAATACACCATTACCTCCTCAAATGGAAACAAAAGTCACCTGCATTAATCCTCAGATACGCATCTGAGAAACTCCCAGATGAACTCAGGGTCCTCAAGACAAATTAAACTAATCTATTTTCAATCCATAATCGCTTTAATAGACAATAAAGAATGAAACTCGGAGATTCCTTGGTGCTGACTGTTAACGATGTTATGACAGAGAGTGTAATCGCAACGGAGGTTAACGAATCCGTGAAGAACGCTGCGCGGGAGATGGCTAAATTCGGGATAAGTAGTTTACTCGTATTCTCTGAGGAGGGTTTGAAGGGAATACTCACTGAGCGGGATATTATAACTAGGGTTGTGTGCGCGGGTCTCGATCCATCGGATATACGTGTAGGTGATGTTATGTCCGAACCCGTCATCGTGGTT
>CAZAQI010000107.1:0-6459 GCA_964487465.1 uncultured Candidatus Bathyarchaeia archaeon
ACTTGAAAAGGTTAAACATAAGACAATTGGTTTGTATACTTTGAGCTCAGAGAGCAATCGACAGAGAATGCATCATCTAGGGGTTTCAACTTTGAGACGAGGGGAGCCTAGAACCGTCGATGATGTTATCTCTTTACTAGAATCAGTTACAAATGAAGACATATGTCGTGTAGCAAATAATCTTTTCAAAGCCGATAAGATCGCGATAACGACTCTAGGGATGTCTGAAAAAGAATCAGAGAATATTCGAGACTATTTAGCTTAGGTCTCACTTTTACAGAGGTTTTTCTCGTCCAATACCCTAGGGTAAACCAGTAAAAAACTATGACCTAGATTACTGTTTATTGAATAAAAAACACTAAACACAACTGTTGAATATCATGCCTGTAAAAAACATTGATTTTGTCTCAGTATTTTGAGACAAAGCTCAGGTCTTAGTTAAAAAAGACGCCATAAAGAAAAAACAGAGACCCTATGGAAAAAACGTCTTATCTATGATTATGTCCAATATAATTAACTCCTTTTTTGATAAAAAAATAGTAAATAACAATAGAACGTTTGAAACCTATGCTTTGAGAACTGCTCCTCGATCAGCACTGGTAACCATCTTCGCGTATCGTGCAAGATATCCAGTAGTTACCTTGGGAGGCATCGGCTTCCACGCAGCCCTCCTTATAGACAACTCTTCATCAGAGACATGCAGATGTAACTTCCTATTAGGTACATCAATGCTCAACTCATCGCCGTCCTTGATAAGTGCAATAGGTCCACCAGTTGCTGCCTCAGGACTAATATGCCCTATACATGGACCTCTACTAGCGCCGCTGAATCTTCCATCAGTTAAAAGCGCTACTTTATCCAGCCCATAACCCATTACAGCGCTTGTGGCAGCTAGCATTTCACGCATACCTGGCCCACCCTTGGGTCCCTCATAACGTATGATGATGATATCACCGTTCCTAATCTCACCACCATGAATGGCCTTCAGCGCCGCTTGCTCTGTGTTATAACATTTTGCTGTAGCTGTAAATTCCCACATAGATGGATCGATGGCAGCCATCTTGGTTACACCCCCTTTGGGTGATATATTTCCTTTCATTATCGCTATGCCTCCCGTCTCATGAATCGGGTTGCTAATAGGTCGAATAATCTCCTCATCAAATATCTTCACTCCCTCAAGGTTCTCTTTGAGGATCTTACCTGATGCGGTGATAACGCCGGTATCTAGTCTGTCCTCCAAGCGTTTCAATACGGCGGGTATACCCCCTGCATCATGAAGATCAGTTATCTTGAGCGGCCCAGCTGGAGCCATATTACATAGATGCGGCGTCTTCTTGCTTAATTCATCAAACAAGTCAAGCGGGAGATCGATCTCACATTCCTCTGCAACAGCTTTTAAGTGGAGAACAGTGTTAGTGCTCCCGCCTAGAGCCATGTCTACTTTGATAGCATTATGGAAAGCCGACTCTGTCATAATCTTTCTCGGCGTAATGCCTTTTTCAAGGAGTTCGATGATCATTTCACCGGCTTCTTTCGCTAGTTTTGCTCTCTCCATGCCTGTTGATTTTGCTGTTGCCATATATGGTAATGTCATTCCAATGCTCTCAATTAGACATTGCATGGTGTTTGCAGTGAACATTCCACCACATGCACCAGGACCACAGCATATATCCTCAAGATATTTGACCTCTTCGTCACTGATTTTACCACCTACTGCTAAGCTGGCTGCCTCGAATAGCTCCTGGACTGTGATGGTTTGATCCTTGAAATGTCCCCATTTGGGGCATCCGGGTTCCATGGGGCCTCCTAGCACAAAGATAGTGGGGATGTCTAGTCTCGCAGCGGCCATGAGCATACCTGGATCGATCTTATCGCATGTGGTAATGCAAACCATGGCGTCGAAACCATGGCCCTCAACCATGACCTCAATACTGTCCGCAATGAGTTCCCTGCTTGGTAGGCTCATCTTCATCCCGTCGTGGCCCATTACTATACCGTCGCAGACCGCGATGGTGTTGAATTCTCTTGGTAGCCCCCCTGCTGAGCTTATCCCCAGTTTTACCTGCTCTGCGATAGGTTTCAGGTGTACGTGTCCTGGATTGATCTCCGTGTAGCTGTTTACGACTGCGATGAGGGGTTTATTCATATCTTCTTCAGTTACGCCGGTTCCCTTTAGTAGTGCTCTGTGGCTGATACGTTCTGGGCCGTCGAATACTTGGCTACTCTTATGACGTGGATTATGATTCATATCCTCAGAGCAGTAATCAAATTATATAATATTATTCAAAAGGGTTTAATTCGGTCTAAATGGGCTTAAGTTTAGTGAAAAAGGTCTTGGATATAATTTATGTCCCGTGATTTTTACATATTTTATATGTGAACCCTTTACGATTTTAAATAGGTTAAAACTTGTTCTAGAAACCCCCATTTTTTTTAGGTTTATTATTATTCAAAAGGGCATAAAATGGACCGATGTATCAAATGGATCAACATAAATGGTCCGTTTAGACAGTTAATGGGTATGAGAATCCTTCAACCCCCCATTACTAAGGAATATGACTTACTCTTTAAGCCGTTAAACCATAACCTAGCAACTGTATCCATCTATATGGGGTTAAGCAAGGTTCCGGTCTTCATTGGCTCTGATAAAACATGGCTAGTCACACGTGTAAACCACCGAATACTAGTATCAGGAAATTATATGACGTCTGAAGCAGTAAAGACGATTCAACGAGTTGTGGATGAGGGTGTAAAAGCCGGTCGCTCGGGGTTCGTACTCTATTACCCATTGAATGCTGAGAAAGTTGAAATTGGTGAGTATATTAAAGGTGTAAACCCCTACCCTAACTGGCGAAACTATTACAGGTTAGAACTGGAGAAAACCGGTTATCATGTGGATATACCTGAGAATTATAAAGTTGAACAGATAACATGGGATTTACTAGAGAAAGACTATGAGAACACTGATCTTGTTATGGAGGAGATGCTGAGCGAGCGATTATCCTTGGATGCTTTTATGGAGAAGAGCTTCGGTTTCTGCTCCGTACAAGGCGACATAATAACCTCTTGGTGTATGAGCGAGTATAACGTCAATAAGGAGTTTGAAGTAGGTATCGAGACACACAAGGATCACCGAAGAAAAGGATTAGCGGTACAGACGGCTAGAGCATGCTTCCACCATGGAGTAAAAAATGGCTACAAGTTCGTTGGCTGGCACTGCTGGAAAAATAACGATGCTTCTAACAAGACGGCTATAAAGCTTGGATTCAAATATGTGCTTGAATACCCAGTAGAGTATCTTAAAGCAATGTGACTACCATTTCTCGTAGTGCACTCTTTCCTCTTTATATCTATTAGATGGTGGCTTCTCCTCATCAGGAACACCAATTGCTACCACATTCAAAGGAATCACCCTTTTCGGTAAATCCAATATTTCTCTAATTTTCCAGACACGGTTATCATCGGGATACACGCCACACCAAGTAGCTCCGTAACCCATGGCGTGAACCGCCAATAACAGGTTCTCAGTAGCTGCTGATAGGTCCTGCGTCCAGTATCCCGGGCAAGTCTGTAGCTCTGGATCTGCACATACGAATATGGCGTGTGATGCTTTTTCCAGCATCTTTGTATAAGGGTGAATTTCCATTACTTTTCTATGCGTTTCTTTATCCTTAGCGACTACAAAGTGCCATGGCTGTTGATTGCATGCTGAGGGAGCGGCCATAGCGGCTTCAATGAACGTTAATATGTCCTCTTTTCTGACAGATTCACCTGTGAATTTTCTAATGCTTCTCCTACTAAGAATAGTTTTCATTGCATCCAATGTGATCTGAAAAAGAGTTATTGGAGGGTATTAAAAACTGATCTACCATTTGTTCCTGTGAACTCTTTCCGGGTTATAGTTCTCCCTTGGTGGTTTAGTTTCATCAGGGTATCCTAGTGAGACTATTGCTAATGGAGTAACATGATCAGGTATGTTAAAGAGATACCGGGTTTTCTCTATAAGATCCTCATGTGGATGAACTCCCAGCCAGACAGCTCCCAACTCCATCGCATTAGCTGCTATGAGTATATTCTCTAGCGCCGCCGAACAGTCGTGGATCCAGAAATCTGTTTTCTGTATCTTGTTATCTCCTAATACGATTATTGCGTGGCTGGCGTATTTCAGCATGGAAGAGTATTGATGATATTCTGGTACTTTCCTCAAGATTTCCTTGTCATCTATTACAATAAAGTGCCATGGTTGGCGGTTGTGTGCTGATGGTGAATTCATTGCTGCTTTCAGTAATGTGGTTATTTTGTCTTCGGGTATCCTTTTATCCGTGTAACGGCGTATGCTTCGCCTAGACATAATAGCTTCTATCGCGTCCATATTCATCACAACAATTCTTCAGCTTCTACTAGTTTATTCTTTGCCTTCATTATCCTGTCTAGACGATCTTTTTGACGTTTTTCTTCAAGGTTTATTCTTTTTTTTACCGATCTTATCATATTTTTAACTGCTTCAGGGGCGGGGGCACCTATCCCGTTTCTCCTCTCCACATTCAGTCTTGGATCCAATGCCTGACGTAAATGATCCTTTTTTACAATCAGTGGTTTTCCCACTATGTTTTCTGAGGCAGACACTATTATCTGAGGAGGTATATCTTTCGCTTTTATTCCGTTATTTAGTGCCTCCAAGGTTACTTGGACAATGATATCATGTGCTTGTCTGAAAGATATATTATGCAACTGTACTAGCGTGTCTGCTAAGTCGGTCATGGTGGAGAAACCGGTCTTTAATTTTTGCATCATATTATCTTTGATGGGCTCTATGGTCTCGACCACGCCCGCCATAACGTTGGTGCTTCCCACCGCAGTGTCGATTATCACTGGTTTAAGCATCACTCTGTCAACAGTATTTGTATAGGATACACCTTTCATTGAAGAAAATGTTGATACCATAGATCCTATTGTCTCAGAGGAGTAGCTTTTAACTTGTTCAAGAATCAACGGGTTCTTTTTCTGGGGCATTATGCTACTGGTTCCAGCGTATGCCTCATTAAGCTCGATTAATCTGAACTCGTCACTTGACCATATTTGAATATCCTCGGCTAATCTGCTTAGATTGGACATGTGGATAGCTAACGCTGCTGCGAGTTCCAAGTAATAATCCACTGTAGCCACCCCATCATGAGTATTTTCAAGTAGGCCATCAAATCCAAGTAGATGCATTGTTCTATGTCTATTAATCGGCCAACCGGTTCCAGCGAAAGCAGCGGAACCAAGTGGACTCAGATTTGTTCGTTTATAGATATCTTCTAATCGAGATACGGTTCTTCCAGCTGCTTCCACATGACCCATAATATAGTGACCTAGAGTTATAGGCTGAGCCTGTCTCCAATGAGTGTACCCTGGCATCACGGTATCAATATTTTTAGCTGCTACTTCAGTCAGTTTTTTCCTGAAATCGATTATAGCTGAGATTAACCGGTTTATCTGGTCTCTATAGTATATCCTCCGTTGAGTGTGTCCAAGATCGTTTCGGCTCCTACCAATATGCATCTTACCCCCAACATCACCTATCTTTTTGATTAACAATGTCTCAGTTGACATATAGTTAACCAACTTAGTGTCACCTTTAGCTTGAGATTCTATTTGTTTTATCCCCTGTATTATCTTTGCTGCCTCTTCTTCGTCGATAATGTCCTCTTCTGCGAGCATTACTGTATGGGCTCTATGAATTAGTACCTGAGCATAGTATGATGCTACGTCAAATGAGGGGCTTAACGCCCTCCAGTGATAAAGTTCCTGAATAGATGGAGCTGATTCCTTTTTTGCTCTACCAAATCTTTCCCAATCTTCATCTCGTGACTTAACCATATATTACACGGAAACTATGTATGCTTGCAAGTATTAGAAACCAGTGAGATACAGTATTGAACAATCATAAAAAAGATGTTAAAACAAAATATGATACACTTGGTTCCAAACTTTATGATCTCCGCTACAGTGAGGAACAGTATGAGAAATATGTATACATACTGAATGAAATTAGTGATGATGGTCTAGTACTGGATAATGGCTGCGGAACTGGATTATTATTTTCTTTCATAGAATCAACGGTAATAGGTATTGATCTCTCAGGTAATCTATTAAGAAAAGCAAAAGGTAGATTGAAGAAAAACCACCATTTAATAGAAGGTGACTCAGAGAACCTCCCCTTCAGGGATTCTATCTATGAAACAGTTATCTCAGTAACAGTAATTCAGAATCTCTCAAACCCAAAGAAGTTATCATCTGAATCCATAAGGGTATCTAAGAAAGATGCAACCATCATAATTTCTTCACTAAAAAAAGTATACAGTAAAGAGGAGATAAAAAGAATAATTGATAACAAGGAACTGGTTATAAAGAAAATTTTTACAAAAGAAAAGATAAACGACTGGATAACTATCTCAAATAGAAAATAAAGGGAAC
>CAZAQI010000108.1:0-6435 GCA_964487465.1 uncultured Candidatus Bathyarchaeia archaeon
GTATTAGATTCCCAAGATGCACAATAAAGAGGTAAAACATGGAGATGTGTAGATCCATTAGATATGCACCATGCAATTGGGTTAGATTCAAAATACGGTATGATGTAAAATGGCCAGAATATTATTAATTGGGCTTGCCGGAGACAGTGGCTGTCAAGTAGCTGCGCTTGGTCTCCATGAGGCACTTATAGAAATATTAGCTGCCAACGAGCCCGTTTATGCACCCACACTCCTTGATGCCAAAGATATACCTGATAATATTGATGTGGCGCTAGTAGAGGGTGGAATAAGGAATACTCATGAGGAAGAAATTATCAAAGAGATACGTGAGAAATCTAGTATCGTTATCGCCCTTGGGGCTTGTTCAGCTTTTGGTGGTATCCCAGGGCTAGCAAACCTAAAGAAAGGGGAAGAGCTCATGGATCTTATTTACAATAACTGGAGGGGAACAGACAAAGGTACGATACCCACGCATCTTCAATCTTTACCAGAACAACATCCTATCAAAAACTTTGTAAAAGTAGATTATGTGATACCCGGATGTCCTCCAGAAGTAACTGATATTGCCAATACATTAACATCGCTTCTGGGTGGCGAAGAACCTGAGATTAATTCAACCCAAGTGTGTGATGACTGTCCAAGGGATCGTCTCGGTGAATATGATCCAGAGTTGAAGAGGATTCATGAAGACCTACCTGATCCAGATAGATGTTTACTGGAGCAAGGATACTTCTGCATGGGTCCAGCAACTATGGGTGGATGTGGTGCTCCCTGTCCACAATCAGGAAACACATGTGAAGGATGCAGAGGAGCATGCCTAGATGTAACGGATCAGGGAATGGCTATGATAGATGCCATGACAGGGCTCTTAACCCAGTTAAACAAAGAGTTCTCAACACAGACCCAAACCGGGCAATTATACAGATTCACTTACGCGGAGTCTATATTATCGGAGATAGCTAGGAGGAAAAACAAGTGACCAAAGTAGAGATCGATCCATTAACAAGAATAGAAGGAATGGGCAAGATAAAGGTAGAGGTAGAAGATAACGAGTTAAAAGACCTGAAATTTCAGGTAACAGTGGCTCCACGTTTTTTTGAATACTTGGTCACAGGGAAAAGAGCAGAGGAAGCTCCTAGGTTAACACAGAGAATATGTGGAATATGTTATGTCAGTCACCATCTTGCATCAGTAAAAGCCATAGAAAACGCATGGAATGTGACTCCACCTGAGACGGCAATCAAACTAAGACGATTGATGAATGCAGGGGGGTTTGTAACTAGTCATAGTCTCCATAGCGCGTTCTTAGCTATACCTGATCTAATTGGATTGCCAGCAGATGCACGTAACTTCATAGCGTTAATGGGGGAATATCCTGAGATAGGTAAAGCGGCGTTAAAGATTCACGCTTATGGGAACAAAGTCGTTGAGGCTGTAGGCGGAAGAATTGTACAAGTAGTAACTTCGGTTCCAGGAGGGCAAACCTTAGGTTTAAAAGAGGAACGTAGAAGGGCGCTTATTGAGGAAGGAGAAGAAGTGCTGGAGCTCATGAAGGTGTATGCTGATTGGGTTTTCGATATTTATGAAAAGGATAAACTAGTGTGCAGTCAGTTCCCTGACGTCGAGACCAACTTTATGGCGCTTGTAAACGGTGCTGATGATCACTATGATATTTATGATGGGGATGGAAAAATAATCTCAGGAACAGGTAAAACCCTAGAACAATTCAACCCCAATTATTATTACAATCACATTCAGGAAGCCGTATGGGAACACAGCAGTACAAAAGTTCCTTACTATAAACCAGAAGGCGTAAACGGAAACTTAAGAGTCGGGCCTATGGCAAGGCTTAATGTCGCCAGTAAATTACCTTGGCCCGTTTCCCGGGAATATGAGGAAAGATACCTCAAATTATTCCCTAGAACCTGTTTACAGGTCCAGGGCTTTAACCTAGCAAGAATACCTGAATTGATCGCTGGACAAGAAGAGGTATTGGAGATGCTTAAGGATCCGGGAATAACTGATGCAGATATTCGGGTTCCGGTTAAGAGCCGGGGTGGTGAGGGGGCTTCCTTCATTGAGGCTCCTAGAGGTATATTGACTCATCACTATGTGATTAATGATAATGGGTTGATCAAATATGCTAACATTATGGCGCCAACAACTTATAATCATCCTTTAATTCAACAAGATCTGTACGAAAACGCTAAGATATATGCTACCGAGTTTGCTGAAAAGGAAAAAAGAGATGAAGCATGCTGGAGACTGGAGAAAATCGTTAGAGCTTATGACCCGTGCACCAGTTGCAGTGTTCACATGGTGAATTTTGATGTGAAAGTTGATGGAAAACGGGTCCAGGTAAAGGAGGCAGCCTAGATGAGTACAAAAATAATTTTATGCACGTGTGGGGACACATTAAACGATAATATAGACTACTCTGCTTTAACCGATTATGCTAGAAACCTAGTTGGAGTAAATGAAGTAGAACCGATGAAAGCCCTGTGCACAGCAGGAGACAGGAAAAAGTTAGTTAACAAGATAAAGAATCATGATAGATTAGTCTTTTTAGCTTGCACGCGAAGCGTGTGCGGTAATCCAATTGAGGCTGCAATGCAAGAAGCTAATTTACATAAAGATAAGTATGTACTAGTAAACGCCAAAGAACAGATAGCCTCCGTTCATTCTAATAGGACAGATGCTACACAGAAAGCCAAAATGTTGTTGAATGCTGCAGTAGCTAAAGTAACCCTAGCCGAACCACTAGAGATTATGACTTATCAGAGAGCACAAGAGGCTCTTGTGGTAGGCGGTGGGATAGCTGGTTTGACAGCAGCATCAGAGTTATCTGATCAGGGATATAAGGTCCATGTAGTAGAGAAGAGCCCCGCAATAGGGGGGGCTATGCCTCTCATCAGTAAGACTTATCCTGAAGAAGACTGCACAATGTGTCTTCGCGGTCCGAGGATGATCGAGTTACTCACAAGACCAAGTATAGAGTATCATGTTAATAGCACAATCAAACAAGTGGAGAGAACTCCACAAGGCTTGAAGGTAACCTATGAGAAAAAACCAATGAAACTGGATCTATCACGTAAAAAAGGTAAGGGTCAACCAGTTGAAGTGATTCCAGATGCCTCTGGAGCCTATGAACTGGTATATTCTGAAGGACCTTCAAAGGCTGCCTTGAAACACATAAAAAATAGTAAATGTGGTAAGTGTACAAGCGTTTATCCTGCAGCTTTACTAAGTCCTGAAGAAGAAACAGGAGAAAAAACCATTGAGGTAGGTTCCGTTATACTGGCAACAGGTTTCGAGGACTTTGACCCGAGGGGCATACCCAAATGGGGATATGGTCTCGATAACGTAATAACGCAGTATCAATTAGCTAGATTGCTCGACCCCTTTGGACCCACAGCCGGATCCGTGGTTAGGCCAAGTGATACAAAACCACCTCGAAAAATAGTCATGGTTCAGTGCGTGGGCAGTCGAGATCCTGAATATCAGTCATATTGTAGTAAATACTGTTGTATGGCTGCTATAAAACATGCTTCAGTGATAAAAGAACTAAGGGATCCTAGCGCGGATATTACTATTCTTTATCGTGACATCAGGGCTAGTGGTTATGGTTTTGAGTCAATGTATAATGATGCCAAAGAGATGGGCATACATTTCGTACACGGCGAGATCGATAACGTAACACCTCAAGGAAATGGGTTAGGACTAACTTACATTGATGGAATGGGTAGAACTCAACATCTTGACGCTGATATGCTAGTATTAAGCACAGGAATGAAACCCAGTGAAGGTACAAACGAACTAGCAGAATTATTCAATTTAGAACTTACAGACTCAGGCTTCTATAAAGAGATAGATGAAAAAGTAGCTAACACTACGACAAGAGTTCCTGGGGTATACATAGCTGGAACAGCAACTGGTCCAAAAAATATACCTGATAGTATAGCACAGTCAGGTGCAGCCGCATATATGAGTAGTAACTATATGCGAACATATCTGGAGAAGAAGGTTAATCACCCTGTTGTGGATGAGGATAATTGTGGAAGATGCGGTATCTGTAGAAGCGTCTGCCCATATGATGCTATTACTATACCGGAAGATGACTACCCTGAGTTTGATCCCCTACTTTGTCAGAGTTGTGGGCTTTGTGTAAGTAGTTGTCCAACTAGAGCCCTTGAAACACCTAGCTTCGGATATGATTTAATTGATGCACAAGTAGAAGCAGTTCTTTCTGAAAAACAAGATAAACCAGTTATTATGGGCTTTATCTGCGATGACTGTGGATACAACCTACTGGATACAGCAGGCTTCGTAAAATCAGAGTACAACAGCGGCTTCATCCCGATTTATGTCAATTGCATGAGTAACCTAAGCCTTCGTAACGTCTTGAATAGTATCAAGAATGGGGCGGACGGTGTTATGCTGGTGGGTTGCGTAAAAGATCGTTGCCACTTCCTTAAGGGAACACAACGAAGCAAGAGCCAGATGGAGATTATACAAGATTTCTTTAAGACGACAGGAATTGAAACGCCAATAAAAATACTGGAGTCAAGTGGAACAATGGTCAGTCAATTCACATCAGCATTGGATGAACTAGAACAAAAACTGGAGGAGGCATAAAAATGAATGTAGGAGTAATAATCAGCACATGGGCAACAAGCCCAGATACATCCTCAAAAATAGGTGGGCTAGCAGTGTACGCAGAGACATTACCAAACGTAAAGGTAGTTTACTCAGGAAACTTTGGTCCTACAGGCGAAGACATAGAGAACTTTAAGAACTGGATAAAGGAACACAAAGTTGATCGAGTTGTATTCGCTTCTTGTCGTCCTAGGTTATTCAAGGAAGCGTATAAACACGCAGCGATTGATATGGGTATCAACAAATACCTGATAGAAGTAATAGACATCAGCGAGCTTTGTAGTGCAGAGGTAAAAAACGAGTTAATAGCTGAAAAAGTAAAGATACTACTTAGAGCAGCGGTAAATAGGGTAACAAGTCTAGAGGAAATAACGGTACGAAAGATCCCAGTTGAGCAATCCGCATTAGTAATAGGCGGTGGACTTGTTGGCATGGAGGCAGCTACAAGACTAGCTGACATGGGATACGATGTTCATATAGTGGAGAGGAAACCTTTCATGGGTGGAAAAACTCCTCAACTTGGTACATGTTTTCCTTCGATGGACTGCGGTAATTGTATAGCTCCATTTAATGATGAGCTTCATAGAAGATGCATGTATAGGAGTCCAGTAACAAAGGAACCAAACGTACACATACATACTTTGAGCGAATTAAAACGCCTAGTGGGAGTAGTAGGTAACTTTAGAGCAGTAATCGAGAAACAACCAAGATATATAGATCCAAAAAAGTGCATAGGCTGCGGAAAATGTATAGACCTCTGTGAAGGTGAAGCATCTAATGAATTCGATTTAGGTCTGAGCATGAGAAAAGCCGTATACATACCGAACAACCAGAGCCTACCTAGAATTCCATATATGGACCTTGAACACTGTGAGAACTCTGAAGAACTAGCCAAAGCTTGTCCCGTAGGCGCCATCGACTTGGATATGAAGCCATCAACTGAAACCCTCAAAATTGGAACTGTGATCGTCGCCACTGGGTTTGATTTGTTTGATCCTACTGGGATGTATCTTTATGGCGAGAACAAGGATGTCATCACTCAGCTGGAACTAGCAAGACTGCTTGATATGAGTGGACCAACCTCGGGGGTTCTTAGAAAGATTAGTGATGGTGAGATTCCTGAGAAACTGGTAATGGTTCAATGTGTTGGCAGCCGAGAACAAAGGATCCATGAATACTGTAGCAGGATATGCTGCGGCATAGCTGTAAAACATGCATTAGACATAAAGAAACGCTGGCCAGAGACCGACATAACGATATTACATAAAGATATCAGACTAAACGGAAAAGACTATGAACGCTTCTATTATGAATCACAGGAGAGAGGAGTAAAACTAGTCCGAGGAGAAGCAGACAAAGTAATTGCATCTCCTAATGGTCTGATATTCCACTACAAGGATGAAGACAACGAAGATGTACAATTACCAACAGAAATGGTGGTTCTCAGTAATGGTATAGAGCCCTCTGAGGGAAACGAGGAGCTAGCTAAAGCAATTGGGCTAGACCTAAACTCAGACGGATTCATAGACGAGAAACATCCGAAGCTAAGCCCGGTTGAAACAAACATAAACGGGGTCTATATCTGTGGAGCATGCCAGGGCCCAATGGACATTCAACATGCATTAAATGAGGTACTTTATGCGACAAGCAAAGCCTCAAGTATACTAAACAAGAAAGAGATTGAAGTAGAGCTAACCAAGGCAGTCGTTGACGAGGATGTCTGCGTGGGCTGCGGAGCATGTGCATCTGCATGTCCATTTGAGGCAATTACTTGGGGCG
>CAZAQI010000109.1:0-6410 GCA_964487465.1 uncultured Candidatus Bathyarchaeia archaeon
AATAAACCCACAGGAGGCCACGTGATGGCACATGCATGCACTCACAGAGTCTATTTGAGAAAAGGTAGAGCAAACACCCGTCTAGTACAGGTAATCGACAGCCCATATTTACCCGAGGAGAAGATCCGGATCGCTATCACCGAGGCAGGGATATGTGACGAAGACGGCAACACCAATATGGAGTATGACCCTGATATGGACTATGATGAAGAATTCAGCCTAGAAGTGGAACCAGACCCAGAAGAAGAAAGTGAATAGACTATCTAATATACTTGAACGGGTTATGAAACCCCTTTCTATAAAGTCTCTGAACTAATTGATTCTTTAATTCTCCCACACCTATCCCTTTTGTCGCGCTAATGGGGAAAATATATCCTGTAGCCAGTTCCGGTTGGCCGCCTGTAAGACGGTGTATGAAGGCGTTAAGATTCTCGATAACTTCATTGTCGCCTGCTTTATCGATCTTGTTAGCGGCTACGAAGGGGTACTCTCCTATATTTTCGCTGATGTATTGGACCATCTCGACATCTACACTTATGTACCCTTTCTTTGCTAATCGCTGCTCTGTCTCGATAAACGTGGTGATATTCAACACATGTACCGCTGCGACTATTTGGTCCGCGTACCTCTCAATAAAGTCCAGAATCTTATCCTTCGTCCTGTCTTCCCATCTTCTACTGGCGTCAATTTTTGTGCCATACCCCGGCATATCGACGAGGAAAAGATCCTGAGAGATCTCATACTTATCTAGTTTGGTTGTGGTTCCAGGTCTCTTACCCGTGGACAGGTTGAGCCCAGTTATGGCCTTGATGGTTGAGCTCTTACCCGCATTCGGTCTACCAGAGAATATTACATAGGACTTGGACATAGTTGTAGTAAATAGGTGGGTATTGAAAAACTGTGGGTTATATGTTGACGTTGAAATCTAGTCGCTGAGCAAGCTCCTTGTACCTGTTACGGATGGTAACTTCTGTTACCTGAGCTTCCTTAGCGATCTCACCCTGAGTTCTCCGCTCATCAGTGATCTGACTACTGATATAGATACAGGCCGCAGCGATACCGGATGGTCCACGCCCACACGTAAGCTTCAACTCTGAAGCCTGATGAAGAATAGCGGTAGCCAGCCTCTCTGTCTCACCAGTTAATGCAAGTTTGTTAACAATCTTACTTATGTACCCCTGTGGGTTAACCTGTGGCACATTGGGTTTGAGTTCCCGTAACAGGAAACGGTAGTTACGAGCAGCTTCTTTCTTGGTTATATTAGCTGCTCCCGCTACATCCTCAAGCGTTCTTATGATGCCACACTGTCTGCAAGCCATATATATTGAGGCAACCGCGACGCTCTGAATGGTTCTACCTCTGATTAGCTGTTTCTGTATGGCTTTTCGATAGATCATGCTGCTGGTTTCCACAACGTTTCTTGGTAGATTGAGCTTGTAGCTAATCTTACTCATCTCACTCAAAGCGTGAGCTAGATTTCTCTGAGTACTGTCACTGACTTTGCTCCTTCTATGCCACTTCCTAAGTCTGTAGAGTCTTGCACGCTCTTCAGGACTTAGTTTTCTACCAGAGGCATCACGATCCTGCCACCCTATAGTGGTACTGAGTCCTTTGTCATGGATCGTCCATGTAACGGGTGCCCCTACTCTTGGAAGCTTTTCCCGTTGTTCTTGATCAAATGCACGCCACTCTGGACCCGTATCGAGTAATGTAGAGGAAACTACGACTCCACAGGACTGACAGACCAGTTCTCCCGACTCGTAGTCTCGCAGTAGGTTATCACTCCCGCATTCTGCGCAGGAAATCTGTTTCTTTAATTTCGAAGACAAAAGACCCCTCACGAGATTATGATAAGGCTAATTTAATCCTATTTAACTGTTTGCAGAAAGAAGCAGAAAGAAGGCATATTTTTCTCAGATGTTGATAAAAACTACTTTAGGTTACATCTATACAGTATTTAGCTTATTAGAAGATAAAAAGACGATATTTATAGAACCAATTCAGTATTTACTATGCCGTTGATAGGTATCAATGCTTGGAGAGATTGTATACTACTTAATCTAAAATATTTCCCTTAAATAAAAATAAAAAGAGTGAACTTATGCGAGGTCCATACCTACATCTGTTTCCTTAGCCAGCTCATAGACTTTGTAAGCTGTACCTACGTCTTGGATGGCTAAGCCTGTTGCCTTGAACATGGTGATCTCATCTGGTGACTCGCGTCCCTTCTTCTTACCTGCTACGATCTCACCGAGTTCAGCGTAGATATCTTCTTCGTCTATAACGCCCTCTTCTTTGGGTACCTTAAAGTCGCCTACAACGAAGGCTTGTGGAATAAAGTCTACTACGTGTTTATCGCATTTCTCGATCACGCTGGACATTAATTCCCTCTTTGCTCCTGTATCTGCGCCTATGGCTGATACGTGGCAACCTTTCTTTAGCCATGCTCCGTCGAGGTAAGCCTTGGGGCTTGGTGTACAGGTTATTACGATGTCACTGCCCTCGGCTGCCTGCTTAGCCTCGTTTACCATTACGAAATCTACATTGGGGAACAGCGCTTTCATCTCTTCAACGAATTCATCCATGGCTTCGGGAACGATGTCATATACCTTGATCTTTTTGATGTTTGGTCTAACCTCTAACAGACCCATTACTTGGCTTCTTCCCTGGACCCCGGTACCGTAGACTCCAGCGATTTTACTATCTTCTCTGCTCAGATATTTTATGCCCGTTGCTCCGGCTGCGCCTGTCCTCAGGGCAGTAATATATGTACCATCCATGATGGCTAGTGGTACTCCGTTATCTGGGCTATTTAGTATTATTCTGGCTATAACCGCTGGAAGATCATATTCTTTTCTGTTTTCTGGGTGTACTGTAACTATTTTTGTGCCTGCGGCATTCAAACCTGGCATATACGCAGGCATGGCGATTAGGACGCCTTTCTCGAAGTGAAGGTAGACTCTTGGAGGCATCTCAATGTTGTCGTTTCCCATCTCCCTGAAGCCATTTTCTACGGCTTCTAGAGTGTTTTTCATGTCAAGAACTTCTTTTACCTCGTCCTGTGTTAGGTAGAGTGTCATTTTGAATCATCAAGTGAAAGGGTGTGCTATGCATTTAATGATTTCGAGAGTTCCCGTCTTCTTTTTTAGTTTTTATTATGTGTTGCTTTATTGGGGGTCTTTATTATTTTGTCTCAACATGTCTTGTTATGTTACATTTAATTGAGATATATTATCAATATAATATCTACACATAATATATCTATTTTTCAATATTTAGTTCATTATCGTAAATATTAACTACCCTAACAGCACCTTATTATCCTGCTAGAGAATACAGGTGCATAATACTGTCATCAAAACTCTCCCAACTATTAACATCTTACCTGAAACCAACCAATTCTCCCTCTAAGACTCGCGGTGAAAAGAAATTGATAGCTACCAGAATGGATAACGGATATGTATTTGACGAACGATATTTTAACTCATTCCAAGAGGTACAGTGTTACAGGTACCTCAAACACATAGGGATCCCCTCAGGTAAGATGCATATCGAGTACCGCCTAGGGAAAAACCATTTTGACTTCTTTCCCTTGAAAAGAGTGTTCTGGGAGCATCATCCAATTAATCTGAAGCTTGGGAAAAACATATACAAGTATGGGAAGGAGAGACGGCAAATTCTAGATGAACACGGGTACGACAATTTTCCACTAATAGTTTCAGATATCATGTTTGATGGAGTATCTGATATTTGCAACAAGATGATTGAACACAACATAGATCTTAGAAAGGGAAGTGTTCCCACAGATACGGGGATATACTATCTCCGGGATTATGAAGAACAGTTTCTCCGAATGGGCTATGAGTTGCTGGCGGAGACCACTCAATTCTAGCCTATGGGGTGAATTTACCTCCATCAGTGAAGGTTAACATCAACTGAGCGTATAGATCATTAAAACCGTCATTGGTCATGCTGCTAATTGGGATTGGTTGAAACTCTAAGCCGATCCGGTTAATTATTTCCATCATATCTTGACTCATTGTACGGTTTAGCCCCGTTAATCGGGCGTCAACAGCGTCATCCAGGGCGAACATATCCTCGCTCCAGCTAATTATTTCCGCAAGCTGATACTCGTCCAGTGCATCTATCTTGCTGATTAAGTGATACTGGGGAAGGAAGAACTTGGTGTTAATGGCAGTAGCCAGAAACATGTTCATAACATAGTTCAAAGGGTCCCTGCATTGCATACCATCAAAGATATAGATTACCCCCTTCTCCGCATCAGTTAGACTCTGTGCTATCTGTGCCCCGATCTCCCTGAAAGCGAAAAGCTCCATCTGCCCAGGTGTATCTACTATACAGATATCAGGTGTAAAGTCCTCGATATCACTGCTTAGGTTCTGCACGATCCCAGACATCATATCGTGGGCTAGCATAAGACCACCGTTAGGGCCTAACCCGTATTCTTCCATAATCTCTTCCACTTTAATGTACTCGCGTACATCCACGTTAGCTGCGTAAGGTAGAATCATGGATCCAGGGTCAAGGTTAACAGCCATAGCGTCTTCTCTGTGAAACTCTAGGAACCTTGTGAATTTGGCTGTGAAAGTGCTCTTACCGCTTCCAGCTGTGCCTAGGACAAATATTAGATTCAAGAGGTATATTCCTCAAATAATTTGTATGCTTGGGGCATCTTATACCTTCTTGGTGGTCGCTTGAATCCGTAACTGCAAACCGCCTCAATTGCTCCCCCTGTGCCTTTTTCCTTGGCTATCTTCATTCCCCTGATAACATCAACCAGTATCGCCCCGGCGTTGGGAGAATCCTGAGTGCTCAGCTTCATATCTAGGATAAATTCTGCTCCACTGAAATATGAGCCTTTGATGTAGAAGAAGCTATCACGGCCGTTCTCCAAGAAGTCAACGAAATCGGCTGACCCTGATACTAGCTCAAAATCATAGGATATATGTCTCTTGACTGCTTCTGTCTTGATGGTTCGTTTTACTTCCCGAGTCTTCTCAAGGGTGTCAATGGACTCGCTTCCGCCGCCTACATCCAGTTGGTAGCTTTCCTCTACGTGTATACCTCTGCTATCGAGGAACTCAAGTAAACCAATGTGGACACTGGTTGCTCCCATCTGACTCATTAGATCATCTCCTGCAAGGGGTACCCCGTTTTTCTTGTATGCTGATGAGATAGTTATGTTGTTCACTATGCTAGATGGTGTGGCGTTGATGAATCCACAATTAGCCTTAAGCGCAGCCTCAGCGTAGAATCTGCTCGCCTTGTCCGCGCCACCGGATATTAAGTTTACCAAAAGATCCGCCTTGGAGTCTTTTAACACTTGTACAATGTTTGCTGCTTCTTCCTTAGCTGGCTCTATCTCACTCATGGTATTGGATTCCAACATATCCGGGTGAGGCCCCATCTTCACGATTATACCCGTATTCTCTATCTCCACTATTCTTGGTGCTTTATTCGGATGAGCATAAATGGCCTCAGATAGATCCCTACCTACCTTGTTTTTATCGATGTCAAAACCTGCTACTACTTTTATGTCGTCTACCCTGTATTCACCTATTTTTTCATGGAGTAATCCCCGACTGTTACCGTTCTCCGAATAGTACTGGATTCCCTGTATAAGGGATGAAGCGCTGTTACCTATCCCCGCAATGGCTACACGTATCTCACTCAATCATATCACCGTAATAACTAAAATCACAGGGAACAAGTATAGAAGGCTAACGGGTGAGTTTCTTCGTCATTACAATTGCGTCTTCGTTGTCGTAATAATTTTTAACCGTCTCAAGGTATTTGTAGCCCATCTGCTTGTACATTTTCTGTGCCTTCAGGTTGGATTTACGGACCTCAAGGTAAGCGATATAGGCATTTCTATCCGTGAATCTTTTCTCCACCTCTTTAAGAAGTGATGTGCCGATGCCCTTTCTCTGATATTCAGGCTTTATTGCTATATTCAGTATGTGTCCCGCTTTTTTCAAGTCATTGGATCTGCCTGATTTCTCTATTGTTCCTATAGTATATCCGATTATTTCCGGTTCTTTCTCGGCGATCATGAAGAAACTGTTTCCCATATTGAGTACTCTATGGAAGAACCTTTTGCTCCATGGCGCAGGGTAGACTTTCTTCTCTATTGAATGCACTTGTGGTATATCTTCTTTGGATGCATTTCTCAGGTTAATTTCGGACAATTAGTGTCTCACTTTCAATAGTAGTGACTCAATCATCTGGTAGAGTCCTCCACAAGTGAATGCGATACCTCGTAGTATGTCCAGCGCTGGGTAAACTAGGATTTTCCATGGTTTACCTGTTTGAAGACTTACCGGGAGATAGTATATCGCATTAAATGTCCAGTAAAGACCTAGTATCCCGGACGCGAGGTTAAACGGCAT
>CAZAQI010000110.1:0-6377 GCA_964487465.1 uncultured Candidatus Bathyarchaeia archaeon
CAGGTAGTTATTCTTCTACCCGGTATTTATCAATTATATCTAAAATCTTGTTTAAAGTCTCTTCTGCGATGATCCTCTGCCTTCCCAGAAAGGTTCGGATCTCTGGAACTGTCTCAGGCATAGAGTTGACTATCTGTACCGCCAAACCTCGTTCGATATCAGCTTCTTCCATGAGTTCGTCAGTTAGCTCTTTGGCGGATTCGCTGTCTAGTTTACTGAAACGTATGGTGTACTCTAGTACCCTGCGCTGAAGGGGGTCAAGCTCCTCGGCTTTGTCCATAAGCATCTTACGCGCCTCGGCTACTGTGATCTCCCTCTTCTCAGATACTGACATGTTCTATTCTTCCTTGTGTTTTCTTATATGATGCGCAGTGGTGATAATTGTTTTGACTGTCTTCCTCTGGGGAATCTCTAAGATATAGGCTTTTCCACGTTGTCCAACGATGGTGGCTATCTTTCCCTGATATCTCTTGTGGGGGATTGCCTTGTGGACACCTGGATCGATGTTGATTACGACTTTCTGCCCTTCCTCGTATTTAGTCAATAGTCTGCTCAGGGGGAGTCTGCCTTTTTCCCTTACTTTTTTGCTCATGACGCCCCTGCTTTTCCTGCGTACTCCGCTACTCTTTACCATTTTTATTTTCCTCACTGTAATTTGAAAGGCATCTGGCGCCTCATCCTTCGGCTGCCCTTCATTTGTTTGAGCATTTTCCTCATAGTATTATACTGTTTTATAAGTTCTCTTACTTCCCGCTCATCTCGTCCGCTTCCACGGGCGACTCTCTGAACCCTGCTCCGGTTCAGTAACTTGGGGTCTTCCTTCTCCTCAGGTGTCATGCTCTGGATGATTACCTTCCAGTTCTTCAAACGCTCCTCAGCGTCTTCCACCTCATCAGATGGAAGCTGATAGCTGAATCCCGGGATCATCCCCAATACTTTCTGGAGCGGACCCATGTTCTGCATAGCCTCAAACTGGTTATACATGTCCTGTAGACTGAATTTACCGCTGAGCATAGCAGCTACATCTTTCTCTGAGATAGGTGCCTCAGCTTCCTTTACTTTTGATACCAGTCCCTCGATGTCTCCCATGCCCAGGAGTCTTCCTATGAATCTGCTTGGAACAAAGGGCTCAAGGTCCTCTACCTTCTCTCCAGTTCCAATGAATTTAATGGGTGCACCGGTGGCTGCTACTCCGCTTAGTGCTCCTCCTCCTCTAGCTGTTCCATCTAGCTTTGATACTATGATGCTACCAATATCTGTGGCTTCCTTGAAGGCCGCCGCTTGTGCTGTGGCTTGCTGCCCGATGGTGCCATCCAGCACGAGTATTACTTCTCTTGGTGTTACGGCTCTCTCGATGCGCTTCATTTCCTCGATTAAGCCCGCTTCCTCTTTGTGGCGTCCACTGGTGTCAAGGATAACGACTTCTCTGTCATCAAAGTGCTTAACTCCTCTCTTGCTAAGCTCCACAGGGTCTTTAGCGTCTATTTCACCGTAGAAAGGTACATTGATTGATTCTGCGAGTTGCTTTAACTGATTATATGCTCCTGGTCTGAATGTGTCAGCACATATGATCCCTACCTTAAAGCCACGTTTCTGGAAGTATCGGGCTAGCTTGGCGCTGTGCGTTGTCTTACCGCTACCTTGGATACCCACCATCATCAATACGTTCTGCTTACCGGGTACAATCTTTAGTTCTTCTGGGGTTTCTCCCACGAACTTGGTTAGTTCGTCGTGAATCACCTTGATGATGTGTTCTCTTCGACTGATTCCTGGTGGTAGTTCCTGTTCTAGTGCATTATTCTGGATACTCTGGCTGAGCTCCATAACTAGTTCCACATTAACGTCCGCCTGTAATAGGGCACGTTGGAAGTCTCTTACTAGTTCCTTTACCGTAGCCTCGTCTACCACTGGTGCTTTTACCAGTTTCTGTATGGCATTGTATAGGTTGCTTCCCAGGTTTTCCAGTACCATTTGAGTTCACTAGTTGTAGGTAGTTTACAGCCATGGCTAATAAAGATAGACCAAACGTAGTAATTGTATAAACGATAAATACGAAAAAACCACATTTAAAGGCGTTATCAATTGAACCAGTCAAATCCCGGCACTAGGTATCATCGGTCCTATGCACCTGAAGACTTGAAGGTGTTCAAGGGTCCTAGGGATGAGTATAAACCGGGTTCTTACTGGGTTGTGGGCGATGATTATGGTTACGCTGAGTTATTATTTATGCGGAACTCTGATGCTTTCCATGATAAAACCCTGTATATTGAGAACATAGTTGTGAAAGAGCCTGATAGAGGCAAGGGTTATGGTAGAAGGCTATATAATAAGATTGAATGTTTCGCTGATAACTTGGGTTTAGAGTATATTCAAATAGACTCAGAGCTGGAAGCAGTTGGCTTCTGGAAGAAACTCGGATTCCAAGAAATCAATAAAACCTATTACAAGAACAAGAAAGCGATGATAAAAGAGGTTTAAACCAGCCTCATAGCTTCCTCAATGTGTTTTTTAGTGGATTCACCTAGCTCTGTTAATGGCTTTCTGGGTGTCCCGGCGTTAAAGCCTCTCTGATTTAACGCTGTCTTGATGGCGGCTATTTGGGGTAATTCTCTCACAAGGACCTTGTTGACGTAGCTGGCTTTGAGTTGATATTCCCCTGCATTAATTTTATCATTGTTCTTGTAACCCCGGTATATTTCAGTGCATTCTTCTGGGATGATATTGCCCACGGCTACTATGGCTCCTTTGCCGCCAAGCATTAATGTTGGTAATATCATATCTGCTGAACCACTCAGACAATCAATTTTGTTCCCACACAGTCTGATAACCTCAGCCATGTTCCCCGGATTACCGCTGCTATCTTTTATTGCCACGAGCCCGCTGCACTCCTCGGCTATATTAGCCACAACCTGTGGGTTTACGTTATACCCTGTGAACTTCGGCACATTGTAGAGGATAACCGGTAAATCAACAGCGTTAATTACATCGATAAAATATCGGGTGATCTCTTTGTCATCGGGTTTGAAGAAGTAGGGTGTGGTTATTAGGGCTGCCTCTGCTCCTGTGTCTCTAGCTGCTCTGGTTAGCTCAATGGTCTTCCATGTACTCGGTGCTCCTGTGCCGGCGCAGACTTTTATCTTATCTCCCGTGTGCTCCACAAGGTACTCGATTATTCTTTCCCTCTCTTCATCCGATAGATAAGGGGCTTCTCCGGTGCTGGCGTTAGCTATTACACCTGATACTCCTGCTTCTATCCAGTAATTAACCAGATCATCCAGCGCATCATACATGATCTCCCCCTTATGATCAAATGGAGTTACATTTGGTACAAAAATTCCTTCAAGACTCAACATGTTCAACCAGAATAAAGCCTATATTGGATAAAAACACCTCGCCCATCAACTTTTATAGAAGCCATTCCCTCCCATCTTTTACATGGAAATCCCGGATAACTACCCGAGAGGTGTACCCGTATCAATAAAGTACCCGGTTATGCCTGTGTACGAGTTCTGGAGAAATAGTGTAAGGAAGTTTCCAGACCGAGACGCGGTTATATACTTGGGCGCTAAGCATAGCTATGCGGATATTTGGGATGAGATAGAGTGTTTCGCATCTAACCTAATGGGGATGGGAGTAGGGAAAGGTGATAAGGTGGCTCTTCTCTTACCAAATACACCCCAGTTTCTCATAGCATACAACGCGATACTATTATCCGGTGCAACCGTAGTCGCTCTAAATCCTCTCCAATCCGTGGGGGAGTTAGGTCGCCAAATTGAATTAACTGACTCTAAAATTCTTATCATACTTGATCGCTTACTGGACAAGCTACCTGAAAAGCACCCCGAAATAATAATAGCTGAGGCGGCTTACTACGCCCCCACACATTTGAGATTTCTTAGTAGATTAAAATATAGGATCAAGAAACCAGCCAAGGCTCATATTTTCGAGGACCTAACACATGGAACAAAGGTCTCGGATTACCCTGCGTTGGACCCGAAAAAGGATGTTGCTGTAATATTATTCACAAGTGGGACCACCGGGAAACCCAAGGGGGTGCTTCTAACCCATTATAGTCAAGTGGCTAATGCTCTCCAATCTTATCACTGGCTAAGAGGATGGGGGTACAGTGCAAAGCCTCAGCCAGCTGGTTACCCGATTATACTATGTGCTATGCCTTTTTTCCACAGCTATGGCTTGGTGGTCATGAATGAGGCTGTTAGCTTCGGATGTACCATGGCTTTGATACCAAACCCAACCGCTCTTGATATAATGAAGACGACCCAAAACCACAAGGTAACTCATTTCCCCCTCATACCCCGCCTTATAAGAGAAGTCGTTGAACACCCTCGTGTCCAGGATTATGATTTAACTAGTCTTACCACCTGTTCATCAGGTGGAGCACATATCCCGGCATCATTAATGAAGAGATTTGAGGAAATCTGTGGAGCCAGAATGTACCAGGGATATGGGTTAACAGAAGCAGGACCCATAATCGCAGCAACCCCTGTAGAAGGCCCCCCGGTATATGAGAGCACCGGATTACCTTACCCTGATACCGAGGTAAGGATAATTGATCTCCAATTGGGTGAACTGGATATGCCTCCGGGGAAAAAAGGCGAGATCATTGTTAGAGGCCCCCAATTAATGAAGGGGTATCTGGGTGACTCTGAGTTAACTAATACCTCCTTGAAGGATGGATGGCTTCACACTGGTGATATTGGCTACATGGATGAACAAGGCTATCTGTATATAGTAGGTAGAAAGAATGAACGAATTGTAGCTGACGGGCACACAGTTTGGCCTACAATAGTTGAGGAAGTACTGTCTTCCCATCCTGACGTGGTTCACACCGTAGCATTCGGGGTACCTGATCCACTGAGATGTAATACAGATATCAGGGCCATGGTGGTTCCAAGAAAAGAGGTGGACACAGATATACTTGAAACAGAGCTATTGACTCTTTGCAGAAAAAAACTGAATAAATACGAGGTTCCAACCAGAATAATATTCCGTGACTCACTACCTTTAACATTACTCGGAAAAGTTGACCGTAGAAAGGTCATAGAAGAAGTGGATGCCATTATAAACAAGCTAATGCAGGGAGAAACAGTACCTGAAGAGTATCGTTAAGGTATTCTAGGTAACTCAATGGTAAACACTGTGCCCTTTCCCTGCACACTGTCAACCATTATCTTCCCCCCGTGACTCTCAATGGTGCGCTTACAGTATGATAAACCAAGACCCAGTCCATGAGGCTTGGTGGTATAGAATTTTCTCTCAAACAAATTCGGCAAAACTTGCTCAGGTATACCTACCCCTGTGTCGCTGATCTGTATGATGAACTTGGTTTCTTCTCTCTGCTTTGTTATGGTTATGGTTCCACCACTATGCATGGCCTCAACCGCGTTCAATAAGATGTTATCGAAAACCCTCCGTATCTGGGAGCCATCAATCCATGCTTCCACTTCCTCGTCAAGCTCCACATGAACGGTTACATCCCCCGGTTTCGGTAGCTCATCCACGCTTTCCTTAATTATCTTGTTCAAGTCAGTTCGCCTGAGTTTGGGCTCCGATTGGCGAGTATTGCCTCTAAGGGTTTCCAGCATCTCAAGGCTTCTGGAGATGGATTTCTCAATTATCTCTAGTCCTACATCGACTTTTTCCGGGTTTTTCTTCATCATATAGGTAGCATTTCGTATCGACTGGAGTGGGCTCCTGAGATCATGAGCTATCTCGCTTGCCATGCTACCCGATGCCGCCATCTTCTCCGCCTCAATAAGTTCCTGGGTTCTATTTGCGACCATCCTCTGTAACTCATTCGTATAGGTCTCCATCTCTCTTTCGCGCTGTTTCTGCTCAGTGAGATCCATAAAGTACCAGATTCTACCATAGTATCTTCCTTCTTTCAGGAGAGGCGTGGTCTTTCGTTCAATTATCTTGCCGTTCTTAAACCTCGTTATATCTGTTCCCTGATGTTTTGGGTCTCGGTAGGTCTTGTTCATCGTTTCCTTGAACTTATCTGGGTTTTCTAGTTTCTCAATGGTTTTCTCAAATACTTTTCCATGTGGCTTGTTCTCTACATCTTTTTCTTTAAAATCAAAGATTTCTAGGAAGCTCCTGTTCCAATAGACTATTTTATCCTGTTTGTTAATAACGAATACACCAGATTCTGTTAGTTCAAGCTGAGATTCCAGTATTAACTCTCTAAGAATATCCCTGTTTCCCCTGTCTGGTGAATCCATTTGTAAATACTGTGTTTTAGTCATAATAAAATAATATGTAAGTGTTTATCTAGTCTGAAAACTGAATACTGGCTCTGTAAGGTTCATCCATTAGGATCCTCATCACGAACTTACCCAATCTCTCAAGCTGAGCAG
>CAZAQI010000111.1:0-6355 GCA_964487465.1 uncultured Candidatus Bathyarchaeia archaeon
AGTCCATGCATTACATGCATTATGGTCTCTTCTGGCTCGTATTCAATATTGAATTCATCATCGGCGGTCCGGGTGTTGCAGCAGAAAGCTACCCTGAGTTTATGGAACATCGCTTAAGACCTCCCGATAGATACTGATTGCTTTTTCTTTTACCTCACCCGGCAAAGTAATGGTGTCATGTAACCCAAAAAACGTCTTATACAGTTCATCTTCCCTCGCCTTAGCCTCATCAAGAAACTTTACCTCAAATTCCTGCACCAATCCGCTCCGGTCTCCATTCTTCCACGCCAAATAAAAAGCGAATAATTGTTCATCTCGTCCCCTGCCTGTTAGTGCATACGTATTCACGTCGCTTCCGCCGAACAAGCTGAAATATTCTCTCATCTCCTCGTTGAGCATGTTTCTGTTTAGCCCCACGTTTCGGGGATCAAAGCCACAGGCTTTTATCAGAAGGTACATCTTGCAGCATACACTGCAGTCCATGCACCATCTATGGTCTCGCCCGGTCTCTGTCTCAACGAAACAACTCATATGATACTTGGCTACCTCAGGGTAACGCTTGTAGAGGGTATAAACAACTGCGATATCATTGAGGGGTTCAATAACGGAGATTGTTCTTACATCGCCGAGGCTGAGTTGCCTTGTTATCGAGTCTATTTGCTTGGTCCATGTATGGCATTGATCATAGGCGGGGTAACATACGAACCCCTCTCTATCAAGGTAGTATTCGCCGCAGCTCTGCTCATTACCGAATAACAGGTATCTTGCTTGGAAGTGATCTAGTATGGGTAGCATCATTATGGCGTACTGTGTGCTTTGAAGCCCCCACCCTACCTCGGTTTTTCCTAGACCCTGTCTAAGACCGTCACGAAGTTGGCCCACTGTATGTTCTATCTTCTGGAGTTCAACTCCGAACTCTTTCTGAAACCGGGTAGCAAGTTTATCCTTATGTCTTTCCTCATAGGTTAGAGCCGGTTCTACAACATACGATGCCTGTGGATTCAAACCAGTTTCATTGCAGACTGCCCATGTCAGGAGGCTGTCTTTCCCGAAGCTTAGGCTAACCAAGGAGCTGTCGGGTCTAGTTTCATGTCTGTAGTTGGGGAATTTGATCTCGTTATCCTTGAAATAGATTTTCAGGTTGAGGTATTCTTTAATTAACTCGGAGGTGGATGTACCATCTACGTCGGCGCAGCTGGGAAGATCCATCACCATGTTCTGGAAAAAATATGTTTGAAGATAGGGCGGTGAAGTATCATATTTTATGGAGTTTCTCTGGAAGTGTAGTGGGAGATGAATAGTCTCACTGTATACCAAGTTGTCTATTAACACATCCTTAGCCCCCATTGGATATTTTTGCCATATCTCGTCTGGATAATTTACAACATACTTCTGTCCGCGAAATAGAATCTCAAAACCAGTTGAGGTCTGGTTTGAGTTTATTGATAACCCATTCACGTATTGTCTTACCTTTACTAATCCGATGGATTTATACCATGGAAATAATTGTTCCTATTAGAAATTTAAAGAGAAACAACCCAATGTTTAGAAAAGGATTTAAAGATCACGGCATAGGAGACACCCTTTTTGCACGTTTAAAAAACATGGAAAAATTGCTTGATTTCAGTAAATTTTACGTCAAATTTGAGGCAGGAAACCCCACAGGTACAATGAAGGATAGAGCTAGCTATGCTACTCTTTGGCAAGCTAAAGAGAAAGGATATGATACAATAGCGGTGGCAAGCTGCGGTAACTTTGGGGCAAGTATTGTGAAACTCAGCGAGATCTTTGAGATCACACCTCATGTGTATATTCCAGAGAAGTATCATAGTCCCAGAATATCTGAGATGGATCAGAGGGGTGGAATAATCCACAGGGCGCCGGGAACCTATGAGGAACTAGTTGATATTAGTACTAGAGAAGCAGAGGAAAATGAATGGTATAATGGTAACCCGGGTACAAAGGAGAATAGTGAGATAAGCTTCGAGGCATATGAGAGCATAGCTTATGAGATATTTGATAAACTAGAGTACGCCCCTGATGCGGTAAGCGTCTCAGTTAGTAACGGCACCTGTTTCACAGGAGTATTCAAGGGGTTTAGAAGCTTGTTTAGGTTGGGGAAAACGGATAAGATACCTGTGATGATAGCTGCAAGCACAACCGGTGGAAACCCCATCATAACCAGTTACCGAAAAGGGAAAAAGAGGATCCAAGAGTTGGACCCAGAATCGATTATAGAGACACCGGAAAATGAGCCCATAGTTAACTGGAAGAGTCTAGATGGTCAACACGCATTAGATGCCTTATGGGAGAGTGAGGGTTATGCATGCGCCATATCTGACGCTATTATGATTGCATTCAGTGATCTTCTGGAGAAGGAGGAAGGGTTGTCAGTACTACCAGCATCCGCGGCATCAGTAGCAGCCATGTCCGAATATGTTAAAGAGCGGGCTAAGACAAAAGACAAGTGCTTTGTCTCAGTACTTACTAGTAGGAGATACTAGGCTATCTGATAGGGTACCCTACCCCACCTCTACTACTAACATAAACAGCAAGTACGACTATACCCATAAATCCTATTAATATAATTATACCTTCAATCAATTCTTGTTGATCCGTGATATCTCTACCATAAAAAGCAGCGAAGAGAAACAATAGAAATCCCAGAAAATACATAGCTTTTTCACCGGTTTCCATGTTTAAATAGTTTCACTCCCGGTTAAAACGGTTCCCACAAAATAAGTATAGAATTAATGTCACCAATATACATGCTATGCTATGAAGCCCAGTGTATTCGATAAACTTCACCCAAAAATTAGATCTGGACTAGAAGAGCTGGGCATAACTGTGCCGACGCCGCCACAAATACAGGTGATCCCGCCTATACTTGAGGGAAAAAATGTACTTCTTGTGGCTCCAACCGCAAGTGGTAAGACCGAATCGGCGCTTCTCCCTGTCTTCGATATGTTTCTGAAGGCGCCAAAGGAGGAGGGGATCAGTATAATCTACATCACGCCTCTCAGGGCTTTGAACAGAGATATTGAGAAAAGGATGATGTTCTGGGCAGATCATCTAGGTATAACCGTTGAAGTCCGGCACGGGGATACATCCCAAAAACAGAGGAGAAGACAGAGCCGAAAACCACCCCAAATGCTCATAACAACACCTGAGACACTTCAAGCCATACTGCCTACAAAATCCATGAGAAAACACTTAGTCACATCTAGATGGATAATAATAGACGAGATCCATGACCTAGCAGCCAGCAAGCGAGGCGCACAGTTAACCATTGGACTTGAAAGACTTGAGGCAGCCACTAAACAGGTACCCCAGAGAATAGGGCTCAGTGCCACTATCGGAAACACTGATACGGTTGCAGACTTCTTGGGAGGTAGACACGATGTCTCAATCGCAGAAGTAGAGGTGGACAAGACATATATTTTTGAGGTTCAATTCCCCCAGCCCACTGACGCGGATTATGATCTCGCGGATGAGCTCCAGACCAGCCCGAAAGCAGCATCAAGACTAAACCGTATTAAGAAACTCGTTGAAGACCATAATAGCTCACTGATTTTCGTTCAGGGACGGGGACAAGCAGAGGGACTGGGATTCAGGTTGAAACAGATGAACCCCGACATTGAGGTTCACCATGGTAGCCTGAGCAGAGAGCAGAGACACAGAGTTGAAGATATGTTCAAGCTGGGGCAGTTGAAGGCTATTGTATGCACCAGTACACTTCAACTTGGGATAGATATTGGAGAAGTGGATTACTGTATCCAGTATCAGAGCCCTAGACAAGTAAGCGCACTAATCCAAAGAGTAGGCAGAGCAGGACATACATTGAGCAAACATAGTGAAGGAGTTACTATACCTGCCTATGGTGAAGATGCGTTGGAGAGCCTCGTTGCCTCGGAGATGGCTCGGAGAAAAATAATTGAGCCTACGCTTGTACATATGATGCCTCTTGACGTATTAGCTCATCAAATAGTGGGGGTATCTCTTGTAGACGAAGAGGGAGTAACCCAGAAAGAAATCTATGAACTAGTTACTCGAGCTTACCCTTTCAGAACTTATCCCGAGGAGAGCCTGGATGAGTTAACTGAGTTCATGAGGCATATAGGATTAATCTACAAGGAGGGAAAAACGTTAAAGAAGACGGGAAAGGGAAGAAAATACTATTATGAGAACCTTGGCATGATAAACGATGAACGAAGATACCCATTCATCAACGCCATAACGGATAAGGTGATTGGAACACTTGGAGACGAGTTCTGGAGCCTCAGGGCGCGAGTGGGGTTAAACGTTATTCTACGTGGAAGAGTGTGGAGAATATTACAGATCGATGAACAGCGAGGAGTAATTCATGCTATGCCAAGTACAGATCCCCTTGGGGCAGCTCCGGGGTGGGATGGAGAACTCATACCAGTAACACGGGAAGTTGCTGAAGAAGCAGGCAATCTCCGAGAAGAGATCCATAAAGCATCTGAAGAAGAATACCTAGAAACCCTTAGTAAAACACTGGGTACCAGTGTTAATACATTAGAGGAGATAGCCACAGAATCCAAGGCACACCTAGAATCAGGTCTACCATTACCAAACCCAAGTAACCTAGTGATAGAGATATGGGACCAGTACATAATAATTCATAGTACAAGAGGGGAGAACTTCAACAGAACACTGGGTGCAATACTTGACGCCGCCCTCAGCGAACAGGAACTCATATACAACTGGTGGAACGACCCCTACAGAATACTAATAGAGGCACCGAACAAACTCAACAAATACGAGATAGAGGACATCATCGAACTCATACATAACCTAACACCGGATAAAGCCGAAAGACTACTAATGGAGTACATGCACGCCCGGTTCCCCTTCGGCTACAAGATGAAGTTCATCGCAGAGCGGTTCGGAGTCATACCACGGGGAAAGATTATGGGACCAGAACGGATCGAGAACCTGTATTACCGGTTCAAGGACACGCCAATATACCATGAGACCTTACGAGAAGCATACCACGAGAAACTGGATTTACCAGCAGTCATAAAAATTATAGAAGACATTAGGGCGAGCCAGATCTCAGTGGTCTCCAAACAGGTAAATGAGCCCAGCGCCCTCGCCAAACATATACTGGAACTATACGCAGACATTGAGGAATTAATGGCTACCGACGCCACCATCACAGACCAGATTCAGTACATGAAAGAGAGCATAGAAGCAAGAAGGGTCAAACTCGCCTGCGTCAACTGCGGGGAATGGAACACAACTATTAGGATAAGGGAACTGGATCTCCACCCAAAATGTGGTAGCTGTGGATCTGGTCTCCTAGCCATGCTGAAAACCCATCAGGTCCCAGAGCAACTCCAGAATTTACTCAAACGCTGGAGGCAAGGAGAAGAGCTCTATGGAGAAGACGCGGAGCAATTAATTCATGGACGTAAAACAGCGGATATGGTGCTCAGCTACGGGAGAAAAGCAGTGGAGGCGCTCATGGTATATGGTGTCGGACCCGTCACTAGCTATCAGGTCCTAAGTCGTATGCATCGAACTGAGAAAGAATTCTACAAAGACTTGCTCAAAGCCAAAATACAATACATGAAAACCAGGCAATACTGGGATGATAAATAAACCATTGATAAAAAAATAATATAAAATAACAATAAGAAAAACACAACCTAGCCAATAAAAAATCTCGAATATACTTGTTACATGAAAAAATCTGTGTTCGTTTTATTATGATATAGAAGTGCGCGTCTATACATCTAAAGCAAAGTTCCGGTGAGCAATAGCAGCACCACTACTCAATGCCATGGCTATCTGAATAACCTCAGCCAGTTCCTCTTTAGACGCCCCTGCCTTTAACGCAGCCTTCGCGTGCCCCTCAATACAGTAAGGACACCGTGTCATATACGTGCAGGCAACAGCGATCAACTCCTTAGTCTTCCGATCTAACTTACCTGGCTCAAACACCAGATCATTCCATTTACTCCAAGCCTCCAACGTATCCTTATCAAAAAAGTCGCTAACACTCGGATCCCGCTTCTTCGTGTAATGATAATCCATACCAGGAAAATCCACAAATCAAAGATATAACATCTACGTACAAAATATTTTCAACAAGAAAAAAGCCTTGAGTATTCTAATTACTTACTTAAATGGTTTGAGATAGCACGGATTTTTTATATATCTGAAAAAATAGCAATCCTAAATGAGTTAATCAAAATTCACTCTTATTTTTCCCTGTCACAGATTAAACTAACTAAGAAACTCCTCCACTACCTCAATAACCCGACGCAATCCATCATCAAGATGCTCCTTCTCTACAATATCCGAAAGCACCCCCCGTATCCTCCCC
>CAZAQI010000112.1:0-6252 GCA_964487465.1 uncultured Candidatus Bathyarchaeia archaeon
GCCACGGCTGAGGAGATTGATAAGATCATCTATTTGACTCAGGGTAAGATCCACCCGGACTGGAAGGGTGAGCCCGAGATCGGTATGGCTGAGAAGATGGTTATTGAGACCCTTAGATTGGTTACTGGGTTGAAGAAAGCAACTGTTGAACGTATGGTTCAGGAGTTCGGTGACATTGGGTTGGCATCGGAGGAGGCTATGAGTAAGAAGAAGCAGAGAGGTCTCTATAAAAAGGAGTTAACTGTATCTGATATATATCATGGGTTGGAGGAGATCGCTCACTTTGAGGGTACAGGAAGCTCCAAACGTAAAATGGATGCATTAGGCGGTTTACTGGCTGATGCTTCGCCGTTGGGAGCCCGCTATCTGAGCAGAATGGTTGAAGGGAAACTCAGGTTGGGAATAGGCGATATGACTATCCTGGATGCATTATCACAGGCATACACCGGAACAAAGGATGAGCGACCAACTCTTGAACGCGCATACAATCTAAGTAGCGACCTCGGTGCAGTAGCGGTAACTCTGGTGGAGGAAGGTTTAGAGGAGGTCGAATCGTTCAGGGTTCGCGTAGGGTACCCGATACGGGTTATGGCTGCCCAGAGGCTCAGCACTGCTGAGGAAGTTATCGATAAATTGAATGGATTGTGCTCTGCGGAGTTCAAGCTGGATGGTGAAAGGTTTCAGATCCATAAGAAAGGTGACGAAGTGCAGATATTCAGCAGACGTCTAGAGAATATTACCTACATGTACCCAGATGTGGTAGAACTTACCCGTTCTCATGTTAAAGTAGAGGAGGCAATAATAGAGGGGGAAGCAGTAGCCTATGACCCCGACACAGGGGATGACTTACCCTTTCAGACTCTGATGCAGAGAAGACGTAAATATAGGATCGAGGAGATGATGGAGAAGATACCTGTGAGGGTCTATCTCTTTGATTGTCTGTATGATGGAGAGGATCTGACATTAACAGCTTATCCTAAGCGGATTGAGCGTTTATCAGATATTATTGATGAATCTGATGAGTTCAAACTAGTGGAAAGACTGGAGACCGATGACCCCACTGAGCTTGACAAGTTCTTCCAATTAGCCATCGCAGAAGGTACAGAAGGTCTCGTGGTGAAATCCGCTGGACCAGAATCGATCTACCGAGCAGGAGCTCGTTCCTGGCTATGGGTGAAACTCAAGCGAAGCTACCAGAGTAAGATGCAGGATCATGTTGATCTAGCAGTAGTTGGGGCTCTATATGGTAGGGGCAGGCGTGCAGGTAGTTACGGTGCCCTGCTTGCGGCTGCTTATGACCCGGAGATGGATCTATTCAAGACCGTATGCAAGGTGGGTTCTGGGTTCACTGATGAGAACCTTGAGGAAATGTCTGAGCGATTGGACGAGCACCGTATGGAGGTTAAACCGGTTAATGTTGAGTCGTTGGTGGAGCCGGATGTTTGGTTTGAACCCGAAGTTGTTATAGAAGTACTTGGCGATGAGATCACACTTAGTCCACTACATACCGCTGCATTTGATGAGCTACGTGAGGGCTCCGGGTTAGCCATACGGTTCCCACGGTTTACTCGTTGGCGTGACGATAAATCCGCTGAGGACGCCACACAGGTCTCTGAGATAGTGGATATGTATAATGCTCAATTGAAAAGTATCTAGCAAATATTATACCTATCCAGCTACGCTTATTTGGCTATGCATGAGGATTTGCTCAAAAAAATAGACCATGATTACACAGTGGATAAGCTGGAGGAGATGATAGCCATCCCTAGTGTCGTGAAAAAAGAGAAAGACCTAGCACACTATCTGCAAGATGAATTACTAGCCCTAGGGTTAGAGACTGAACTTCATGAGGTTCAGCCAGGTAGGCCTAACATATACGGTAAATTAGTGGGTTCTAAACTGGGTAAAAAGATCAACTACGGTGGACATTTGGATACTGTCCCAGTAGTGAAAGGATGGGAGACAGACCCTTTCAAGCCAGTGAAGAAAGACGGAAAGATCTATGGTCTGGGTAGTAATGATATGAAAGCCGGATTAGCTTGTGCGTTATCCATGTTGAAAGCTTTCGCGGATAGTGGCTACGAGTTTAATGGCGAGATAAGTTTCGCAGGCGTAATAGATGAAGAAGCATATGGTGAGGGTGCCAAGGCCATGCTCAAGACAGACTGGGCTAATATAGACACTATTGTATTAGGTGAGCCCAGTACAGGTGAGAAAGACAATCCCACGCCACTGGGGATCACAGGCAAAGTCCTCTACGATATCTATGTACACGGTAAGGCCGCTCACGGTTTCCACCCCGAGGATGGTGTAAACGCGATTGAGCAAGCGGGGATTGTACTATCTAACTTGGATAAACTCAATATAGCCGAGAAAGAGGGATTCAAGGGTAATTATAGTACTTTGAAGATCGAGGGTGGATACGAGGTCTACAGCGTAGTTGTGCCCGCCATGTGCAGATTTGAGGTAAACAGGTTAACGGTGCCTGGTGAGACGGTTGAGAGCGTAATTGAGGATATGGAGAAGCTTATTGCTTCACTAGATCTGGATGCAATGGTTAAGGTGAAGACCAAACCACCTCTCTACCAATCATATCTATTGGAGCAAACTCATCCTTTCGTAGAGTTATTCGACAAAACCTATCGCGATGTTACAGGTAAGGCTTGTAACTATGAGTACAGTAGTAGTATTACTGATGCTAACACTTTCACGGGTGAGGGAGGTATACCCTGTATGCATCTAGGTCCATACGCTGGTGGAACCCATCAGAAGAACGAGTACACAAGACTTGACAGCATCCCACCGGTGACTAAGATCTACACTGAGCTTGCCGCTCGATTCCTCTCTTAAACATGAAAAGCCTAAAACCTTCTTTACATTCTTTCTCTAACATGTTTGATGAAGTACTCCCTTACCTCGATGAAGCGTACACTGTGAAGCTGAGCGAGGAGATGATTGAGATACCCAGCGTAACTGGAAACGAGGAAGAATTAGCGCTATATATTCAGGAGAAGCTTGAGAGCTACGGTATGCATACAGAGCTACACTATGTTGCAGATGGACGACCTAATGTATACGGCACCATCGAATGGGATAAACCCGGTAAGAGGTTGAATTATAATGCCCACACTGATACGGTTCCAGCCGGTGATGACTGGGAGACAGACCCGTTTAAGGCTGTGATCAAAGAGGAAAAGCTCTATGGCCGCGGTGCATGTGACATGAAAACAGGCATCGCCTGCAGCCTCAACATGATCAAGGCTATAGCAGACTCAGGCGTAGAGTTAAACGGTGAACTAAGCTTCAGCGGTGTGATTGATCAGGAAGCCACTGATATTGGTGCGTGGGCCATGATGGATATGCCTAAATGGAGGAGCCTCGACGGAGTAGTATTAACATATAGTTACCCTGGCGATGAGACCAAGCCAATACCCTTGGGATTAACGGGGAAAATACTATACAACATTAAAGTAAAAGGTAAGGCTGCCCACGGGTTCAGGCCCTACTTAGGTGTGAACGCGGTAGAGGACGCGGCTAGGATCATAGCAAACCTAGATAAATTAGAGTTGAGAGAGCACCCTGATTTTGGCAGTGGAACAGTTTGCACATTGAAGACCGAAGGTGGCTATGAGCAATATAGCATAGTGGTTCCTGAACGCGCCCGTTTTGAAGTGAATAGACTTCTCGTCCCAAATGAATCCATTCAATATGCCTTGGATGATATGGAACGGTTGGTTTGTAGCCTTGAGCTTGAGTCCAGCGTAGAAGTAGATGTCAAGCCACCGAAATATGAACCATACCTCTGCTCAAAAGATGAACCACTGATGAAGACCCTGGATAACGCATACCGGGAAGTCATGGGTGATCCCCCTCTATACGAGTACGCTTACGGTATCACCAACGCTAACATATTCCAAGGGGAACAGGGGATCCCATGCATACACATAGGACCCCAGCGGGGTGGAGCACATCAACCTAATGAACACGTAAAACTAGAGTGGTTACCACCGATATCAGAGATGTACACACGGATAGCTTTGGACTATTTGGGATAACCCCCTATTTTTATATCATAAACGCATTGAAAAGCATTGATTAAATTGCCGGAAGAAGCATCTTACACGGATTTTAAGAAACTAGATATTAGAATAGGAACCATTGAGTCATGTGAGCAGGTAGAGGGATCAGATAAGCTATACAGGATAAAGGTGGACTGTGGAGAAGAGGAACTCAGACAGATACTCAGCAGTCTGGTGGACTATTATACCCCTGATGAACTAGTAGGGATGCGCATACCCGTGATTGTTAACCTTAAACCAGCAAAGATATTTGGCCATATGAGTTATGGCATGTTGTTGGCAGCCGAGATAGATGACGAATGCGTACTCTTGACAACTGATCAGGAGATCAGGAACGGCGCCAAGGTAACCTAGAGAATTTTTAAAAGCCTTAGTTATCGTTTATTTACCTAACCTTTCAATAGTATTATCTGTAAAACAGAAATCAGTACCTAAAAATGGGTAATTTGTTAAGGTTAAGAGTGTTTAACGCCTTCTTCTCTTTGCCTCAAGTTTTCTGAGAGCCACGTCTGTTGCCTGAAGAAGAGGGTCATATAACTCGCTTACAGGTGGACAGTACGCGAGTTCAATGCTGGAGAACTCCTCCAGCGTCATCTCCTTCTTGATTCCAAGTGCTATCATGTTTATCCTCCAGTCAGTTCCTTCTACCCCGATAGCGTGTCCACCCAGCAGTTTACCGGTATCTGCATCCGCGATTATTTTGATGCTAATTTCTTTGGCTCCGGGAATCCAGTTGGGCTTGTTAACAGTGTTTGCCCTACCACTCACCACCGCGTATCCTGCGCTTTCGGCTCCAACCATATTGTACCCTGTTGCTGCGACCTCCAATTCACCCACATAGCTGACAAATGTTCCTAGTGTACCATCATATGTAGTGTCTCCACCAGCTGCGTTTATCCCCGCTACCTTAGCTTGTCTGTACGCGGTTGTAGCCAAGGCTATTCTCGCAGGTGATCCATCTATCATATTGTAACTGAGACAGTTATCCCCAACAGCGTAAACATCGGGTTCATTTGTACGCATATGCTCGTCAACTTTGATGCTTCTTCTTTCGATTTCGAGCCCCATCTTTTCAGCCAGATCAGTCTTACTGTTAACCCCTGCCGCCAAGATGACAAAGTCAACTGGTATAACCTCTCCTTCAATGGTGACTGATTCTACTTGGTCACCTCCGTTTATACTATCTATCCCCTTTCCGAAGTGAACATGGAGACCTTTCTCCTTTATGTGTTCCACCAGTATTTCACCCATATCCGGGTCAATGTTCCTTGGTAAGGCTGGCTCGCTGCGCTTTGTGATATGAACATCAACACCCAGATGCTTCAATGCAAGGGCGATCTCCATACCAATAGCCCCCCCGCCTATAACCGCAGCTGTACTGGATTTCAGAGCCACATCGCGTACGGTCTGCCCTTCTTCAGGTGTATTTACTGTGTAGATGCCTTTCCCAATGAACTCTTTGATCCCGGGAACTGGTAGTAGTTTAGGTTTGCTCCCAGTGGCTATTATCAGTGAGTCATAGCCAACCCAGGTGTCCTCACCTGTCTCCAGATTTCTTATCTTTACCTTCTTATTACGTGGATCGCCACCTATTGCTTCATGTCTGAGGTGAATACGAAGGCGCCTGGTGGTGGGTACCCTGTGTTTAATGTCCTCAAAATCCTCTACTCTTCCCTCAATAGCATATGGTATGCCGCAAGGGCTATACATATGATAGTCTCTTTTCTCATAGATATCTATCTCAGTACGTCTATTGTGTCTCTGTGCTGCTCTACTACTATACAAACCGCCTGTCCCGAGACCGATAATAACAACGTGTACTGGTTCCTTATTCAAATCTAATCAAAAGATAGGTTTAAGAACAGTTGATAATGTTTTCGAAAAATAGGGTTATTCTTTATTCTTTTTCAGGTACCATGTCTCGCCTTTGGGACTAGTGGTTATATGGAATTTTGGGTTGTAGACAAGCATTTCCTTTACGAACTCCCTCATGGTGGCTTTGGTTCCATCGCTCCGTGTTATAACCTCATCCAAAGCTATGGTTACCCTTTTTCCTTTCTCAAGATCTACGTCCATTGTTAATCAATTAATATTTGGATGAATCTCATATAAAAACACGGATATTCAGGGTGAATAAGTCGGGTATAGCTATTCTAGGTTTACTAATATGTTT
>CAZAQI010000113.1:0-6230 GCA_964487465.1 uncultured Candidatus Bathyarchaeia archaeon
TAGCTTTCCCAAGGGAAACACTGACCCAGGATATAAAGAAATTCGCAGAAGACATCTTACCCAGCTATAAATAAAATAATTAATCCCTTGGAGTATTCTACTCTATTTTTGCTTCTTCTATGTTTTTTACTTCTTTCAACGCTTTTACCGCCACCTCCATCATATCCTTGGATGGCTCCTTTGTTGTGAGTCTCTGGAACCATAACCCTGGCATAATTATCAGCTTCATAATGGGGGAGTTCCTGTACCTATCGCTAAGTTTTAGTAATTCGTAGCTTACTCCGGCTATTACCGGTACCAGCATGAGTCTGTATGTTAATCTTAGGAGGTAAGTTGTTCTCGGGATCATGGCGAATAAAGCAATACTGGTTAACAGTGTCAGGAATAGGAAAGACGTGCCGCATCTTGGATTAAGTCTAGAGTACTTTGCCACATCCTCGATCTCCATATTTGAGCCAGCCTCAAAAGCGTTGATTGCCTTGTGTTCTGCCCCATGGTACTGGAAGACCCTAGCCACTTCACCCCAAAGCGATACAACGTAAAGGTACCCTACGAACAATGATAGACGAATAAGAGACTCGACTACATTAAACCATAACCCGATCAACCCGAGATAATTAGTTAAAATAAATGGGATGGCGATGAATAAGCCATTCATAAAGAGCAGCATCACTATGAGAATAAAATAGTCGAATAAGTTGAACTCCTCGTCCTCTTCCTCCAGTACTATATTTGCGCTCTGCATCATAGCCTTCATGCCATAGTACATGGTCTCAAATAACGTGGATATTCCACGGATGAATGGAAGGGATAATACTCTGTTCTTATTTGTTACACTGTTGGTCTGTTCACAGAATGTCGCTATTTCTTGATTAGATTGTCTGACGCACATTACAATGGTCTCACCTGAGCGCATCATTACCCCTTCTATGAGTGCTTGACCTCCATATGCTAATGATTCCTCGACATCCTTGGACATATTACCATTGGGTTTTCTCCCGCGTATAAGTATATCATTTACTGGAATATTTCAAGTTGATACCATTTATTACATGAAGGAGGTATTTATTCATTATTTATAATAAACTTTGAAGCGAAAACAGATATTAATCATTTTTACAGATAGAATCATCTATTTATTATGTTTAATTCTCTATATTAAGTAATTATTTTCATCTCTTTTTCGGATCATTTATAAGAAGCCCAAAAAGATCGATGGGTGGATTGTATAAACGTGGGTAAAAGATTAGTTAAAAACGAGGGAGATATCCGGAAACGCATCAAGATGCCCAATGAGTATGATGTGCTAGGTGTCGTTAAGAAGAACTTAGGATATACTCGTATGAATGTAAAGTGTCAGGACGGGGAGACTCGTGTCTGCCGTATAAGAGGTAAGATGAAGAAGAGGAACTGGGTTCGTGAGGGGGACGTTGTACTCGTGAGTCCATGGGAGTTCCAGTCAGATGAGAAAGGTGACATCATTTTCCGGTACACCAAGAACCAGGCTTACTGGTTGCAGAGAAAAGGCTACCTAGATATGGATTAGCCTCTTCACTGAATCTCATAATCATTAAATTTTTTCAATGTCTTTCAGTAAATTAGTTATAACTCTTAGCTTCTATTCTATATTCATGAATGCACTAGTACTTTATCATTCTCAGCAGTACGGAAACACTGAGAAGATGGCTAGAGCTGTAGCTGAGGGGTTGAAAGACTCAGGCTGTGACGTAACATTGCATAATTGTAACGATGAAAGGTACTCAATAGAAGAATACTCAGAATACGATGTGGTAGCCATTGGCACCCTGACTATTTTAGCTACGTTGCGGGTACCTTGAAGACCTTTATGGATGACTGGTATCTGCACAGAAATCAACCCGGGTATAAAGATAAACCATATGCAATATTCCTCAGCCATGGTGGAGGCGGAAGAGCCCAGAAGGCTCTAACCTTATTCCATCACTTAGGTCAACAGGTGGGTAAAACCGTGATATCCGCTGGCTCACCTAGCGAGAAAAACCTTGAGCAATGTAGAGAACTTGGGCGAGAGTTAGCTCAGAAATAATTACAAATTATTTATTAATAAATGAAAAATACTTAGTCTACAAGTTTCAGGCAAGTATTAAATGAATATATTGAAACCTGTCTAAGGGATGGCTAAAGAGGATAAACAGGTTTTTCAGATATATTTCGCTGGGGCGTCAATAGCTTTTGGTTTGCCTTTTCTAGCAGGGGAGATTGTTAGTCTTTTTGCGGAAAACGTATTATCGGATGTGGATTCTACTTTTCTCGGAATATACTATTTATCGATTCATGTAATGGGTGGGTTTATCGGAGGTGGCCTTGTTGCCCGGAAGATGGAGATAGATAAAATTACGCGATCAGGTGGTATTACAGGTTTAATGGCTTATCTTCTTCATCAAGTAATCTATTTCCTGTTTTACGGTGGAGGTGTTTTAGGGGATCCATATAGCTTATTTGCATTGCTCGGAGGCTCACTTTTAGGATCTCAATACATTAAACAATCGAGGAAAAACCAAGAGAAAGAAGAATCAGAGGGTTAGTATCTTCCCGGCTCTAACCCCGGTATGTTCCCCTGCCTGTATGGTGAGTTCACCGTTTACGATTACATGATGAATTCCTTCAGGGAGTTGTTTGGTAGACTCTGGTGGCGCGTATTCGGCTTTATCGATGATCCTTTCGAAGTCGAATACAGTTATATCTGCATAGTTACCCGTTTGGAGAATCCCCCTATTGTTTAACCCGAGTATCTGAGCTGGTAAGCTGGTCATTTTTCTAATCGCGTCTTCCAGTGTCAATATTCCTTTTTCACGTACATATCTGCCAAGAACTCTGGGGAAGGTACCATAAAACCTAGGATGAGGTGCTGGCATGTGTTTACTCAATACGCCGCTAGGCTTGTGGGCCCTCCCATCTGTGCCGAAAGCAACCCAGGGCTGCTCCATTATAATTTCCACGTTTTCTTCGCTTTGATTAAAGTTAACTATCCCAAACCCCCCTTTCACCTCTCCTGATAATACTGCTTCAGTATGATCCCTCAGTAACTCCAGGGCACAGTCTAGGGGTTTTTCTTTTCTTTTCTCGGAGACATCTGCAATAGTCATGCCAATTAATTGCCTGTTTAAGGGGTAACTGCTAATTAACGCGGCTTCTGGTCCTCCACGATCTTCCATGGAGACCGCTAAGCCTTCTTTGATCTTTTTATATTTCTCTGGCTCGTTGAGGCGTTTGACTAATTCTTCTGGCCCGCCTTCATTAGCCCATTTGGGTATCCATGCACCTAATCCGGTACCGCTGGCGTTGTATGGATACTGGTCGGCTGTTACCTGTAGACCTTCTTCTCTCGCCTGTTTGATCATCTCAATGAGTCTTGGGCATTGATCTAGGAATCGCTTTGAGAGCACCTTAAAGTGACTAATGTTCACCGGGATATCCGCTTCCCGGCTAATCTCTATTATCTCCTCGATAGCTGATACAGGGTCTCCTCTGTCTCCTTCATCCCGTACATGACTCGTATAATAGCCACCATATTTTGCCGCTACTCTGCTTAACTCTATTACTTCTTCTGTCGATGCATAGCTCTGGGGATCATATCTTAAGCCTGTGGTGATTCCTCTACATCCAGCTTTCATAGCTGTATCTAATTCTCGTTTCATTTGGTCCAGTTCTTCCCTCGTTGGCTCTCTCATAGCCATATCCATAACATATCTTCTTACAGTACCGAAGCCTACGAGAGGGGCCACATTAATTGATACTCCCTCTGCTCTCAGAAGTGAGAGGTACTCGTCCATGGTTGACCATGATACATCTACCCCGGCTTCCTCAAGGAACGGAGAATTACGTCGAATCTCTTCACGCATCTTCTCATTAAGTGGTGCGACTCCTGAGCCGCAGCTGGGGAAGACTGTTGTGGTTACACCCATGTGGACCTTGGATGTTGCCTCACGATCTACTAGGATGGTTAGATCGCTGTGATCATGGTGATCAATGAATCCAGGAGAGACAACAAGATCCTTGGCGTTGATCACTGTACCAGCGTCCTGCTGTATCTTGCCTATGCTGGTTATTAACTCGTTTTTTATCCCGATATCTGTTATATACCAAGGGTTCCCTGCGCCTGTGATTACTTTCCCATCTTTGATTATAATATCTAACATAAAGTATCTGAATAAGATAACTAGTTAA
The DNA here is from genome assembly GCA_964487465.1 of uncultured Candidatus Bathyarchaeia archaeon. Classification (GTDB taxonomy): domain Archaea; phylum Thermoproteota; class Bathyarchaeia; order TCS64; family TCS64; genus RBG-16-57-9. The sequence goes on from CAZAQI010000113.1 coordinate 4,207, forward strand.
CCATTTTTTAGATGCTTTGATCAATTATATGGTCTAGTTACAATAGGCGTTAAAAGCTTGGATTTAGGGATATTTGAGGATACATTATCCGATGAACGTGTTTAGGCGTGGATGGTGATGATGTTTTGCTTCGATGTATTGTAGTGAGTATGTTATGGGTACGTCCAGTAACCTATCTTCGGTTACTGAAGCGGAAAAAAGTGGTTCTTGGGTAGGGTACTTGTTTATAGCTAACGGGGGGAATCCGGGTGCCACTTTTTCTGTATTTCTAGAGTCTTCTTCATATCTGTCTCTTCAAGATGTTTCACTATCTTTTTCAATGGGGTATGTTTTGCTATCTTCTTTTTCTGCGTAGCTAAGCGTAGTAATAACCTGGCCATTAACATTGTTCCTTCCTGAAGGTTTCTGGGGTCCACTTTGTCCATATAGTCTGCGGTGGTGTGCCCCCATCCTCTGCCTTCCACTAGTCTCCTCATGTTGGGCTCCTCATGCATATAGATGGCGGGTACCCCTTGCATTAGGAATGGCCAGTGATCGGATGCCGCGCTCACCCCCTTCTCTACTTTGGTTGGATACGCCACATCCTTCAGGAAACCGTCAAGCCACTCCTTCATTTCTGGCGGCTGATACACCGTAAATGCAGCGTGCTTCATACCACGCTTATAGGATAATCCACCTAATTCGAGATTAACCATAATCGCCGCCTTATCCATATCATCCACGTGATCAGCCACATAGCATGTACTACCAGTGACCCCAATCTCCTCGCAGCCGAAGCATATGAACCTGATTCCACGCTTGAACTTCTCCTCATATGATTTGAATAAACGGGCGAGTTCCAGTGTTACAGCTGTTCCGCTTAGATTATCCATGGCGCCCTGCGCGATATCATGTCCATCATAGTGTCCACCTACGATTATCCATTCATCTGTCTTCCCGGGTAGATCTGCCACTATGTTGGCTGATACACTGTCTGGGATCACTTTGCTTTTGTCCACGAGTTTCACCTTCATGGGTTTGTTTTTCGCTAACCGTAACATCATGGATCCGGTCTCAAGACTGACTCCAACACCAGGTATTTCAGCTCCCATCTTATAGCTGGGTCTTAGGCTTCCAGTGGGTTCCAGTTGACCCGGGTTATGATTCATGAATATGAATCCCACTGCACCATACTCTACAGCATATCCGTACTTGGTACGTCTATGAACACGTTTTCCAGATGGACTCGTGGCGCTGCTACAGAGTACTATTTTTCCCTTGACCTCCCGGGGATCTATTTCCTCAAACTCCTCAGGGCTTCCAGTACCCATATCGATCACTTCTCCCTCAACGGACCCACCGGGGCTCATGGCCAAGCTTATGGCTTTGAATTCCCTCATCGCTGGTTCAGTCATATGCAGGGTTACTGGGCCTCGTTCCCATCCATAATAGTTGAATTCCTCTTTATGCGCGTTCTCGTATCCATACTCCTTGAGTTTATTGACAAGGTACTCTTGAGCTTCTTTCTCACTGGCGGTTCCAGCGAATCTGCTTCCAATTTCATCTGCGAGGATCAACATGTTCTGATATATCTCGTTAGATTGCCAGGTCTCACCAATGAGGTCTTTTTCAATCTTCTTGTACTTGTTTGATAACATATTATCTGAGTAGATGTTAAGATTGTAATAGAACTTACGATTCAGATGTCTTTGAGTTTCTAACTTTAGTAGAATAATAAATGTGAAGGAAACAATAACACGATAAAATGATATAGTAGTGTACCGTGTAGGTGTCTTGATTTTTCCAAATATCTCCAGTTTATAATCTGACGTGTTTATTTCTTGATGACCTTCTATGCTATTTTCACGGAAGTCATTGATGGAAGAGAGCCTTGCTCCTTCGAATTCTCTGCTCTCAACATATTCAGTTTGATTTAGTCGATTGAACTGGTTCACTCCTTATATAGTTACTATTATGACCATGATGATTGCCAATATTAGCGAAGGAGTTGGCTTTCTGTTTATTCTAGGGTTCCAAATGGATGG